>CAYXVS010000103.1:0-10303 GCA_964468735.1 uncultured Anaerolineales bacterium | reverse complement strand
TTATGCTCGAACTTGTATTCTTAGGCACGGCGGCCTCGGCCCCTTCGATTCAGCGCGGCATGCCCGCGCAGATGTTGCTCTATCAAGACGAACGCTTTTTGATCGACTGCGGCGAGGGGACGCAGCGCCAGATTTTGCGCAGCGGGATGGGATTTCGCCGCTTGCAGCGCATCTTGATCACGCACGGCCACTTGGATCACATCCTGGGCCTGGGCGGGTTGGTCTCCACCTTCGCCCGCTGGGAAGCGGTGGATCAAATAGAAATCTACGGCGGCGCGCGGGCTTTGGAGCGCATCAAGGATCTGCTCTTCCGCGTGGTGCTGCGCGGCGCGCGCCCGCCCGTCCCCGTGCAATTGATCGACATTCACCCCGGCGCGCTGATGGAAGATGAGGAGTTCGAGGTGCTGGCCTTCCCCGTCAGCCATCGCGGGCCGGATTGCTACGGCTATCTCTTCCGCGAGAAGCCGCGCCGCCCCTTCTTGCCCGATAAGGCGGAGGCGCTGGGCGTGCCCGCCGGCCCGGAGCGCCGCGAGTTGGTCAACGGCCACGCCATCACGTTAGAGGATGGGCGGGTGATCGCGCCGGATGATGTGCTGGGGCCGCCGCAGCCCGGCGTGAGCATTGCGCTCGTCGGCGATGTGGGGCGCGTGGATAATCTGGTGGACTACGTGCGCGGCGTCGATCTGCTCGTCTGCGAGGCGACCTATCTGGAGGAGGATCGGGAGATGGCGGAGCGCTTCGGCCATCTGACGGCGGCGCAGGCCGCGACGCTGGCCAAAGCCGCCGGGGTGCGAATGTTGGCGTTGAATCACCTTTCGCAGCGCTATCGGGTGCGGGATATTCTGGACGAGACCCAACCCATCTTCCCCGCGACTTCCGTCACCCGCGATTTTGATCACTTCCAGGTGACGCGGGATAAAATCACGCTTACCAACAAGGAATTTATGGACGCGCCGCTGGTGTTGGATGAGATCAAGTCCTGATCACTAAAGTGTCACCCATCACGTCAAAGGAAGGAAATCTAAAGCTTGACAAGCCTTCTCGCTTAACTATGATAGGAAGGTATCAAGTTGCCTGACATCTGACAATGACCACCCAAGCAAATCGTAAGAGAAGGTTGAATACCTCAGTCGTGATATGGACGTTCCCCACAAGAACGGTATGGATGTCCCGCGCCCCAGTTCCGACCACATTACCGCTGGCCTATCTCGACGCGACAAGGAGGTGATACGCAAATCCGACAGTCTAAGGTCCCATTTACATTTCACATCTTACATTTACCCTTTAGATAACGAACATTTAACTAACATTAGATGGAGGAAATATGTTGAAACGATACACGTCGTTGCTTTTAGCGCTGCTTATGGTCGCATCGTTGACGCTCACCTCCTGCGGCGGCGCGCAGGAAGAAGAACAGGTCGCTTCGGAAGATGATCCATTGCAAGTGGCCTTTGTCTACATCGGGGCGCCGGGAGATCTCGGCTGGACCTATGAGCACGATCAAGGACGCAAGGCGGTCGATGAAGAGTTTGGCGATCTCGTGGAAACCGCTTACATCGAGGATGTCCCCGAAGGCCCCGACTCGGCCCGCGTGATTCGCCAATACGCCCAAGAGGGCTATGGTATGATTTTCGCGACCTCCTTTGGCTACATGGATCACATGTACGAGGTGGCGGAAGAATTTCCCAATGTGATCTTTGAGCACTGCTCCGGCTACAAGACCCGCGATAACATGGCCACCTACTTCGGGCGGATGTATCAGCCCCGGTATCTCTCCGGCCTGGTCGCCGGCTCAATGACGGAAGCTAACAGCATCGGCTACGTCGCGGCCTTCCCCATTCCAGAGGTTGTGCGCGGCATCAACGCCTTCACCTTGGGCGTGCGTGAGGTCAACCCCGACGCGGAGGTGCGCGTCGTCTGGAGTAACACCTGGTACGACCCGGTGGTCGAGCGCGAGGCGGCGGTGGCGTTGTTGGATCAGGGCGTCGATATTATCGCCCAGCACCAGGACACGACCGAGCCGCAGAAAGCCGCGCAGGAACGCGGCGCGCTGAGCATCGGCTATGACTCCGATATGCGCTCCTTCGTGGGCGATACCGTGCTCACCAGCCCGGTGTGGCAGTGGGGCGTCTACTACAAGGACACCATCGGCGAAGCGCTGAACGACTCCTGGGAGACCCATCAGTATTGGGGCGGCATCGAGGATGACGTCGTCGCGTTAGCGGAGTACAGCCCGAAGGTCCCGCAGGACGTGCGCGATTTGGTCGAATCTGAGCGCCAGCGGATCTTGGGCGATTGGGATGTCTTCTGCGGGCCGATCAACAACCAGGCCGGCGAAGAAATCGTCGCCGAGGGCGAGTGCATGAGCGATGAAGAGATGCTCAATATGAGCTTCTTCGTCGAGGGCGTTGTCGGCTCCCTGCCGGAAGAATAAACTTCACACATAGCATCAACGGGGGCGGGGGGTTTAGCCCCGCCCCCGCATTGTTATCATCAGAAAAGATATCGCATCAAGGTACTTATTTGCAACCTTCGCAAGGATAGCCAACCAAGCGAGATAAAATCATGAATGAAAAATCAACACCTGTTTTGGAAATGCGCGATGTCACCAAGCGCTTCCCCGGCGTTTTGGCCAACGATCACGTCGATCTGGAACTGTATCCCGGCGAGGTGCTCTCGCTGTTGGGCGAAAACGGCGCGGGCAAGAGCACGCTGATGAACGTCCTGGTCGGCCTCTATCGCCAAGATGAGGGAGAGGTCTACGTGCGCGGCGAGCGCGTGGAGATCCACTCCCCCAGCGATGCGGACGCCTTGGGCATCGGCATGGTGCACCAGAACTTCATGCTCATCCCCAAGATGACGGTGGCCGAGAACATCATCCTGGGAGTGCATGACCTCGATTTCGTCCCGGATATGACAAAAATCCACAAGCGCATCCAGGATATTTCAGCCCGCTATAATTTGGACGTCGATCCAACCGCGCGCATCTGGCAACTCAGCGTGGGCGAGCAGCAGCGCGTGGAGATCCTCAAGCAGATCTATCGCGGCGCCGAGATTTTGATCTTGGACGAGCCGACCGCCGTCCTCACGCCCCAGGAGGCCCACGAACTGGCCCAGATCCTGGAGCGGATGACGGACGAGGGCAAGTCCGCCATCTTCATCACCCACAAGATGGATGAGGTGATCGCGTTCTCCCAGCGCGTCTGCGTCTTGCGGCATGGTCGCGTGGTCGCGACCAAGAAGACCGCGAAGACCAGCCCCCAGGAATTGGCCCAGTTGATGGTCGGGCGCGAGGTGCTCTTCCGCCTGGAAAAAGAGCCGTGCACGCCCGGCGAGGTGGTACTCGAGCTGAAGGAGGTCCACGCCTACAACGACAAAGGCCTGCCCACGCTCGAGGGCCTCTCGCTGGAGATCTACCAGGGGGAGATCTTAGGCATCGCGGGCGTGGCCGGCAACGGCCAGCGCGAGTTGGCCGAGGTCGTCACCGGCCTGCGCGAGGTCGTGCGCGGTCAGATCATCATCAACAACGTCGATGTGACCAATCGCCCGCCCTTGGACGTCATCCGGGCCGGCGTGAGCCATATTCCGGCGGATCGCATCGGCATGGGCGTGGTGGGCGATATGGCCGTCGCCGATAATATCGCGATGAAGGGCTACCGCAAGGCCCCGCTCGCCGAAGGCGGCGTCCTGCGCCCGCAGCGGATTCTGGAATTCGCCCGGCGGATGATCGATGCGTTCAGCATCTCCACGCCCACGCCGAAGACCCACATCAAATTCCTCTCCGGCGGCAACATCCAGAAGGCCATCCTGGCCCGCGAGATCGATGCATGCGGAGAGTTGCTGGTGGCCGTCTATCCCTCGCGCGGATTGGACGTCGGCGCCACCGAGAGCGTGCGCAAGTTGCTCTTAGATCAACGGGCGCGGGGACGGGCCGTCCTCCTCATCTCCGAGGATCTGGAGGAGCTGATGTCCATCGCCGACCGGATCGCCGTCCTCTTCGAGGGGCGCGTGATGGGCATCGTGCCCTCGGACGACGCGGACATCGAGCTGTTGGGATTGATGATGGCCGGTCACAGGCGCGACGAGGCCGAAGTCAAGGCCGAAACCGTCGGCGCGGTCACGTAGTACCTTGATGACAGAGTCCTTATCCAACGAGCAAAAATTCACCGCTGAGCACGCGGAGATCGCAGAGATTCCTTATTTTGTAATCGTTTAGTCTTGTGAGGTGCAACGCACTTTTGGGCTTGTCGCCAGGCATATACTGTATGAGACGGCGCCTTCCTTCAGTTCAAGTGCGTTGCACCTTGGCTTGCTAATAAAACTAAACAGATTCCTAATTTTTTCTCAGCGTTCTCAACGACCTCTGCGGTAAAAACCTTCTGGTTCTGATTTATCCACGTTAGGAGTCCATTTATGCAAATCGTCTTTGAAAAACGTAAATCACTCTCGCGTAAAGCGATGATCCTGGTGCCCATCGGCTCATTTTTCGCCTCCTTGATCCTGGGCGCTATCCTTTTGATCGTCTCTGGCGTGAATCCGGTCGCCACTTACGCCGCGATGTTTCGGGGCGCGTTTGGATCATGGTACAACTTCACCGAGACCTTAGTCAAAGCGACGCCGCTGATGCTCACCGGCTTAGGCGTCTCCATCGCCTTCCAGATGCGCTTCTGGAACATCGGCGCGGAGGGGCAATTGACGTTGGGCGGCGTGGCGGCGGCCTGGGTCGCGCTCTACTGGGCACAGAGCCTGCCGGCCTGGGCGCTGCTGCCGATGTCGCTCATCATCGGCATCGCGGCGGGCGCGCTGTGGGCCGGCCTACCGGCGCTGCTCAAAGCCTATCTCAAGGTAGATGAGACCCTGACCACCTTGATGCTCAACTACGTCGCGATCCTCTTCGCCAACAACCTCTACAACGGCCCCTGGCGCGATCCGGGCGGCTACGGCTTCCCTGGCACGGCCCAATTCTCAGAGACGGCGTGGCTCCCGCGCATCACCGGGCGCGTCCATCTGGGCCTGATCTTCGCGCTGATTTTGGCCGCCGTGCTCTGGTTCGTCCTCAAGCGCACGCGCTGGGGCTTCGAACTCCAGATCATCGGCGAGAACCAGACCGCCGCGCGCTACTTGGGCATCAATATCCCGCGCAACATCGTCCTGGCGCTCCTGCTCTCCGGCGCGCTCAGCGGCCTGGCCGGCGCGAGCGAGGTGCTGGGCATCTCGCGCCGCTTGCAGCAAGGCCTCGCCATCGGCTATGGCTACACCGCCATCATCGTCGCGTGGATGGCGCAACTCAACCCCATCGCCATCATCTTCGTGGCGATTCTGATGGCCGCGCTGTTGGTCGGCGGCGACCAAGTCCAGATTATGATGGGCTTGCCGGCCGCCGTCGGGCGCGTGCTCCAGGGGCTGATCCTGATCCCGATGCTGGCTGGCAGCCTCTTCACGGAATATCGCCTCCAGATCATCCAACCGCAGCAAACCGAGGAAGCAAAGGAGGTGAAAGCATGATCGCCCTCTTGACCTCACTCCTGACCATCACGGTCCGGGCCGGCGCCTCGCTGGTCTACGCCACCATCGGCGAGATCTACACCGAGCGCTCCGGCATCCTCAACCTGGGCCTGGAGGGGATGATGCTGATGGGCGCGGTGACGGCCTTCGCCACCGCCCACTACACCGGCAGCCCCTGGCTGAGCCTCCTGGTCGCGATGATCGTCGGCGGGACGCTGGCCGCCATCCACGCCTTTTTAACCGTCACGATGCGCGCCAATCAGGTCGTCAGCGGCCTGAGCATCACCCTCTTCGGCAGCGGCCTGGCGAGCTTCTTAGGCCAACGCCTTGGACCAGAATCCAACGGCTACTACCTGGTCGGCCTGGTCGGCCCCAAGTTCACCGCCTTCAAAATTCCCGTTCTGAGCCAAATTCCCGTCCTGGGGGCGCTTTTCGAGCAGGATATTCTGGTCTACTTCCTGTTTCTCGCCGTGCCGATAGCGTGGTACTATCTCTACAAGACGCGCAACGGCCTCAACCTGCGCGCCGTTGGCGAGAGCCCCCAGACGGCGGATGCGATGGGCATCAACGTGATGCGGGTGCGCTACCTCTACACCATCTTCGGCGGGATGTTGGTCGGATTGGGCGGGGCGCATCTCTCGTTGGCCTACACGCCCGGCTGGTCGGAGAACATCACCGGTGGGCGCGGCTGGATCGTCATCGCGCTGGTCATCTTCGCGATGTGGAATCCGGCGCGCGCAAGCTTGGGCGCGATCCTCTTCGGCGGCATCAACGCCGTGCAGTTCCGCCTCCAAGCAGCCGGCGCGACAATCCCGGCGGCCTACCTGAACATGCTCCCCTATCTGATGACCATCGCGGTCTTGATCGCGATGACGTGGTGGGAGGGCCTGCAACATCGCGTCGGAGCGCCGGCCGCGCTGGGCCAATCGTACATGCGCGAGGAAAAATGAAACCTTGCGAAGGTTCCTGATGGAATTTTAAGCCACAAGCTTTGGGTCTATCAGCGATAAAGCCGGGTAAGAGAGCCTGAGCAACCTTCGCAAGGGTGAACGAGCGAGAGGAGAAACAACTATGAAAAAAGAGGACGGGCGGGAGATTCCTGAGCACTGGCGCTTACAGGGAAACTCCCGCATGTGCTTTGTCTGTGGCCGCGAAAATCCTGTGGGGCTGCACATGGATTTCTACAACGATCCGGAGGCCGGGCAGGTGAAGGCGCCCTTTGTGATCCCGGCGCCCTATCAAGGCTATCCTGGCGTGACGCACGGCGGCGTGCTGGCCAGCATCTTGGATGAGGTCTCTGGCCGGGCCATCAACGTCGGGCGCGAGGAGACCGCCTTCTGGGTGACGGCGAAGCTGGAGGTGCGCTATCGCGCGCCGACGCCGACGGAGACGCCGCTCACCGCCGTAGGCTGGGTCGTGGCGGAGCGACAGCGCTCCGCCCAAGTCGCCGCCGAGATTCGCCTGCCCGATGGGACCGTCACCGCCGACGCGGAGGCCATCGTCGTCAACCCACCGGCGGAGATGATCGCGGCATGGGAAGAGGAACGTGAATTTTGGCGCGTCGAGGGCGAGAAGTGACAAGGGGACAAGGGAGACAAGGAGACAAGGAGACAAGGAGAGAGGGAGAGAGGGAGAGAGGGAGAAAGGTCTCTTAGTTAGCCCGCTAAAACACGTCAAAAGCAGTTACAATAGAGGTATATGAAACACGGAGATGTAAAGATGAATAGGAAAGTGTTGTTAGTATCAATAGGCGTTGTGTTGGTTACATTACTTGCTGCTTGTGGCAATTTGCCTGCCGGGCAAGCGGCGCCACAACCAGTATTTGTTCCACCAGAAACAATTGACGATTTTGAGATTCAAGAAACGGTTGATTTGGAGGAACTATTTAGACAAACTTATCAAACACGCAATCTAACTTCTGAGCGAGACTTGAATCTGGAGCAAATTGGAGTGGAGTTTGATAGTTGGTCTCCTGATGGACAGCACACATTATTGCATATTGCCACAGGTGAAGTTCTGGAAGGCAAACACGCCGATGACCCGCCTGATTGGGGGGTGATGAGAGTTGGTGATTATGATTTATGGCTAGCTGATACTAAAGGAGTACCAGAAAAGCAGTTAGCTAGTTCTACTACGCAGGTAGCATGGTCTCCTGATAGTAAATCGGTAGCCTATATCCACAGACAAGTTGTTGAAGGTATTTTTGTTGATGAACTTTGGATATCCCAAATAAATCGAAATGGTTCTACAAAGTTATTTGAAGGTGCTCGTAGTATCTCCTGGCTAGATAATCGTACTATCCTTTTCGCTGATTTTCATGGGCACTTGTACACGATAAACACTGCTAATAAAGAAGTAAAGCCATTTACAATCATAGGTGAGACTGAAACTGATCCATATATTGCTGTTTATCAATTATCACCGAATCGTAATTGGTTGGTCTTTCAAGCCCGTGGTGAGGCCCGATTTTCGGTAGTAAAGATTAAGGACAATATAGGTGAAATAATACATCATATTGCAAGGCCTGATTCATCACCGATATCTTGGTCTCCTAATGAGGAAATGTTTGCCTTTGAGCCTCGTTGCCATCCACAACGGTTGGAGCCAGCATGTACACAAATTCATATTGTGCAAACGGATGGTTCATTAGTAGCGCAAATAGAACACAACTCTCGCACGAACATAGCCTGGTCGCCTAACAGTAGCTTGATTTTGTTCCGAGATGATGAGACATTGTATTTGGGTGAAATTGCTACTCAACAGGTTTATGCTTTACCGCTAGAAGAAACTGAGTTTCGTGGTCTCTGTTGGTCTCCTAACGGGCAATTCATTGCTTATAATCGCACGCCAACAAGTGGGGCGATGTTGTTGATCTTGGTTGAAAAACAGTAACGGGAGAGCCAGTGAGTATGTTACATTCTACACGGACACGACTTTTCATCCTCTTGATGGTGCTAGGCCTAGTTGCAAGTTGGGTTATTGCAAATGGCTCTACACGCAACCTCGCGCAAGCCCAAGTCCCAATTTGCGTAGATCGTCCTGACGATCAAAAGGCGACTCCGCCTGCTATGGTGTGGGTTGAGGTTGGTTGGGATCATTTAGACGATTGGGAGGTGATGGGGGAAACTAGACCCTTCGCTCGAGAATTTCCATTAGATTTTTATGTGGCTGGCGTGCTTATCGGTGAAATGGGACCCAACCCGGCGGCTGGTAATGTCACCTTGCCCGCCCATGATAATCGCTGGGAAGACGCATCTTTGGAAGCAATGAGTATTGCCATTCGTACCTTCACCTGGTTTCGCTTGAATTACGCGGGTCAATACGGCGATCCGCACGAGATAACGTTAGACAATACCAATCAATGCGGCTTTTGGGACTATAAAGTCGAGAGTGGGCAACAAATCAATGCTCAGGTATTCCGTCCGTATTATGTTGACGTTCCAGAGACAACGAGAAGCCACTACCACGCTATTGTCGCACGTGTAGCTGACCTCTACCTGGTCAACCAAACCGGCACGCATCCCATTGATGCCGAATACCGTTCAACCACCGGGGAATATTCGCTGGACGTTGCCGACCGGGATTACCTGGAATCTGTTTACGATCCGGTTAGCGCCATAGACGCCAGCGGCTCTGCTCCAGGGATGGGGCAATGGGGCGCACAACGTTGGGCAATGGGGTTAGATAGAGCTGGCGACACAGGTGTCGAATATCCACGATGGGAACACTTTCAGCAAATCCTGTTCCACTATTACACGGGCGTGAATCTGCGCACGGTGAACAATCTCCAAGCGGACGGCATTCAGTCGCCCACCTACCGTTGGAATCCACTGCAAGTGGATTGGGGCGGTGGTGAGACTACACCGCCAACGATGTTTCCGGGCAACAGTTACAATGTGACCCTCTTGTCACAGAACACCGGAGCCATTGATTGGGGGGATGAGATTGAGTTGGTGGCCTACTGGCTGGTCAATAATCGCGCCGTTGGTACAGTTCAGACCATTGATGTCGCGAACTTGGTACAAGGCGACGGCAAGCCGACCCATCAAATCACCAATTGGCCGATAACGGTACCCAGCGAATTACAAGTTGGTGATGCGACGACTTTGGTCTTCGACTTGCGCAACACTAATGATCCTGATGGTGTGTATTTCAGTAATCGTGAAACTGCAGCCGGACGGCGCTGGTGGCCGTTGCAGTATACGGTCTGTGTCGGGGGCGTTTGCAATCTCTATCTGCCAACCGTCTTGCGCAACCACTTTGTATGTCCTGAAGGTAAAGAACTGATCCAAAATGGCGGTTTTGAGCAAGGTGCAGTTGGGTGGGTTGAGAATGCTCCCGCGCCGATTATTCGTGACTTGACCATTATTGCGCCGCACACTGGAGATTGGGCCGCTTGGCTGGGTGGCTATAACAATGCGAATGACGTACTCTACCGAGACTTGCGTGTGCCACTTGGCACGACCACGCTAGAGGTTAGTTTCTATGTAGCAATCACCACGACAGAAACTGCCCCCTACGATTATGACAATTTCTACGCCGTGTTGGAGGATGAGCAAGGCCAACTGATTCACCAAGTATTGCACCTCTCCAATGCGGATGAGGCGTTAGTGTGGTGGTACCTGGATCATCATTTGTTCGATCTCAGCGCGTGGGCTGGGCAACCGGTGCGGCTGCGTTTTATAGCTACGGGTGATGATCAGTATAAGACGGACTTTGTACTCGATGATGTCAGCGTGATTGTGAATTGCAACTCGACAAAAGCAACCCCAAGTATCACGCTGACAGCAGTATCAAC
>CAYXVS010000102.1:0-10364 GCA_964468735.1 uncultured Anaerolineales bacterium | reverse complement strand
CACAGGAGGGCCACAGGAGGGCCACAGGCAGAAAACTGGTTGTTTTCGGGAGACTTATTTTCTTGGAACGGCCTTAACCAAGCTCAAAGCAAACGAAGTTGGGGTTGATGTGCGTGATAAATCGCTTAGCGTACAACCTCGTGTATCTTGGACACCCCAGAACTGCTTCGTTTGCCCTGCTCCCCACCCCTGCTTGACAAACCCCTTTGCTGACCTTATAATCTTCGATTGTGCATTTTACTCGCAATTGACTTTCGACTTTGGCTCTTGTTGGATATTAGGTGAAGTTGGTTGTAAACAATGCTTGCCTATAGTTCCGCAGAGTTTCACGGAGTTTTTCACAGAGATACACAGAGAAAATCATTTCTCCGTGCCTCTCTGTGCCTTCTCGGTGATGCTTTGTGTCCAAATTAAACTGCTGGGTGAACGGTGGGACAATTTCACCTGATTTCCTATATGAGCCTTCGACTTTTTAACTTTTGACTTTCGACCTTTGACTTTAAACGAGGGAGTCCCTATGGAAAGACAACGTACCATCTTCAGATTTGTCTTAATTCTCATCTTGGCCGCCGTCGCGGCCTATTTAGTCATCCCCGCCCAGCACCCCGACTGGCTGACCAACCTCATCGTATGGCAGCCGGAGGGTATGCGCGACATCGAATTCCGCCAAGGCCTCGATCTTCAGGGCGGCTCTAAGCTGCTCCTGGTCGCCGATCTGCCCGAAGGCGCGGACATCGAAGTCGGCGCCATCGAGATGGCCCGCCAGACGGTCGAGCGGCGCGTCAACGCCCTCGGCCTCACCGAGCCGGTCGTCCAGGTGCAGGGCGATGAGCACATCATCGTGGAGATCCCCGGCATCGAAGACCCAGAGCGCGCGGTCGAGACCATCCAAGAGACCGCCCTGCTGGAGTTCGTCAACCCGCCGCCGAACACGCCCCAAGAGATCATGTTCCCCGGCGTCACCGTGCGCACTGACTTCGGCGGCGTGGAACCGATCCCCGCCCGCCCCAACGCGCCCATCACCGAGACCTTGGTCTTCGAGACGATCCTGACCGGCGCGGACTTGAGAACCGCCTACGCCACACGCGATCCCCAGACAAGCCAGCCGGTCGTCGCTTTCGAGCTACGGCCCGCCGCCGCCGACACCTTCGCGAATTTCACCGGCGCCCACGTGGGGCAGCCGCTCTGCATCGTGTTAGATAAACAAATCCTCTCCTGCCCCACCATCAACTCCCAAATTCCCGGCGGCGAGGGCGTCATCCAGGGCGGATTCACGGCAGATGCCGCGCGCCAACTGGCGATCCAGTTGCAAGCCGGCGCCCTGCCCATCCCCCTGAGAATCGAAAGCTACCAGACCATCGGCCCGCAGTTGGGCGAAATTTCCGTCCAAAAGAGCATCCGCGCCGGCGTTGTCGGCCTGAGCATCGTGCTGCTCTTTATGTTAGTCTACTATCGCTTCAACGGCCTCGCCGCCGACCTGGCGCTGGGCCTCTACGTGCTGCTCAACCTACTGAGCTACAAACTCATCCCAGTGACCCTTACCCTGCCGGGGATCGCCGGCTTCCTGCTCTCCGTGGGGATGGCCGTCGACGCCAATATCCTCGTCTTCGAGCGGATGAAAGAGGAGCTGCGACGCGGGCGCTCACTGCGACGCGCGGCCGAGGCGGGCTTCGCGCGCGCCTGGACCTCCGTCCGCGATTCCAACTTAGCCACGCTGCTCACCTGCTTCATCCTCTACTCCTTCGGCAATGCGTTCGCCGCCAGCCTGGTGAAGGGCTTCGCCTTCACCCTAGCCCTGGGGACCCTCATCAACCTCTTCACCGCCATCTTCGTCACCCGCACCCTCGTGCGCGTCGGCTTACTGTGGTTTGGCGATAACATCCAAGAGCATCCCTGGCTGTTGGGTTTATAGGCAGCGTAGGCAAGTAGGAATTAAAAAGGGAGATAAGCAATGATTAACTTTGTACAACAACGACGACTCTTTTTCACAATTGCCGGCGCGCTCATTGGACTAAGCCTCGTGGCCCTGATTGTTTCGGCCATTATGTTCAACGGTCAGGCGCTCCGCATCAGCATCGATTTCACCGGCGGGACGCTCTTCGTCGTGGAATTCTACGAGGAAGCCTCGGAGACCGCCATCCGCGAGGTCTTCGCCGATCACGGCTTTGGCGCCCCCATCATCCAGAAGCTGGGGGGCAGAGACGAGCACGTGTGGCAGGTACGCACCAGCTTCGCTTCGGCGGAAGAGGTACAGTCGCTCTTGGACGATTTAGACGAAGAGGTCGGGGCCATCGACCGCGGGCGCTCCAACTGGCACACCGTCGAGCCGACCGTGGGCGCGGATGTCGCCGCGCGGGCCGTCCAGGCCGTGACCCTCTCCGCGCTGGCCGTCCTGGCCTTCATCTGGTTCTCATTCCGCAAGGTGCCCCACCCCTTGCGCTACGGCGTCGTCTCGATTGTCGCGATGACCATCAACGTCATCGTCGTGTTGGGCTTCTACGCCCTGATGGGCATCCTCCAGGGCTGGGAGGCGGACGCGCTCTTCCTCACCGCCGTGCTCACCGTCATCGGCTTCTCCGTGCAGGATACCATCGTCGTCTTCGACCGCATCCGCGAGAACATCCCGCGCCATCGCCTGGAGCCGTTCGAGATGATCGTCAACCGCAGTGTGTTGGAGACTATGCACCGCTCCATCGCCACGCAGTTGAACGCGATGTTCGTGATGATCTCGCTCATCCTCTTCGGCGGCGACTCCATCAAACCCTTCATCTCCGTGATGCTGGTCGGCATGGTCAGCCAAACCTTCACCTCCCTCTGCGTCGCCGTCCCCCTCCTGGTCGTCTGGGAAAAACGCTCCGAAGCCGTTACCAGCACCGCGTAACAACCCATTCGTAGCCAGGCACGAAACGAAGTGGAGTGCCGTTAAACAGGCCGCCAAGTGAGGGCGGCCTGTTTACTTTTTTGAGCAATATGCTTGCAGTTACCCAGGGCTTGGGTACAATCCATTAGATGCACCGCACGTCCATAAAATTCGATTCGATTGGACCCAGGACGACCTAAAAACAGAACCTCTCACCACACCTACCGAACCACTGCACCGGACGCTTTGCACCCACATCCTACTTGCCACTTTGTTATTTGCCGCTTTGATGCTTTGCTATTTGTGAACTATGCCCATCCAATTCCTAAACCCGTGGGCAGGATTGACCTCCCTCTTAGCGATTCCCATCATCCTGCTCTATATGCTGCGCCTCAGAAGGCGCCCGGTCACCGTCCCCAGCCTGCTGCTGTGGGAGGCCGCCGCCCGTGACCGCCACGCGAACCGCCCGTGGCAGAAATTGCGTCGCAACTGGCTGCTGGCGCTCCAACTGCTGGCGCTCCTAAGCCTGACGCTGGCGCTGATGCGCCCCGCCCTGCCGACGCCGCTGGCCGTGCACGGCCAAGCCATCCTCCTGTTGGATGTCTCCGCCAGCATGCAGGGGGCGCATCCCGACGGCGGGACGCGCTTCGCGGCCGCCGTGCGCGAACTGCACGACGTGGCCGCCGCGCTCTCGCCCGCCGACACGGTGACGCTCATCACCGTGGAAGCCCGCCCGCGCTTGTGGCTGCGCGGCGGCGACGCGCGCGCCCTGCGCCAGGCCCTGGACGAGATCGCGCCGACGGATGGCGTGGCCGATTGGCAAGCCGCCGCCGCGTTGGCCGCCGGATCGGCGGCCGGCGAGGAGGTGACGACGCTGCTGGTGACGGACGCCGCCATCTCGGCCCCGATCCCCGCGCTGCCGGGCGACGTGCGCGTGCTGCCCGTGGGCGGCGAGCAGGCCAACGTCGGCGTCGTCGCCTTCTCCCTGCGCCGCCACGACGGCGGCTGGACGGCCTTCGTGCGCCTGCACAACGCCGGCCCGGCGACCGCGCGTGAGGTGACGTTGACGGCGGATGGCAGCGTGGTCGCCCATCGCGCCGTCGACCTGCCCGCCGAGAGCGACGTCGCGCTGACCTTCGAGAGCGTGCCCGTCACGGCCTGGGCCGAGGTGCAGCTCGACGCCGCGCCCCCCACCCAAGATGCGCTCCGCTTAGATGACCGCGCCTGGGTCGCCTTCTCCGCCCACCAGGCCGCATCGGTGCTGCTGGTCACGCCGGGGAATCGATTCTTGCACCAGGCGTTGCGTTCCCTCCCCGGCACTGAGTTGGCGACGACGGACACACTGCCGGGGGGCGAACTGGCCACGCCCGCGCCGGGCCTCACCGTCGTCGATGGCCCCCTCACCGGCACGCTGCCCACCTCCAATCTCTGGCTGATAGCGCCCGGGGCGGGGACGCCGTGCGGCGAGCCGGGCGCCGTGATCACGCCGACGACGGCCGCGCGCGGGGAATGGGATCATCCCCTGCTGCACTACGTCGATTGGGAGAACGTCCACGTGGCGCGCGCGCGCCGCTACGAGCCGCCCGCCGACGCCGATGTGCTCATCGAGACCGCCGCCGGCCCGCTGCTGTGGGCCATCGAGCGCCCCGGCCAGCGCATCGCGTGCACGGCCTTCGATCTCCACGACTCGGATCTGCCGCTGCGCCTTGCTTTCCCCATCCTGACCTCGAATTTGGTCGGCTGGCTGATGCCGGCCGTCTCCTCCACGCCGGTGACGCCCCACCCGGCGGGCGAACCTTGGACGCCGCCCCTCCCCCCCGACGCCACGGCGGCCACGTTAGTCACGCCCGATGGCGCATCGCTCCCCATGGATCTAGATCAGCCGCAGGTAGATGTAAGCTCAAGCGCCGCCGGCCTCTACCGCATCGAGGCGGAGACCGCCGCCGGAGCTGTCACGCGCTACGCGGCGCTCAGTCTGTTGGATAGCGCCGAGAGCGACCTCCGCCCACGCGAGATCCAAGTCGGGCAACAGGTGATCGCGCCCACAGCGCCGGAGACCGAGGGCTGGCGCGAGGTGCGCGCCTGGATAGCGGCGGCGGCATTGGCCCTGCTCTTGATCGAAGCAGGTCTGTGGTGGGGGCGTGAGTTGCGCGGCCTGCTACCCTTCTCATCCCTAAAAGAAATAAAAGCCACGCTGGCCCGCTGGGGACGCCGAGTCGCGCCAGGACCGCTGGTGTTGCGCGCTGTGCTGTTCATCCTGCTCCTGCTCTCGCTCTTGGATCTGCGCTGGATGCGCCGGACGCGCGATTTGGCCGTCGTCTTCTTGCTGGATCGCTCGGCCAGCACCCGCGAGGCGTGGGAGGAGGAGGTCGCGTTCGTGACGGATGCGCTGGCCGAAAAGGCGCCCGGCGACCGCGCCGGAATCGTCGTCTTCGGCGGAGAGGCGTGGGTGGATCGCTCGCTCTCCACCGGCGCGGAGTTGGGCGACATCGCCACGGCGCCCCGCGCCGACGCGACCGACATCGAGCAGGCGGTGCGGCTGGGGTTGGCGCTGCTGCCCACGGGCGCGCCTTCCCGCATGGTGCTGCTCAGCGACGGCCTCCAGACCACGGGAGAGGCGGCGGCGGCCCTGCGCGAGGCGACGGCCCAGGGCGTGGATGTGCAATTGGTCACCGTGGGCGAGACGGGCGAGCGCGCGGAGGTGTGGCTGGCGAATCTGAACCTGCCCGCGCGCGTCTACCCCGGCGACCGGGCGCCCGTCCGGGTGACGGCCAACACCAACCAGCCGCAGGCGCTGGCGCTCACCTGGCAGGCGGCGGGCGGCGTGGGGCGACAGGATTGGACCTTGACCGAGGCATCCGAGACCCGCCTGGTCTCCTTCGAGGCGCAGGCGCCGGGGCTGACGCCCGTGCGCGTCTGCCTGCACCCGGACGAGGCCAACGACACCTTTGCCGAGAACAACTGCGCCGACGGTTGGGTCCGCGTCGAGGGGCCGCCGCGCGTCTTGATCGTGGGCGAGGCGCAGGAGCGGGCGGCGTTAGGGCGCGCGCTCGCGCAGAGCGGCCTCACCATCGAGGAAGCCGAAGCCAACGCGCTCCCGATGAGCGTGCAGGGGCTGGCGGATTACGCCGCGCTGGCGCTGGTCAACACGCCGGCGCGCGACTTCTCCCCGCAGACGCTCCAGGCGCTGCGCAGCTTCGTGCGCGATCTGGGCGGCGGGCTGGTGGCCGTGGGCGGCCCGCAGAGCTACGGCGTCGGCGGATGGCTGGGCACGCCGTTGGAGGAGGCGCTGCCCGTGGAGATGCGCGTGCGCGATCCGCAGCGCTTCCCGCCCCTGGCGATGGCCATCGTCATCGACAAATCCGGCAGCATGGGGGTGGAGGAGGCCGGGATGACCAAGATCCGCCTGGCCGGCGAGGCCGCGATCCGCGTGGCCGAGACGCTCAATGACGCGGACATGTTGGCCGTCGTGGCCTACGATGATCGGCCGGCGGATACGTTAGGGCCGGTCACGATGGCCGAGCGCGAGGCGCTCATCACCCAATTGCAACGCTTGCAGGCGGGCGGCGGCGGCATCTACGTGCGGGATAGCCTGATCTACACGGGCGATCTCTTGCGAGATGAGGCGCGCATGCCCGGCGTCCAACGTCACCTCCTCCTGCTGGCCGACGGCGCTGACGCCGAGCACCAGGAGGGCGCGTTAGCCGAGGTGCAGGAGTTAGTCGCAGCGGAGACGACGGTCAGCGTCGTGGCTATCGGATCAGGGCGCGATGTCCCTTTCTTGCAGCAATTGGCGGAGGCCGGCAACGGGCGCTTCTATCTCACGGAGCAAGCGGCCGATCTGCCCGCGATCTTCGCGGAGGAGACGGCGCGCGCCAAGCGCTCCTACATCGTCGAGGAGAGCTTCTACCCGGCGCCGGTAACGACGTGGGCGCCGGTGGCCGGCATCCAGGCGACGCCGCCGCTGCAAGGCTACGTCGCGACGACGCCCAAATCGGCGGCGCAGGTGGTCTGGGAGGCGCTGGAGGGCGATCCGCTGCTGGCGGTGTGGCAATACGGCCTGGGCCGCTCCGTAGCCTGGACCTCGGATGCCTCCGGGCGTTGGGCGGCGGGCTGGACGTCGTGGGAAGCCTTCTCGCGCTTTTGGAGCAGCATCGCGCGTCACGTGCTCCCGCCCCCGGCGGATGAGGGCATCGCGCTGCAAATCCAGGCGGAGGACGAGACGGCCCACGTCACGGCGGACATCATCGATGACGAGGGCGCCTACGTCGATGGATTGGATTTGCAGTTAGCCGTGCAATCCCCAATGGAAACGAGGGCGACAGCCGCCGAAGAGGAGATGCGGACCGTGCCCCTGAGGCAGACGGCCCCCGGACGCTACGAGGGATCGTTTTCGCTGCGGGGGCAAGCCGGGCTGCTGCTCGCCCTTCACGGGGATCGTCATCTCACCGTGGGATGGTCGCCGCCGGCGCCGGCAGAGACCGTCCCTGGCGACGCAGAAGCGGCGCTGACGCGACTAGCCCAACGCACCGAGGCGACCTTGGCGACCTCGGCGGCGAACGTCTTCGCACACGATCTAAGCGGTCGCGCGCCGGGTCAGCCGCTGGGGATGATCTGGCTGTGGCTGGCGGTCTTCCTGTGGCCATTAGATATTGCCTGGCGGCGATTGGCGCTCACGCGCAACGAGATCACGCGCTTTGTGCGCAAGATCACGGCGCAGGCGACGGGCAGAGTCCTCGAAGCGCGGACGCCCGCTCGCGAAAAGGAAGCGCCGCCCACCCTGGCGGGGACCTTGCGTCAGCGCCGGGAACAGCGCGCAGAAGAGACATCGCCGCGTGGGAATGCGTCGAGGATCGCGGGCGAAGGCCTATCTCCAGAAGCCTCGCCCTCGAAACCGAAGGAAAAGGCGCCGGAACCTCCAGATGAGGGCACCTTAGCCGCGCGGTTGAAGCGTCGCCTGCGGGATGAATGAGAAGCTCAAAGTAACCATCCATCTACCTTCCGGGAAGCTATGAGCATATTTTTCTCAAGCGAGAATAGTCCGGTTAAAGTAGTTTTTCGGCAATATCAGGCTATCTCGCAGCTTCCCGGAAGGTTCAGACACCCAAAAAAAGCACCCTAGGGATCTAGGGTGCTTTTCCTATGCTAGTTCCAGAATTTAAAACCTCCCGAACCTGATGCTTTTCCCTTAGAAACCCACTCGTTTTTGGGAGGTCTATTTTCTTGGAACGGCCTATGCTATTTAATTTTTACGGAAGAAAGCTTACGCTTCCTCGTCCTCTGCGCTTTCGACCTCATATTCCGGGGTTTCGGCGCGGAGCTTCAGTAACTGAGATAAATTACCCTCGGCTACGTCCTCGGCCTCAGCGATCTTCTGATCGTGCAGCACAGCTTCCCACATCAGCGAGAGCACCTGCATCAGCGAACCAAAACTCGGCACGTCGACGGGGCTGTCACACGGGGCGATGATCGTGACTTCCGCTTCGCGCGCGGGAAGGATAACGCCGGAGCAGGAGATGGTGACGGTCTTGATGCCCTTTTCGCGCGCCATACGCACGGCATAGCCCGCATCGAGACTGGGCGCCGCTTCCGCGATGGTCAACAGAGCCTCGCCCTCTTTCATCTGGGAGAGCGCGCTGGCTGTCTCGGACATATCGGGATGGAAGACACTCGCCGAGACACCATGGCTCTTGAACTTCTTAGCCATAAAGTTTGCGATGTCGTAGCCGCTGAACTCGCCCGTGAGCCAGATATGCGAGGCGCCCTTGAGCATTTCGACGGCGTTGACCAAGCTCACCATATCGGTCGCCACGAAATGATCCATATTTTGCGCCGCGTTCTCCGTCAGAGCCTTGAGCAACTCCTCTTCCGTCGTAGCTTCCTCAACCTCGCGGTAGGTCGATGTGACCTGATCACGCACGTAGTTTTTGATCTCACGCGAGAGTTCTCGATAGCCGGAATATCCCAAATCCTGCGAGAAGCGCACGACCGTCGCGGGATCGACCCCGACGCGGCGCGAAAGTCGCGTCGCCGTAAGGAACGCTACATCCAGCGTTTGGTTCATAATAAAGTCCGCGAGCTTCCTAAATCCAGGGGTCATTTCATCATAATGCTCTCGAATACGTTCTTTGAACAACATTTCACTCCTCTCTTTGTACAACTAAATATGTGTCGGACTGTTCATGACAAGTGAGATGACTCACTTTTTGAATGCTTAGATTATACCACATGTAAAATGAGGGGTCAAGAGGCAAATATAAGCATCATGTGAAGAAGTATTTTTACGCTACAAGCGATTTAAACCTCAAGCGGGCCGCATTTTGGATCTCGATCCATGTGCGGCCCGCTTGTTTTTTAGCTATATACGGCGCTTACGCTGCGGCGTTTACGCCTCCGCAGCCTCCGAGGTTTCGACTTCGTATTCTGGCGTTTCAGCGCGGAGTTTCAGCAACTGAGACAGATTATCCTCAGCCACACCCTCGGCCTTGGCGGCGGTGTGCCCTTCGATCACGGCTTCCCACGTCAGCGAAAGAACCTGCATCAGTGGACCGAAGCTGGAGACGTCAACGGGGCTTTTGCACGGGGCGATGATGGTGATTTCCGCCTCACGCGCGGGCAGGATAATGCCGGAGCAAGAAATGGTGACCGTCATAAGACCTTTTTCACGCGCCATCTGCACAGCATAACCCGCATCGAGGCTGGGCTTCGACTCGCCAATGGTCAGCAAGACCTCGCCCTCTTTCATCTGGGAGAGCACGCTGGCCGTCTCGGACATACCGGGGTGGAAAACGCTGGCCAAAACACCATGGCTCTTGAATTTCTTGGCCATGAAGTTGGCGAGATCGTAGCCGCCGAATTCGCCTGTGACCCAAATATGGGAAGCGTCCTTAAGCGCCTCAACGGCATTAACGAGGCTGACCATATCCGTTGCCACGAAGTGCTGCATATTCTGCTCGGCGTTCTCCGTCAGCGCGCGCAGCAATGTCTCGACGCCGCCAGCTTCCTCAACCTCGCGATAGGTCGACGTGACCTGATCGCGCACGTAGCTCTTGATCTCAAGGGAAAGTTCCCGATAACCAGAATAGCCTAGCTCCTGCGAGAAGCGCACCACCGTCGCCGGATCCACCCCGACACGGCGCGAAAGTCGCGTCGCCGTAAGGAAAGCTACATCCAGCGTATTGTTCATAATGAAGTCCGCGAGTTTCCTAAAGCCGGGGGTTAGTTCATCGTAGTTTTCTCGAATACGTTCCTTAAACAACATTTCTGCACTCTCCTTATGTAACTAAATATGTGTCGAACTGTTCATGACAAGTGACCTGAGTCACTTTTTGAATGTCTATATTATACCACGTGTAAAATGAGAGGTCAAGAGGTAAATTATACATTATTTGAGGATAGATTTCCGTGCGTAAACTTCAGAGGAGTATCTCTAACAACGGCCTTTTTGAGGGATTGAGCCATTCACTACATACCAACAAAATAGAGATGGCGTTGCTTTATTAAG
>CAYXVS010000101.1:8791-10387 GCA_964468735.1 uncultured Anaerolineales bacterium | reverse complement strand
TGCTTAAACCATAAGGAGGGCTAACATCATGCTGGAGAAAGTAGATCTTACGAAGAAACTCAAGAAGAAGAGCTACAAGAAACAGAAGAAGAAGCTCCGTCGCCGCCTCTACGATCTGCAAAAGGCCTGCTGGGACGCGGGCATCCCCACCCTGATCATCTTCGAGGGCTGGGATGCGGCCGGCAAGGGCACGTCGATCAACATCCTGACCCAGCGCCTCGATCCGCGCGGCTTCACACTGCATCCTATCCAGGCGGCCCGCACCTACGAGCAGCACATGCCGTGGCTGTGGCGCTTCTGGCGCCGCCTGCCCAACTACGGCGAGATGGCCATCTTCGACCGCAGTTGGTACGGGCGCGTGCTGGTCGAGCGCGTCGAGGGCCTGACGCCGGAGGATGATTGGCGCAAGGCCTATCGCGACATCGTCAACTTTGAGCACACCTTAGCCGATGACAACCATCGCTTCGTCAAATTCTTCCTCCACATCAGTAAGGAGGAGCAGGCGCGCCGCTTCAAGAAGATCGAGAGCGATCCGCTGGAAAGCTGGCACGTCCAGCCGGAGGATTGGGAGCATCACGAGAGATACGATGAATACGTCTTGGCCATCGAGGAGATGCTGGAGCGCACGGATACGGAATGGGGCCGCTGGACGATTGTGGAGGCGACCGACAAGCGCTGGGCGCGGATCAAGATGTTCAAGACGATCATCTATAATATGGAAGATGCGCTCCAAGCACAGGGGCTGCCCCTGCCCGGCGAGGAAGCGGACAAGCCGAAAAAGAAGCAGGATGCGTAAGGGGGATATGCCATGTTAGAGAGCATTGACCTAGACAAGAAGTTGAAGAAGAAGGCATACAAGAAGAAGAAGGTCCTCTACCAACTCCAACTCCGCGAGCTGGCCTTCCAACTCTACCAGCAGAAGCGCACGCTCATCGTCGCCTACGAGGGCTGGGACGCGGGCGGCAAGGGCGGGAATATCAAGCGGGTCACCGAGAAGTTGGATCCGCGCGGCTACGAGGTTTTCCCCATCGCGGCCCCCAAGGGCGAGGACGCCACGCACCATTATCTGTGGCGCTTTTGGCGCCGCCTCAAGCCCCCGGATGAGAAGCAGATCCTGATCTTCGACCGCAGTTGGTATGGCCGGGTGTTGGTCGAGCGCGTCGAGGGCTTCGCCACGAAGCAGGAGTGGCAGCGCGCTTATCGTGAGATCAACGAGTTCGAGCGGCAACTGGTGGATTTCGGGATGGTCGTCGCCAAATTCTGGATTCAGATCAGCCCGGAGGAGCAACTGCGCCGCTTCAAGAAGCGAAAGAACACGCCGTACAAATCCTGGAAGCTGACGGACGAGGATTGGCGCAACCGCCAGAAGTGGGATGAGTACGAGGCGGCCGTCGAGGATATGCTGCTCCGCACCAGCACCGTCACCGCGCCGTGGACGATTGTGGAGGGCAACGACAAGCGCTACGCCCGCATCAAGGCGATGGAGACGCTGGTGGATACGCTCAGCGGCGCGCTCGATCATGAGCCGCGCAATCCGCTGGACGAGGCAGATGATGATAATGATGAGGACGAGGAAAAAGAGAAGGACGAAGATTA
>CAYXVS010000101.1:6369-8691 GCA_964468735.1 uncultured Anaerolineales bacterium | reverse complement strand
TCACTCATACGAATGCCACTTCCCGCGATGCTCGACCAGCCACAGTTGGGAGTTCACCCGCCCGGTGTCCTTCCCCTCCGGGCGGACGTGCTCGTAGCTGCCGTCGGGCAGGAGGACGCGCGCCTGTTGATTATCGCGCAGATGCGTCTCGATGACGTCGTTGAGCAGCGAGGCGCGCACCCGTGGGTCGTCCACCGGGAAGAGCGTCTCCACCCGGCGATCCAAATTGCGCGGCATCAGATCCGCGCTGCCCATCAACAACTCGTGATCCCCGCCGTTGTGGAAGTAGTAGACGCGCGCGTGCTCCAAGAAGCGCCCCACAATCGAGGTGACGCGGATGTTCTCGCTGACGCCTCGGACGCCCGGCCGCAGGCAGCAGATGCCCCGCACCTGCAAATCGATCTTCAAGCCAGCCTGCGAGGCGCGATAGAGCGCCCGGATGCTCTCCGGGTCCACCAGAGCGTTCATCTTGAAGAAGAGGTAGCCATCCCCGTGCTCCTTGTGACGCTCGATCTCGCGATCAATGCGCTCCAAAATCGCCGGGCGCATCAAATTGGGCGCGACCAGCAGCTTGCGATACCCCTCTTTGCGCGAGTAGCCCGTCAAGCCATTGAAGAGGTCCGCCGCGTCCGCGCCGATTTTGGGATCGCTGGTGAAGTAACCCAGATCCGCGTAGACGCGGGCCGTAGTCGCGTTGTAATTCCCCGTCGAAAGATGCACGTAACGCACCATCCCGCCCCGCTCGCGGCGCACGACCATACAGAGCTTGGCGTGCGTCTTCAATCCGACCAGGCCGTAGACGACGTGGACGCCCGCTTGCTCCAGCGCCTTGGCCCACACGATGTTGTTCTCCTCATCGAAGCGCGCCTTTAATTCCACCAGCACCGCTACCTGCTTGCCGTTCTCGCGCGCCAACATCAGCGCGTCGACGACGGGCGCGTTGGCCCCCACGCGATAGAGCGTCTGCTTGATCGCCAGCACGTCGGGATCCTCCGCCGCCTGCTGCAAAAAATCAATCACAGGGGTGAAGCTATCGTAGGGATGATAGAGCAAAACATTGCGCCGCTTGAGCACCGTGAAGATACTCTCCTCGCTGCTGAGGACGCGCGGCGCCGAGGGGATAAAGGGGCGATCCTTGAGATCGGGGCGATCCACCTTGGTCAAGTCCATCAAATCCGCCAGGCCGATGTGCCCCTCCGTCGCGTAGACCTGGTACGGCGCCAACTTCATATTGGAGACCAAAATGTTGCGGAAGTGATCGGGCAGCGCGGGATCGACTTCCAATCGCACCGCCGAGCCAAACTGGCGCAGCACCACGTTCTCCTCGATGGTCGCCAACAAGTCCGAGGCCTCGTCCTCCTCGATCTCGAAATCGGCGTCGCGGGTGACGCGGAAGGGATAGGCCGCGACGACCTCCAGGCCGGGGAAGAGCATATCCAAGTTGGCCTGGATAATGTCCTCGATCCAGACGAAGTTGTTCTCCATCACCGCTTCCAGCCCCAAGACCTCGTAGCTTTCGGCCTTCTCCTCCTCCGGGATGCGCAGAAGCCGGGGGAAGAAGCTGGGGATTTTGACGCGGGCGAAACGCTCGCCGTGGAGCGGATCTAACACGATGACGGCCAGG
The DNA here is from genome assembly GCA_964468735.1 of uncultured Anaerolineales bacterium. Taxonomy (GTDB): domain Bacteria; phylum Chloroflexota; class Anaerolineae; order B4-G1; family SLSP01; genus JAAAOZ01. The sequence continues at coordinate 7,067 of CAYXVS010000101.1, read as the reverse complement.
TTCAGGCTGAGGTTGGAGATGTGCGGGAACGGGTGGCCGGGATCGAAGGCCAGCGGCGTCAGCGTGGGGAAGATCTCGCGATCGAAGTAGCGGCGGAGGAGTTTGCGCTGCTTGCCCTTCAGATCCTTGTATTCCAGGATATTGATGCCCTGCATCCGCAGCCGGGGCATGATGTCCTTCCGCCAGCACTCGCGCATCCGGGCGAGCTGGGGCATCAGTTCGCGGCGGATGGCGGCTAACTGCTCGGCGGGCGTCATCCCATCCGGCGAGGTGCCCACCACCCCGGCCTCCAACTGGCGGCGCAGGCCGGAAACCCGGATCATAAAGAACTCGTCTAAGTTGCTACAGAAGATGGAGATAAATTTGACGCGCTCTAACAACGGATGCTGATTGCCCAGCGCCTCTTCCAGCACCCGCCAGTTGAATTTGACGTGGCTCAACTCGCGGTTGAAGTACAGCGCGGGCGATTTCAGGTTGATCTTGGCGGGCTTGGTCTTCGGCGCCCCTTCTTCTTCCTCGCCCGCCTCAAGCTCCTCGATCACATCAACCGGCTCCGCATCGATATCCGTCACATCCACAATCTCGACGTTCGCGCCGTTGCCGTCTCCCCGCGCCTCTTCTGGAGAAAGCACCTCGGCTTCCTTGACCTTCCCTGCTTCCTTGACCTTCGCTTTCTTCTTGGGCATCGTCAACTCCTC
>CAYXVS010000101.1:0-6269 GCA_964468735.1 uncultured Anaerolineales bacterium | reverse complement strand
TCCCCGCAAGGCGATTGCGCCTGATCCGCCGCCGCGATCCCGCGGACCTTGTCGAAGTGCTCCTCCAGGCGGGCCAGGCCCCAGTTGATCACCAGCGCCAGCGCCGAGACCGAAATCGCGCCGGCCCAGATCTTGTCGTAGCGCCCGGATTGCGTCACGCCCTGAAAGAGGATCGTGCCCAGCCCCCCGGCCCCGAACTTGGCCCCGACCGCCGTCACGGCCACGGCGACCACCGCCGCGATCCGCACGCCGGCCAGCATCACGGGCAAGGCCAGCGGCAGTTGCACGCGCCACCAAATCTGCGCCGGATTCATCCCCATGCCGCGCGCGGCCTCCAGCACCACCGGATCGACGGCCTGCAAGCCCGCCGTGAAGTTGCGCACCAACATCACCTGCGTGTAGATGATCAACGCCACGATCACCGAGGTGGCGTTCATGCCAAACACCGGAATCAGCAAGATGATCAGGGCGATGCTGGGGATGGTGTAGAAAATGCCCAAGACGCCCATCACCAGCGTGCTCAACCGCTGGCGGCGATAGAGCAGCAGGCTCAGCGGCAGCGCGATGGCAATCGAGACGATGAGCGAGACGCCCGTCATATAGAGATGCTCGCCCAGCAAGCGCAGGACGACATCGGGGTGCTGCCAGAGATAACTCATGCTTGCGTCTCGGTAGGTCGCGCCGAGGCCCGAATATCATCCAACGAGAGGATGCCCGCCGGCTCGTCGCCGTCCATCACCGTGAGCACCGACGCGCCGCTCTGCAACAGCAGCGAGAGCGCGCGCCGCAAATTCTCCATACAGGGGACGGTCGGATGCGCCCCCGCCTGGAAATCATCCGGCAGCGGATGCATCGCCTTCTCCACGTACAACAAGCTCAGTTGGCGCACCATATCATCGGCGCCCACCAGATCGCGGACGAAGTCATCGGCGGGATGGGTCAGAATCTCCAAGGGCGCGCCGTCCTGCACGATCCGCCCCTCCCGCATAATCACAATCCGATCCGCCAGGCGCAGCGCCTCCTCCACGTCGTGGGTGATAAAGAGGATCGTCTTCTTCAGCTTGCGCTGCAATCGCACCATCTCATCCTGCAACGTGGCGCGGGTGATGGCGTCGATGGCGCCGAACGGCTCATCCATCAGCACGACGTCGGGATCGCCGGCCAAGGCGCGGGCCACGCCCACGCGCTGCTGCTCGCCGCCGGAGAGCTGCGCGGGATACCGCCCGCAATACTCATCCGGCGGCAACTCCACCAGCGCCAACAGCTCGCGGACGCGCGCCGCCTGGCGATCTTTGGGCCAGCCCAGCAGTTGCGGCACCACGGCGATGTTCTGCGCGACCGTCAGATGGGGAAACAGCCCGATCTGCTGGATCACGTAGCCGATGCGGCGGCGCAGCGCCGTCGGCTCCAGATTGCGGATGTCGGCGCCGCCGATGGTGACCGTGCCGGAGGTCGGTTCGTAGAGGCGATTGACGATCTTCAGCGACGTGGTCTTGCCACAGCCCGACGGCCCCAACAGCACAACGAAACTGCCGGATGGCACGGTGAAGCTGCACGACCTAATGGCCGGCGATGACGCATCGGCGAAGGTCTTGGAGACCTCGTGGAAGCGAATCTCACTCACTCGTCCAACAGCCCTTCCTGCTGGAGGAACTCGCGCGCCACGTCAATCGGCTCCTGCTGCTCGCCGGTGACCTTGAAATTCAATCGGCGCATCGTGTCGCTGGTCAGCAGCGGCGCCAACTCATTGAAGAGGTCGGCGATCTCTGGATGCTCGTCCAACACCTGGGCGCGCACGACCGGGGCGACCTGATACGGCGGGAACATGCCCTGGTCATCCTCCAGAACGATCAAGTTGTTCGCGCTGATCTCGCCATCCGTGCCGAAGGCGACGGTCACATCCGCCTCGCCGTTGGCCAGCGCCTGATAGCGCAGCGCCTTGCCCACTGGACGATAGTCCTTCAGTTCAAAGGCGCCGTAGACCTTCTTCAGGCCCGGCAAGCCATCCTCGCGCTCCGGGAACTCCGGCGGCCCGACCATGATCAACTCCGAGGCGTTGGCCGCCATATCGGAGATCGTCGCAATGCCGTACTTCTGCGATACTTCTTGCGTCACGGCCAGGGCCTGCGCGTTGTTCATCGGCGCCGGATCCAACCAGACGAGGTCGAACTGCTCCGCGTAGCCATCCTTCACCTTCTGATAGACGACCTCGCGGTCACTCTCGACGGGCAACTTGAGCACGGTGAGCAGGCCCGTGCCTGTGTACTCCGGGTACATATCGATCTCGCCATTGACGAGCGCCGCCTGTGCGACCGGCGTGCCGGCCAATCCCAGCTTGCGCTCGACGTTGAAGCCGGCATCCTCCAGCAAGAGCGCGTACATCTCCGCCAAGACATACTGCTCGGCGAAGTCCTTCGATCCAATCGTAATTTCTTTCTGACCGCCGCCGCATCCGGCCATCAGCGGTACCAACAACACCACAACCAACGTCAACAACATCGCGCGTTTTCGCATCATGCTCTCCTTTCTCTCCTAATCTCTTAACGGATCCGATTATCGTTTAACGATACGATAAACTCTTTGAAATCTTGGCTCAGCACCGTAGCGCCACCTATGATATGCTCGTCGAATTTGCTCTAACGCCGCCAATCGCACGTGATAAGGTTGCGTTTGCCAATATGCAAAATCGCTTGTCTGATCCTGGATTTTCACCTTGGTGTACGTTTTCTCTACCCTCTCTGTCGTCTCCATACGACACCCTTCCTCTAAATCTCCCGGCACGATTGCGCCGTCGTGGGCGCCGCACGGGAGAATCGCCACCGAGGCGGCTCGGCCAATCGTTGCAATCCGCTCATCACCACCTCGGCGAGCAGGGCCAGCAGCGCCACCGGGATCGCGCCGAGCAGCAGGATGGCCGCGTCGTACATCGCGAAGCCGCGCACGATGAAGGTCCCCAGCCCCCCACCCCCGATGAAGGCGGCCAACGTCGCGCTGGCAATCACCTCCACCATCGCCGTGCGAATCCCGGTGAGGATGACGGGCAGCGCCAGGGGGAACTCGATCTGCCACAAAATCTGCCGCGCGGTCATGCCCATCCCGCGCGCGGATTCGCGCACCGCCGCGTCCACCGTGCGGAAGCCCGCATCCGTGTTGATAAGGATTGGCGGCAGCGCCAGCAACGTCAGCGCCAAGACCGCCGCGCCGAAGCTCAATCCCAGATAGGGGATCAACAAGAAGAGCACGGCCAGGCTGGGAATCACTCGCATGCCGTTGACGATATTCATCACCGTCTCGGCGGCGGCGCGTTCGCGTCCGTGTCCGCGCGCGCGCAAACGTGGACGCGAGGTCCAAATCCCCAGCGGGATACAGATGGCGATGCTAAAGCATAGCGCCACGCCCACGAAGATCAAGTGCTGCTGCAAGGCTAAAAGTAGCTCGTCCAAATGCGTCGCGGCATACTCAAAGAACGGCGAAGATGGCAAATTACCCCCCCAGATACTCCCGACCCGAAGTTCACCCTACTCCTTCTAACTTTAGCACAGATCGAGACTTTAGACAAGCCGGGGGTGCAATCCAAATTAACCAAAACCAAAGCCATCACACCTTTACCCAACCTCACCATATCTAAGCAGGTAATCCCTAACAAACTATTAAAGTCACTTGACAAACCCATCTAAAAGAACTATAATTCTTATAGATAATGATTATCGATAACAAAGGCTTTAATATCTCAGATGGAAAATTCAGACGATCGATTTGAAGACCTCATCACCAAATTCCGCGAGCAGGGGTATCGAATGACGCCCCAGCGCCTGGAGATTCTGCGGCTGCTGGCGGCCAGCAGCACGCATCCCAGCGCGTTGCAGCTCCACGAGCAGCTCAAGGAGACCTTCCCCACCACCAGCCTATCCACGGTGTACAAAACTTTGGATATTCTGAAGGAGATGGGGGAAGTTGTGGTGTTGGGATTCAGCGGGGATGATACGCACTACGATGCCACAGGATCAACCGAGCACCCGCACCTGATCTGCCTCAAGTGCCGCAAGATCATCGATGTGGATGTTCCCTCGTTCCAGGATTCGATCCAAGAGGTCACGGTGGACGTCGCGGAACATTCCGATTATCAAATCGTCTCTCATCGCGTGGATTTCTTCGGCATCTGCCCAGAATGTCAAAGGGACGAGGAAGCCTAATGTGTTCAACTTATCCGCGCCCCGTAGCGGGCGTGGGTATGCTTATAAATCTTTTCCACTAGTTTTCAGTTAAAGTTTTTAGTTAAAGGAGATAGTTCAAATGGAAAATCAGGGTATGCCGTTAATTGGAGATAAGTTTCCGGAGATGACCGTCACCACCACACAAGGGACGTTCAATCTGCCGCAGGATTTTGAGGGCCAGTGGTTCATCCTCTTCAGCCACCCGGCGGATTTCACGCCGGTCTGCACCACCGAGTTTCACGCTTTTCAACAGCTCTATCCGCAGTTCCGCGAGCTGAACACAGAGCTAATCGGCCTGAGCATCGACCAGGTGTTTAGTCATATCAAATGGCTGGACTGGATCGAGGACAACCTCGACACCAAAATCGAGTTCCCGCTGATCGCCGATCACGGCCAGGTAGCGGGGAAGCTGGGATTGGTCCATCCAGGCGCCGGCTCCAGCACCGTGCGCGCCGTCTTCTTCGTCGATCCCAAGAGCACGATCCGCGCGATCCTCTACTACCCCGCCGAATTAGGCCGCAACTTCGACGAGTTCCTGCGGATGATGAAGGGCTTCCAGCTTTCGGACAAGGAAGGCGTCGCCATCCCGGCGAACTGGCCGAATAACGCCCTGTTCGGGGATGACGTCATCGTCCCGCCGGCCAAGACGCAGAAAGACGCCGACGCCCGCAAGGGCCAGGAAGGCTGCTTGGATTGGTGGCTCTGCCACAAGAAAGTCTGATCCCTCTTTAGCTATCCCAACGAGGAGTCGGGGCGCTATTTTTCAGCGCCCCGACTTGTCAAGATTCGTAGCTGTGCTATAATCAAATCGTCGAAGCAAAATAAAAACCAGCGGGTGTAGTTCAGCGGTAGAACGTCAGCTTCCCAAGCTGAATGTCACGGGTTCGAGTCCCGTCACCCGCTCTTTTTATTTCCCCTGTTGGATCCCCTTATGAGCGACTTGCTCTGAAGTTTTCTGGAGATTGATGTGAAACATCGACAACGTCCCACCTATACCCCAGATATCGTCGGCGATATCGAGCGGTGGGATGAGCGCGAGATCCTCTTTGCCCGCTCCGACTTATGGCATCATTTTGGGCCAGACAGCCCGGAGTTCCAGGCGTACTACGCTGCGCATCCCGATCATCGCGCCTACGATGCCAAAATCCACCAGATGCCGCCCCTGGGCTACACCGGCGGCATCGATGTGCCGATGTTCGGCGCCTCGATGCGCATCTTGGATGAGATCAGCGGCGAATCGGTGGTCAGCGGCGCGCCGGCCGCCGAGCCGACGGCCCTCTCCCCCGCGCGCGCGGCGCTCAAAGTCAAGGCACTGGCCCATCACCTGGGCGCGGATCTGGCCAAGATCGGGCCGCTGCGCCAGGCATGGGTCTACTCCCACGTGGGACGCTCCTTCGGCAACCGGCCCGATATGGCGCCGTGGGGCGCGCCCATCGATCTGAGCCATCACACGCACGCCATCGCGCTCGCCGTGGGAATGGATCATGCGCTGGTGCAGTGCGCGCCGGATTTCCCCGTGCTGCTGGCGACGGCCAAGGGCTACACCACCAGCGCGTGGATCGCGGTACAGTTGGCGGCCTACATCCGCATGATGGGCTACGCGGCCCGCGCGCATCACTTCCACAACTACCAGGTGCTCGTCGTCCCGGCGGCGGTGGATTGTGGGCTGGGCGAGCTTTCGCGCGCGGGGTATCTGCTCACCAAGGAATACGGCCTGGCCGTGCGCTTGGCCATCGTGACCACGAACATGCCCCTGGCCCACGATCCGCCGGTCGATATCGGCGTGCAGGCATTCTGCGAGGTCTGTCAGCGCTGCGCGGAGGCGTGTCCCATCGGCGCCATTCCGATGGGCGCGAAGACTACATCTAACGGGGTGCGCAAGTGGAAACTCGACGAGGAGAAGTGCTACCGCTATTGGCACGCCGTCGGTACCGATTGTGGCATCTGCATGGCCGTGTGCCCATGGACGAAGCCGCGCACGTGGCCCCATCGCCTGGCGGCGGAGGCGGCCTCGCGGCCCGGCCCCCATCAGCGGCTGATGGTCTGGGCCGATAA
>CAYXVS010000100.1:0-10432 GCA_964468735.1 uncultured Anaerolineales bacterium | reverse complement strand
GAGAATAACCGCAATAATATGTGAAAACCCTCTGCTAATCAGAACCGCCCGAAGATTTTTTCACCAGGATTACCAACAGATCGTTGACGTTGGTGCCGGTCGGGCCGATGTTCATCAATGCGCCGACCGCGTCTAACAGCGGATAGGTGTTGTTGTCGGCCAGCGTGGCGTGGGGATTCCAGCCCAGCTCGCGCGCGAGAGGGATGGTCTCCCCATCCACGATGGCCCCCGCCGCGTCGGTGGGGCCGTCGGCGCCGTCCGTCGCCAGCGCCATAATGGCCCAATCGGGCCGGCCTCTTAGTGCGAGCGCGGCCGCCAAGGCCAGCTCCTGATTGCGCCCGCCGCGCCCGTCGCCCCGCACGGTCACCGTCGTCTCGCCGCTCCAGACGAGGCACGCGGGCGGCGCGAGGGGGTCGCCGTAGGCGCGGATGCCCTTCACCAGCGCCGCCGCGACGCGCCCGACCTCCCGCGCCTCTCCCTCGACGAAGGTCGAGAGCAGCAGAGCGCGATAGCCCAATTGCTCCGCCGCTGCGACGGCGGCCTGCGCGGCCATTCGATTGGAGCCGATGATCAGGTTTCGCACGCGCGCGAAGAGCGGATCGCCGGGTTTGGGCGTCTCGGAAAGCTCCCCGGCCTTGCCCGCCGCGAGCGTCTCCTGCACCGTCGCGGGGACGCAAGCGTGAAGGTCGTAGCGCGCGAGCACCGTCTGGGCCTCGGCGAAGGTCGTGGGGTCGGGCGCCGTCGGCCCGGAGGCGATGACGTCCAGGGGGTCGCCGACGACATCGGAGAGGATGAGCGCGACGATGGGCGCGGGCGCGGCCCGCCGCGCTAACTGTCCGCCCTTCAATTGCGAGAGGTGTTTGCGGACCGCGTTGATCTCGTCGATGGTCGCGCCGGCCCGCAGAAGCAGTGCGGTCGTGGTTTGCAGGTCGGCCAGCGTGAGGGTGTCGGCGGGCAAAGGGAGCAGCGCCGATCCCCCGCCGGAGAGCAGCACGAGCACGCGATGCGCTGCTGTCGCCTTCAGCGCGAGGCGAGCGACTGCCCGCGCGCCCGCCAATCCGGCCTCGTCGGGGACGGGATGCCCGGCCTCGATGACCTCGATGCGCGCGGGCAGCGTGTGGCCCGCCGCGTGCTCGTGCTTCGTCACGACGACGCCGCGCGCCAGCGACACGCCCAACCCATCGACCGCTGCCTGCGCCATCGGGACGGCGGCCTTGCCGGCCGCGATCAGCCAGATGCCCGCGCAACTCCCCAAATCCCACGTCACGTCCGCGCCGATGTGCACCGTCGCATCCTCTATTCGAAGGACGTTCTGCACGGCTCGGTAGGGATTCACGGCCTCCAGCGCGGCGTCGCGGATCTTCACCAGATCGTCTCGGAGCGTCATCGCGATCACTTCCGGAGATTGCCCAAGGCGTGGGTGGCGGCGGCGGTGGGCGTTTCGACCTCCCCCGTCAACAGCGCCCGCAATCCTGCCTGAAGCGCGCGGCGCACCGGTCTGTCGACGGACGCCGGCAGGGGCGGCGACGCCGCGCTCAAGAACTCCGCCAAGAAGGCAGCTTCTTCGGGGAGCAGGCCCCACAACTGCACCGCTTTGGGCCGGGGGGGCAACCTCTCAATCGAGCGCGTCAGGAGCGCCATCTGCTCCGGGGCGGTCAGCCATTGCGCTAAGGTCATCGCTGCCGCCTGGCGGGCCGGATCGGTGGTCACCAGCGCGATGGTCCAGACGTGCGCGATGCCGGCCGGATCGCCCCCTGGGGTGGGAACCCAACTTGGTTGCGTATTGGCCGGCGGATCCGCCCAGTAGCGACCGGCCGGCGCCGGGCTGACATGCGCCGCGCGCTCTTGATAGGCTTCCCAACACGCGGTCGCATCCGATAGATCCAAGAGGCGCTCCGGGTCGATCTGATCGCGTTTCATCAGTTGGAAGAAGAAGTCGTAGAGCGTCTCCAAATTCTCCCGTTCTAGCGTTGGATCTCCATTCTCATCTACAACTGTGCCGCCGGCGCCCAAATACGCTGCCAACAGCGCGTCATCGGCCAGTTTATCGGGCGGGGCCGCCGGCCACAACATCGTGTACCCCTTGGATAACACGCTCGTCCAGGTGAGCGGCGGCGTGGCCGAGACGCCCGGCCGATAGACCATGTGATCCGCCTGAACGACGTAGGGGAAGCCATAGCTCCGCGTGACCTCCGTCTGCCCGGTGAGCGCAAAGGGGAAATAATCATCCTCCGGGAGCGCGACGGGCAGTGGTTTGACGTGGCCTTCTTGGATGGCTGCGCGCAGGTCGGTAGGATTGAGGATGATGAGATCCGGCAACACGGCGGGCGCCGCATCGGCGGCGGTGCTCAGCAGATGATAGAGGCCGCCAGGCCCGGTGGCCTTCTTGACGGTGACCTGGACTTGCATATCTTGATGCCGATGGTTGAAGGTCGTCAATTGCTCGTTGAGGATAGGCGTGTCGGTCTCTTCGCTATTCTCATCTTCAGCTTCTTGTTCAGGCTGTTCCGCATAGGGATCGAGAAAATCCGGCGCCCAGAGATTGAGAGTGATGAGGCCCCGAACGGGCGTGGCGGTTGGGGATGGACTGGGGGAGGGTTCTGGCGTCGCCGTCGGCGCGGGGAGGGGCGACTGGACGGGCGTCGGCGCTTGGACCAGTTCGCATCCGGTGAAGAGCGCGGCGAAAAGTATCAAAATCATCAGCGTCGCGTTTGGCATGCTGCGCATGGTTATCATATCCTTCCTTATTATAGACATCATTTGTCGTTTGCTACCTTCCGGGAAGCTGTAATTGTGTAATCTCATCATACAACTGGTTCCGGCTGGTCAATTTTAGCAGCTTCCCGGAAGGTTGATGGTTACTCCGACGACGCCGCGTTGCCCGTGTAAGCCTGCACCGCTTCGTAGATCATTCGCTTCTGGAAATCGGGCGTCACGAAGGCATAGTTGTCTTGATAGTTGTGGCCCGGCCTTGGCGTTCGGAACATCCACATCGCGACGACGGGGCACCAGGGCCACTGTTCCTCCGCCCAGGCATAGGCATCGAGGGTATAGGCGATGCGCTGCGCGGGCGTCACGCTCCACGTCCAGCGCGGATGATCGTTCCAGCCGGCCTCCGTGATGTAGATCGGTTTGTGGGCGTCGCCGTGCGCGACCATGATCTCGCGCAGCAGCTCGACGCGCCGAAAGTTGAGCAGATCCGGCGCGGGCGCCATCTCCGGTGGGAAGCCCAAGCCGTAGGCGTGCGCGGATAGGGCATCGAAATAGTCGCCGGCCCCGGCGGCGTACATCGCCTCTAAATAGAGCAGATCGTTGAGGCCGCGCCCGCTGCCCTCCGGCTCCAGCGTGGGCGCGAGCGCCCCACCCAGCACCACAACCTCATCGTTGGCCGCGTGCGCGGCGCGATAGCTCACGCGGAGCAACTCGGTGTAGGCCGCTGGATCCACAGGCCGATACCCCCACTCGAAGGCGAGATTCGGCTCGTTCCAGATGATGATGTGCTCCACCTGGCCTTCGTAGCGCGCGACAAAGGCCGCGACGAAGTCGGCGAATGCCGCGTAATTGTCGGCGTCCAGGTAGGTGGCGGTTGTCTCGCGCTCCGCCGGATCGGGCCGCGCCCAACCGGGCGTCATTCCCAGCCGCGCGATGACGGTCAGCCCTTGGTTGCGGGCGTGCTCGATGACCATATCGCTGTGCCCCCAGCCGTAGTCGCCCGGCGCGGTCTCGATGTAGGCCCAGGGGAAGTACTCCACGATGTAGGGTGCGCCCATCTCGCGCACCCACGCCAGCGTGCGCTGGATCTTCCACGCCTCGACCTCATCGGTCAAGCGGGTGTGGACGCCCACGTTGGGATGGGTTGTGGTCACTGTCTGCGGCGGCTGGAAGGTCACCAGCACGCCCGGCGGGCGCACGGCGGCCATCACGAGCCACACCAGCGCGGCCCACGGCAGCAGGGCGCGGGTCAGGGGCCAGATGGCGGCTCGAATGGCGGGCCATCTCGCTTTGGCTATCTTTCGCAGGGTTGAGGGTGTCACACGCTTCATTATATACTAGATTCGCCTAACCCTTGCGAAGGTTACCGTAGAGACGCAAAATCTTGCGTCTCTACAGGGTTGCGCAAAAAAACGCGGGGCAATGAGATGCTGCCCCGCGTGGATAGGTGATGATGTGAGTGGCGTCAGTAGGCGCGCCCGAAGATGGCCATCTCCGTGGCCTCTTTGCCCGTGTAGACGCAGCGCCCGGCGCCGCCCGGCTGATCTTCCTGCAACGGGATGCAGCGGATGGTGGCCTTGGTCTCGTTCTGGATGGCGGCCTCGTCCTCCATATCGCCGGCCCACCACGCGCGCGCGAAGCCGATCTCCACGGCCTCTTTTAGCTCGTCGTAGCTCTCGACGTCGACGGTGTGCGCCTCGCGGAAATCCAGCGCCTTCTGGTAGATGGCGTCCTGTACCGTCTCCAACATCTTCGGGATGCGCACCTCCAGCTTGGACATCGGCGCGGAGGATTTGCCCGCGCGGCCCGGTTGATCGCGGCGGGCCAACATCACGGCCTCGTTGGCGATGTCACGCGGGCCGATCTCGATGCGGAGCGGGACGCCGCGCATCTCCCAGTCGTTGAACTTCCAGCCGGGCGAGAGGCCCTCGCGCGTGTCGATCTTCACCCGCAGGTGACCCTGGAGGCGCTTCGCGATCTTATCGGCGGCGGCCAGCACCTCGACCTTCTCTTTATCCTTGCGCCAGATGGGCACGATCACCACCTGAATCGGCGCCAAACGCGGCGGCAGGACAAGCCCTTGATCGTCGCCGTGCGTCATCACGACCGCGCCGACCATCCGCGTGCTCACGCCCCAGGAGGTCGTCCACACGTGTTCCAGCTCGTTGTTCTCATCTAAGTACTGGATATCGAAGGCCTTGGCGAAGTTCTGCCCCAAAAAGTGGCTGGTGCCGGATTGCAGCGCCTTGCCGTCCTTCATCATCGCCTCGATGGTGTAGCTATCGACGGCGCCGGCGAACTTCTCGCTCTCGCTCTTGCGCCCCGGCAGCACGGGGATCGCCGCCTCGTTGACGGCGAAATCGGTGTAGACGTTCAACATCCGCAGGGTCTCTTCTTCTGCCTCCTCGCGGGTGGCGTGGGCGGTGTGGCCCTCCTGCCAGAGGAACTCGGTGGTGCGCAGGAAGAGGCGGGTGCGCATCTCCCAGCGCACGACGTTGGCCCACTGATTGATCAGCACGGGCAGATCGCGATAGGACTGGATCCACTGCGCGTACATGTGGCCGATGATCGTCTCGGAGGTGGGGCGGACGACCAGCGGGCGCTCCAGCTCGCTGCCGCCGCCGTGCGTCACGACGGCCAACTCCGGCGCGAAGCCCTCCACGTGCTCGGATTCCTTGGCTAAGAAATCCTCCGGGATGAAGAGCGGGAAATAGGCGTTGACGTGGCCCGTCGCCTTGAAGCGGCGATCCAGCTCATCGCGGATGCGCTCCCAGAGGGTGTAGCCGTAGGGCTTGATGACCATGCAGCCGCGCACGGGCGAGTAATCGGCCAGATCGGCCTTGAGGACGACCTCGTTGTACCATTTGGAAAAGTCCTCACTTTGGGGCGTTAAAAATTCTTCTGCCATCTTGTACCTCACTTTGAGTTTCTTGAGTTTCTTGAGTTCGTTGGATGAAAATAAAAATAAATTGTCATTGAACCTTCCGGGAAGCTACGCACGGGCTTTATCAGTAAAAGCATATGATTGAGCCGATTTTGTGCTTGCGCAAGGTTCCTGGTAGCTTCCCGGAAGGTAAAATTTCAGCGGCGCGAAAAGCCCCCGCAGGTGATTTCGTCTTGGTTGAATTCGATCACGCGGAAGGGATGCACATTGATCACGTCCGTCGCCTCGAAGCAGGAGCGCCAGGCGCTCGCGCCATAGTAATGTTTGTGGCCGTGCAGGAAGAGGCGCGGGCGGAAGGTGCGCATCAGCCACACAAAGGCCTGAAAGCCGCGATGCGCGCGATCCTGGCCATCGTGGATGCCGGCCGGCGGCGAGTGGGCGATGAAGATATCCACATAGCGCCCGAAAAAGATCCGATTAAAGAGAAATCGCGGCATTAGTTGTAACGCCCGTCGCCACATCCGGGATTGGGTGTATTGATAGGCCGCCTCCGGCTTGTAGCGGATCGAGCCTTCCAGCCCGGCGATAAGCACGTCGTTGGCCTTGACGACCCGTCGATCCAAGTTTCGCCATCCGCCCGGCGCGAGTAGAATCCGGCCGCTCTCCAAATACTCCGCGTCATCGTGGTTCCCGTGGACGTAGAAGGCGTGCGGCGCCTCGAATTGCGTGACGATATATTCCAGATAGGTGTAGGGCAAATCGCCGCAGGAAAGCAGCAGATCGATCTCGCCCAGCAGGGCCTTAGCTTCTGGATTGTAAATCGCGTTTGTGACTTCGTCGCTAACCGCTAGGATGCGCATCGCGCGTCAGGGCGATCCGCGATAGGCGCCAAGGTCATACATCTCCCATTAAGATCAATTAAGATCGTTCAATCAGATCGTCGGGCAAGCGCTCGGTCTCGCCGAAGCGCCGATAGTTCACGTCCAACTTGTCCAAAATCGCCGCTTCGAGGTCGATGTCCATCAGATAAGCCAATTGCAGCAGATAGAGCGCTACGTCGGCCAACTCCTCGGCCAACAGCTCCGGCTCCGCCCCGTTGCCCCATTGGAAGTGCTCCAGCACCTCCGCCGCCTCCAGGCTCAGCGAGACCGCGATGTTGCGCGGGCTTTGCAGGCAGGGCGACTCGGCATCGTACCAGCCCATATCAGCCACAAATCGATTCATCAGGTCGGTCAGCTCATCTAAGGTCATGTCACTCATAACGGTCATTCAGTATACAACGAAACAGGGGAGGGGCAAGAATTAAGTGGGGCTTGTTCCGCGCTGCTCGCGAGGCTATCATGAGCATGAAGGTTTTCAATAATTCCCCCCGACAGTTGGCACGTGGTCGTTTCGTGCAAGCAGTACAATCCTTTAAGAGTTGGCTATGACGTTAGATGCCCCTTGACGAGGAACGCTTTTGAGTAAAGTTTGCTTTCCATATTTCCCCAGGAGGTGTTGGATGTCTATTAGAAAGCGCTATTTCCATCAATATCTCGCCAGTTGGGCCTTGTTCCTGGTTGCTTGTATCCTCTCGTTATTATTAGCCATTTTTCTACCCCTGTCCCCTAATAACTCATGGCGCTATACGCTTGCTGCCCTACCTATGTTCCCCGCTGCTCTATGGGTTGGTATCACCTTGGCGCGGGCTACTGCTCTTACCCTTAACGATATGGATGAACTGCAACGTCACATCCAACTGGAGGCATTTTCTTTTAGCCTTGCGGGTACCGCTACGCTCTCTTTCGCCTTAGGGTTGGTACAGTGGTGGAGTGAGTTCGAAATCAACTATGCTTTTGTTCCTCTCATCGCCGGCGTCTTCTGGACTATGGGTTTTATCCGGGCCAGGCGGAAGTATCAATGAAAAATCGCTTAAAGGTACTCCGTGCTGAACGCGACTGGACCCAGGCCGAACTAGCCCAACATCTGAGTGTCTCCCGGCAAACCATCAATGCTATTGAAACGGGCCGGTATGATCCCAGTTTGCCGTTGGCTTTTCGTGTGGCCGGGCTTTTCAACAGGCGTATCGAGGATATCTTTCACCCTGATTTTGAATCTGAACCGGAATCCCAACCATAAATCTGCGAGGATTAGAACGACGAGGATGAGATGACCTATTGGTCATAAATCCTGCGGGAGGTGAGCCAGATGAAGAAGCTCATCGCGTTAATGTTGCCGTGGATGGTGCTCGGCGCGACCATCGTGGCCGTTGTTGTGCTGGAAACTCTGCGCACGCCGGATTGGCGCGCGGCGTTGGAGGCCTACGTCGCGACGCGGACTGTCACGGAGACGCTCGCCGTGCAATCGGTAGCGGAAGCTGAGCAGCCCTGGCACTTTGAGGCGTCAATGGGAGAACTGGTGCGTCAGGAATGGACAACGTGGGGGACCGTTGAGGAAATCCCCTATCCCCCGCAGGATGTGCGATGTGTGCTCTTAGCGCAACACAATCCGCCGCCGGGGGCTAAAACCTCCGCGCGGCGGATTGTCTACGTGACGTATCATTCCGGGTTCTTCAGGAATTCGCCGGGTGCAATTGTACTATTCCCCCCCCGCAACCCGGTAACGACGCGAAAAAGGTCTGTCATCCCCACAAACAGGCGATTCCTGGCTGTTTTTAGGGCGACTGAGAAGGTTGCCCGGCAAATTCCTAAATAGTCAAGCCAAGGCTCTTAACGTAAGTGTAACGCATTCGTTACGCCATAGGCTCAAATTCATGCTATTGTTTTTGCCATATATATGTGATACGTATATACCGAGCTACATACTATACTGCTGTGCGTCTTCTTGGATTTTGTGGGGTGGTACCGCTAAATGTAGGTAAACTTTTTTGATATGTAACTTTAATTCAAAATAAAAGAGAGGGTGAGTCTTTTGGACTGTGCCGGATACGCCCCGAAGTAGCCCTAAAAGCAGCGAAGATTTGCGCGACAGACCTTTTTGGCGTCGTTACTGATTGTAGGGGGGATAGTGCGATTGCCCCCGGCGAATTCCTAAGGAACCGAAAGGATAATCTATGGTAAAGCGACGTATTGTTTCAAGAAGCACGCATGTGGATCCCGACAAGGTTGGGCGACGCAAAGCTACCGGCACGACGGAGGTCTATCTGGGTACAGTTGAAGCTCAGTGGACGTGTACTTCGTGTGGACGCACTGGCATTCCTGGACGCCAAAAACGCTGTCCTAGCTGTGGTAATCCCAAGGATGCCAGCGAGGAATATGAGGCGCCTACTACGCCGGGTCGATATTTGACCCGGAAGGAGCTTCAGGCGATGGGCGTGGATCCTAAGTTACATCTTTCTGATGAGGAATGTGCTTATTGCGGTGCCAAGCTCAAGCCGGGGACACAGAAATGTCCTAATTGTGGCGCTCCTTTGAGCGATGTAGGGTACACAACCCGCAAGTGTCCTGCCTGTGAAAGAGAGTCTAATGCGAAGATATGCCCCAACTGTGGTACACAAACGAAGAGGAAATTGGTGGCTCATCATCATTCAGAATCTTTACCTGTCCGGTCTGCGGCGCCTAAGTTTAGGCCATCATCTATAGATAAGATGAAAGACAAAGACCATCGAAAATCAAAATCCTCTTTCAGGAAAAGATCGAAATGGTTAATTACAGCGGGGCAAGGTCTGGTATTTTTATGCGTGATTAGTTGTTTATTGGTATTTCTACTATTTCCTCGTAATGAAGTAGGAACGGTTACGGATGTTGCTTGGGAACGCAAAATCTTAATTCAAGCATATCAGTATAATCGTTACGAGGGCTGGGATCCACCTGCTGGGGCAGATATAGGTAGCCGTGAGAGGCGCATTCATCATCACGATAAAGTGCAGGACGGCGTCGAAGAGGAATGTGGTTACGAGACGCGGTGTGAGTCCTATTCTGTCTATGACCACACTGAAACGGTATGTTATGATGATGGTACATGTGATAAAAAAGATGTGTACAGGACGGAACAAAAGTGTAGGGATGAACGTGTTTGCGAAGAAGTTCCCGTGTATGAAAGCGTGCCCGTGTACGAAACTTGGTATGTTTATCATGTGTGGGAGTGGGTAGACCTTGCCCCTGCTATTGCACGGGGATATGATACTGATCTTTATTGGCCCGAGATTCAATTGGGTGAAAATCAACGCGAGCGTGACCGCAAGGAAACGTGCTCAGTGGAGTTCACTAATGACAAAGGGAAGACATATTGGTATCAGCCTTCCTGTTCCGAGTTAGCGCAATATCTAATTGGGTCAAAGTGGAAAATTAGACGAAATGCTTACCTGGTGACAAACGCTCAGCCCTTGAGGTGAATTTTTGTTGGAGTGGTCAGAGATAGAATTTCATCGCGACCCGCGCGGTGAAACCCAAGCCACAAATAGCGCCGGAAGGGTGATGGATGACGGGGGGATCAGGGATGCGAAAGCTCATCGCGTTGATGTTGCCGTGGCTGGTGCTCGGCGCGACCGTCGTGGCCGTCGTCGTGCTGGAAACTGTGCGCCCGCCAGATTGGCAGGCGGAATTGGAGGCCTACGTCGCGACGCAGACTGTCACGGGGACGCTCACGGTGCAATCGGTGGCGGAGGCTGAACGGCCATGGCTCTTCGAGGCATCGATGGGTCAGGTGGTGCGGCAGGAATGGACGACGTTCGTCGCGGAGATTCCCTATCCCCCGCAGAAAGTGCGATGCGTGCTCTTAGCGCAACACAATCCGCCGCTGGAGGCTAAAACCTCCGCGCGGCGGATTGTCTATGTGACGTGTCACTTCGATGCGCTGCGGCATCACGGGGCGAGGGAGTATCTCCAGACGATTGGA
>CAYXVS010000099.1:1304-10432 GCA_964468735.1 uncultured Anaerolineales bacterium | reverse complement strand
GGGGGGGATCCGGCAAAATCCGAAAGCCCCTTTCTTGTGAGATATTTTATCAGAATTGATGACCGTATTACGTAAAGCGTATTGCGCAAACTATCAAAAATGCGAGAGGAGACACACCAATGAAATTAGTCATTCCGATGGCAGGATTTGGCACCCGTATGCGTCCACACACGTGGACGCGACCAAAGCCCTTATTGCCCGTGGCGGGCAAGCCGATGTTGGGGCATATCCTGGAGCGATTCCGGGACGTGTCCATCGATGAGTACGTCTTCATCATCGGCTGGCTGGGCGATCAGGTTAAAGAATACATCAGCGAAAATTACGACATCCCCACCCACTACGTCGTGCAGGAAGAGATGTTGGGGCAGGCCCACGCGCTCTGGTTGGCGCGCGAGCACTTAGATGGCCCGATGTTTATGATGTTCGTCGATACGCTCTTCGATGACGTCGACTTCACCAACTTGGATCAAGAGGGGCTGGATGGCGTGATCTACACGAAGATCGAAGAGGATCCGCGCCGCTTCGGCGTGGTGGAGACGGATGATAAGGGCGTCGCCCAGCACCTGGTGGAGAAGCCGGACACGAAAGAGAACAAGAATGTGTTGATGGGTCTCTACTACTTCGACGATGGCGCGTGGCTGGCCAGCGCGTGCGAGACCCTGATGGAGCGCCGCATCAAGACCAAGGGCGAGTACTATTTGGCGGATGCGGTGAACTTGATGATCGAGGAGGGCGCGACCTTCAAGCCGCGCGAGGTCGGGACGTGGTTGGATACCGGCAAACCGAAGACGACCTTCATCACCCATCGCTATATTTTGGAACACGGTTACGACAACAGCCCGGAGGCGATGCGCCCCGGCGTCAGCATCGTGCCGCCCGTGCACATCCACCCGCAGGCCATCGTCGAGCGCTCCGTGGTGGGGCCGTACGTCTCCATCGGCGAGGGCGCCGAAGTCCGCGACAGTGTCCTGCGCGATACGATTGTAGATGAGGGCGCGCGGATCGAAGCCGAGTTGCTGGAGAAATCGCTGATCGGGCGCTGGGTAGAACTGGACGGCCAATTCCGGCGCCTCAACATCGGCGACTCATCGACCGAGAGTTAGTCAAATAGTCGAGTCGTCGGATAGTCCAGTAGCTTGTGATAATATCACATTCGAGCTCCAACCTTCCCGGAAGCTGACAAGACATTTCTCATCAGCGGAAATAAATGATTGACTACATTTCGCTTTTGTCCAGAGGGCTTCTGGAGCTCCCGGGAAGGTGAACTGCTTGAAATATGACATTTTCAAAGTAGTCGGATAGTCCAGTAGCCAAATACTCACCCGGCGCTTAAGCACTTGTAACTTTTAACCTGCAACTTGCAACCCGTAACCTTTAAAGGAGTGATGATGCACGTGAACGCTAGTAAATTCGTCTCGCAGCGCGCGGCCGAGATGCCCGCCTCTGGCATCCGCCGATTCTTTGACATCGCGGCCACGATGGATGACGTGATCAGTTTGGGCATTGGGGAGCCGGATTTCGACACGCCGGAGCCGATTGTAGCGGCGGGGATCGCAGCGCTGAAGCGGGGCGCGACGCACTACACCTCCAACTCCGGCCTGATCGAGTTGCGACGGGCCATCGCCGAGCACATCGACGCCTTCTACCACCAGACCTATAATCCGGCAAGCGAGATTCTCATCACCGTCGGCGTCTCGGAGGCGCTCTTCTTGGCGATGTGCGCGCTCTTGGATCCCGGCGATGAAATCATCTTCCCGGAGCCGAGCTTCGTCTCGTACCGCCCCACGGCGTTGATGGTGAGCGCGAAACCCGTGGTCGTGCCGACCTCGGCGGAGACCGGCTTCCAGATCACGGCGGAGGCCATCGACGCGGCGGTGACGGAGCGCACCAAGGTGCTCTTCTTGGCCTCGCCCAACAACCCCACCGGCACCGTGATCTCCCGCGAGCGCCTCAACGAGATCGCGGCGGTGGTGAAGAAGCACGACCTGATCGTGATCTCCGACGAGATCTATGATCGCCTGGTCTACGGCGTCGAGCCGACCTGCTTCGCCAGCCTGCCGGGGATGTACTCGCGCACGGTCGTCCTCCAGGGATTCTCCAAGGCCTACGCGATGACGGGCTGGCGCGTGGGCTACATCCTGGGGCCGGCGGAATGGGTCGGGCAGATGCGCAAGATCCACCAATCGCTGATTATGTCGGCGCCAACGGCCTCGCAGTGGGCAGCGGTGAAGGCCCTGGAGGTCGGCGAGCCGTTCGTCGAAGAGATGCGCCAGGCGTATGATCGCCGGCGGAAGCTCATCGTCTCCGGGCTAAACGACATGGGCCTGATGTGCGTGGAACCCCAGGGCGCATTCTACGCTTTCCCCAACATCACCTCCACGGGAATGGATGACAACGCCTTCGCCGAGGAGTTGTTACAAGAAGAGAGCGTCGCGGTCATTCCGGGCCGGGCGTTTGGCGAGGCGGGCAAGGGCCACGTGCGGATGTCCTACGCCACCGCCTACGATCAGATCGAAGAGGCTCTGGAGCACATCGAGCGCTTTATCCGACGACACTGATACCTTTCACTACCCTTGCGAAGGTTCACGAAAACTCTGGACAACAGATTAACCTTTTCGCTGCACATAGTTCGGACTTTTCGAGATCACTTGTGCAACCTTCGCAAGGGTTTCGAGGAAACATATTCGCAATTCATCATTCGCAATTCCCAAAGATGGCATTCCGATAACATCCGCCCTACGCCTATTTTTTACGAGGAGATTATATGCAATATGAAGCGGTCATAGGCCTGGAAGTTCACGCGCAGATTCACACGCAATCGAAGATGTTCTGCGGCTGTCCCGTCAAGCCGGATACGGGCAATCTGGAGCCGAATATGTACGTCTGCCCAATCTGTCTGGCGCTGCCGGGCACGCTGCCCGTCGTCAATCGCCGCGCCGTCGAGATGGGCATGTTAGCGGGGCTGGCGCTCAACTGCACCATCAACCCCGTCAACGTCTTCTCCCGCAAATCCTACTTCTACCCGGATCTGCCCAAGGGATACCAAATCTCGCAGTACGACCTCCCGCTGGCCGTCGACGGCTATCTGGAGGTCGAGGTGGAGGGCGAGCGCCGGCAGATCGGCGTGCATCGGGCGCATCTGGAGGAGGACACCGGCAAGCTCTATCACATGGAGGATGGCAGCGTGATGGTGGATTTCAACCGCGCCGGCGTGCCGCTGCTGGAGATCGTCAGCGAGCCGGATATGCACTCCGTGACGGAGGTGCAGGCCTACGCGACGGCGCTGCACGAGGTGCTGGTCTACCTGGGCATCAACTCCGGCGATATGGAGAAGGGCGTGATGCGCTTCGAGGCCAATGTCAGCGTGCGGCCCCAGGGCCAGGAGGAACTGGGCACGCGCACGGAGATCAAGAACCTCAACTCGTTCCGCGCCCTGACGCGCGGCGTCGCCTACGAGATCGAGCGCCAAATCGAGGTGCTGGAGGCCGGCGGCGTTGTCCAGCAGCAGACGATGGGCTGGGACGAGAGCGAGGAACGCACCTACCTGCAACGAACCAAGGAATTCGCCCACGACTACCGCTACTTCCCAGAGCCGGACATCCCGCCGCTGAAGATCGAGGCAGCGTGGATCGAGAAGGTGCAGGCGCAAGTCCCCGAACTGCCGCTGGCGAAGAAGCGCCGGCTGATCGCGACCTATAACATCCGCCCCTACGATGCGGATCTGCTGGTCAGCACGCAGGCCATCGCCAACTACTTCGAGACGGCAGCGGAGCAGGCGCGCCAAGCGGGTATCGCAGCGCAGGAGGTCGCCAATTGGATCACCGGCGAGCTGTTCCGGCTGATGAACGAGAGCGGCCAGGAGATCACCGAGTTGAGCGTCACCCCGGAGAAGTTGGTCGATCTGATCAAGCTGCGCGAGGAGGGCGCCGTCAGCATAACGGCGGCCAAGCAGGTGCTGAGCGAGATCTTCGAGACCGGCGAGGAACCCGAAGAGGCCGTGGAGCGCCTGGGGCTGGCGCAAATCTCCGATACGGACGCGCTCACCGCCGTGGTGCGCGAGATCATCGCCGAAAATCCCAAGCAGGTGAGCCAATACCTGGAGGGGAAGAGGCAGGTCATCGGCTGGTTCATCGGGCAGGTGATGAAGGAGACGCGCGGCAAGGCGAACCCGCAGACGGCGCGAGAATTGCTGCAACACGAATTAGAACAAGCACGCTCCGAAGCTTAAAGTAGCGTGAGATTGAGACAGCACTTTGAACATCTTATAGTTAGCTAAAGGAGAAAATTATAGCAATGAGCGAAAAAATGAACCCCTTCAAGATGGCTCAACAGCAATTCGACGAGGTCGCCGAGCAGATGGGGTTGGACAAGTCTGTGCGGGATATGTTGCGCTGGCCAATGCGCGAATTCAGATTCCAACTTCCCGTTCGGATGGACGATGGCACGATCAAGGTATTCTTCGGCTTCCGGGTGCAGCACAACGACGCTCGCGGCCCGGCCAAGGGCGGCATCCGCTTCGCGGCCAACGAGACCTTGGATACCGTCCGAGCGCTAGCCACGTGGATGACGTGGAAGACCGCCGTGGCCGAAATCCCGCTGGGCGGCGGCAAGGGCGGCGTCGTCGTCGATCCCTCACAGCTCTCCACAGGCGAAAAAGAGCGCCTCTGCCGCGAGTGGATCGACGCGGTATGGAAAAACTTGGGGCCGCGCAACGATGTGCCCGCGCCCGACGTCGGCACCACATCCCAGATGATGGGCTGGATGATGGACGAATACTCGAAGTTGCGCGGGGAGTACGTGCCCGGCGTGATCACGGGTAAGCCCGTCGGCGGCGGCGGATCGCGGGGGCGCACCGCCGCGACCGGCTTCGGCGTGGTGGTCACCGTGCGCGAGGCGATGAAACATCTGGACATAGACGCGCGCACCCAAACCGCTTCCATTCAGGGCTTTGGCAACGTGGCCCAATATGCTGCCCGCACCTTTATCGAGATGTTAGGCGGCAAGGTCATCTGCGTCTCCTGTTGGGATAATACGGATAAGGTGGCCTACACCTACACCAAGATGGACGGGATCGACCCCTACTTCCTCCAAGGCATCACCGACGAGTATGGCACGATCAACCGCGAGGAAGCGGAGCGCGCGGGCTATCAGGTCGAAGACGGCGATGCGTGGCTCTACAAGGACGTGGACGTGTTGATCCCCGCCGCCGTCGAGGGCGTCATCACCGGCGAGAATGTGGAAAACATCAGCGAGCAGGTCAAGATTTTAGCCGAGGGCGCCAATGGCCCCACCACCCCCGAAGCCGACGTGGTGCTCAAAGAGCGGGGCGTCTTCGTGATCCCCGACTTCCTCTGCAACGCCGGCGGCGTGACGTGCTCCTACTTCGAGCAGGTTCAGAACGATATGAACTACTACTGGTCCGAAGAGGAAGTCCTGAACAAACTAGATGACAACATGGCGCAGGCATTCAACAGCGTGCTGGAAACCGCCTTAGAGAAGAATCTCTACATGCGGGACGCGGCCTACTGGGTCGCCATCGCCAAAGTCGAGACAGCGATGCGCCTGCGCGGCTGGGTGTAGATCTAGGGAGTAGGCCTAGTCGACTCGGCGCGTACAAACCAAGCACACAACCGGCCCTCATCCGCAAGGTGAGGGCCGGTTTTCGCATAAGTGGAGACGCAAAATTTTGCGTCTCTAAGGCGTTCTAAGATAGAGACTCAGGAGATCTGGTACAAGACACCTCACTCCTCCTGCACGATCCGCTCCATGATGTGCAGCACAAGCCAAATCAAGAGCAGCGCCCCGACGCCCGGCAGGAGACACAGCCAGCCGGTGAGGACGGAAGGCCAACCATAGACCACACCAATCACCACGCTCCCGCCAACGAGCAGCGCCAAAATCACCGCGATAATAAAGTTGCGCTCGCTCTGCCGGCGGTGCCGACGCCGATCAAAGGCGTTTTTGGAATCTGACATCTCGCTATCTCCAAATAATGCGCCCCCCTGCTTTACGTGTGCAGGGGGGCTTTTTCTACTCACAAGTTACCCGTTGCGACCGGCAGTTTTTTACCGGGCCACAAACAGTTTGACGATCAGGGACGACCTTTTCAGGTTCCCCTAATAACGCAACAGCGCTCCGATGCACGCCCCTTCCGGCATCACCTCGTTATCCACCACCTCGACGCCGCCGCCCTTATCCACCGTCTGGGTGACCACCGCCTCAACGGCATCGGGAATCTCCTGAAATTCCCCACCGCAGAAGACGCAACTATCCAACTTCTGCGTCGTGAGATAGCCGCATCCCCGGCAACGATACCCCGGCTGATGGTAATCGCGCTCCACAACCAACACCTGGACCCGCCCCTCGTACGCGACGGAGAGCGTCTCATCCAAGCCGAGCACGCCATTCTGCCCCTTGGCTGCGGCCGTCTTGACCGCCTCCACCACGTGCTGATGGCGCTGATCCGCCAGCTCGCGCAACACCTCGAATGACTTCTCACGAATCTCGACATCGCTGGCATCCATATTCGCCACGAAAGACCCCACCAAGATTTCCGCGAGCGGATTGGGGAGAACTTCTCGTAGTTTGGGGATGACATGCTCAGCGCCAGCGATCAACAGGCGATGGGGCTTATATTTTCGACAAAAGGAGACCAAAGCTTGCACCGTATTTTTCAAGTTACGCTGAACTAATTCGGCCTCGCGACGCCCCGAAACCTGCGAACCGCCACGCATGCCGACGACAGAGGAGCCGCCGCCCTTGCGGGTGCGCCGAATATCCTCACCGACCGAGCCCTCTTGATCCGTCAACTCGCCCATCTGGAACAAGAAGAAGCGCCCGCCCTGCCGATCCACCAGCGCGACGACGTACCGTCCGTACAGGCCATCGACCTCAACTAGGGGCGAGATGTAGGGCTTGCGAGCGACCGTCACGCCGGAGCGCACAGGGACGGCCAAGGAGTAAGTGCGCCAAATATCCTCTGCTTGATGGGAAAAGAGCACCAATCCCCGCCCGGACCAATCATATTCCAGATCGACATAGCGCTTCACGGCGTCGAGATCCTCGGCATCCACCACATCGGCGACCTCTTTCAGCATCTCGCGCAATCGCAGCTTGTAGCGATCGGCGTTCTGTTGTTGCGTGGGATCCACGTCCAGGTAGATGCTTAAGATGGGGCCTTCGGCTTCGATAGCGGCCAATTCTTTCAGCGATTTTTCGTCAAACATAGTTTTTATCCTTTCACCAAGTGGACTAAACACATGTATGGTAGATAGTGCAAGCAGATTTGTTACCACCTACCGCATTGCGCTATCTTCTATCACTTATCTTCACGCTCCCGGTAAAATGGTTCCCTGTCCATCGGACTCATCGGAAAGTTAGCCATTTTCCTGATTTTTCCTGTGTCGCCATCACCTCCTTCACAACGTCAGAAAACAATATATCGGCATCCGTAAGGTGATGCTCAAAGGTTATGTGATTCTACGCTTGCAAGCAAGAGGTTGCTGATAAAACACAGACTGCGGGTTGCATCTAGCTAGATGGCCCGCAGTCGATTTATTTGCTTATCTTGGATTGAAAGTGTGAAGTTATCACATCGTCTCATATTCCCGCTCTCGTTGAATTACGAAAAGATCTTTCATGAGATCCGTCCTGCTCCCTCAATGTATGCTCATTGTAGGGAGTTTTGGGGCCTTGTCAAGCGACCAAGCGATGGGGCAAACGAAGCAGTTCTGAGGTATCCACGATACACGAGGTTGCACGCTAAGCATTTTATCGCCCGCATCAACCCCAGCTTCGTTTGCCTTGAACACGCTTAAGCAGGTTCTGAGTTCTGAGGCAGCGAGAGCGATTTTTCCTATCATTCTGCCTCGAAATCCCCGATGGGGCAAACGAAGCAGTTCTGAGGTATCCACGATACACGAGGTTGCACGCTAGATGGTTTACTCCCGAAAGAATTCGGAGTGCAGGCGTCAAGCCGCTTCTGCATAGGTATCAGTATAGTTTTGTGAACTTTCAGGTGCAACGCACTTTTTAACTGCTTTGAAACGTAAAAATCACGTCCTATCGCTCATTATAGAGTTTAAGTGCGTTGCACCTCAGAAACTAAATGGATATCTGCACAGCCTGACGCCCGCACGCCTTAAAGACAGAGTTGGAAAGCAGGGTTATTTTTGCTCCGTTGCCTTTTTCCCTCTCGCTACTGGTTACGCATCACCAGCGGCAGGTACACGGTGTTGGTGTAAGTCAGATAGGCGTTGATGTTTGGGGTGTCGGCGGGCGCGCTGACGGTCACGGTGAGCGCCGATGATCTGCTCGTCACCTGATCGTACCACTGGGTCTCATAGCCATCCTCCGAAAAGTACACGTGATATTGCCCGCTGGGCAGACCATCCACCAGGTAGAGGCCATAGTTATTGCTATAATCATAATCCACGTAAGCGCCGGTGGCAGCTTCCACCACGCGGGCATACACGCTGCTCAACAGCTTGCCGCTCATCCCATCGTAGGTCCAGCCGCTGATTGTTCCCCCCAGATCCAGGGCACCGTCGATGTGAGGCATCACCCCCGAGACCGGCACGGTAACGGTGAGACTATCATTCTGCGACAGCGCGTCGCTGTACCACTCGGTTATATAAAGGTCCCACGGCCCCTCGTAAAAGCGCACGCGATACTGGTCGCCAGCGGGTAAACCGGAGGTCCGGTAAACGCCGTCCATATCAGCGTAGACGTTATTGATCCAGGAGGTGGTCCCGCTGTAAACGTTGGCGTAAGCGCTGGGCAACGGCGCGCCCGTGGCGGCCGAGCTGATGACGCCGGTGATGACGCCGCCCGTCGCCAGCGCCGCATCGATGTCGGGCGTGGTGGTCCCCAACGCCACCGAGATGGCCTGTCCTCTCTCCTGATCGGCCGCGTCCTGGTACCACTCACCGATGTAAGGCGCCAGAGGTCTAAATTGCACCTTGTAGCTCCCCCCCTCCAGCCCGTCCAGATAGTATGTCCCATCAACGCCGGTATAACTTGATCCGGTATCATAGCCGCCGACGACTCGCCGGGCATAGACATACACGCCGGGCACGCCGCCGGAGATAGTAACCGTGCCGGTGATCACGCCGCCGGAGCTAGTAACC
>CAYXVS010000099.1:0-1204 GCA_964468735.1 uncultured Anaerolineales bacterium | reverse complement strand
TAGTAACCGTGCCGGTGATCACGCCGCCGCGCGGGACAATCTGATCGACGGTGACCGTCATGCCGGCCGTCACCGTCACCGGATCGGCGTCGCTCAACTCAAAGTGACCATCGTGGTAAACCGGAATGTAGGGTGAAGAGGCGGAGAAGCGCAAGCGATAAATGTCCGGCGGTAGTTTGTCCAGCACGTAGTCCCCGTCAGTGGCGTAGTCGGATTGGACGTTGTCCCCCTCCGAGTTGTAGGCGTAGACCCACATACTCAAGGGAAGCCCCGTATCGGCCGCGGTGATGGCGCCGGTGATCGCGCCACTGGCGTAAGTCGCTAACTCAGCGTTGACGTTCGTGCGGGTGACGCCGGCCGTCACAGAGATGACGGTCGCGCCGCCTTGGGCGGCCCGGTCGTCGTACCACTCGCTGGTGTACCCATCTGGCGCGGAAAATCTAACCTGGTACGAACCGGTCGCTAGCCCAGGCTCGGTGACGTAGCGGCCATCTTCATCGGTCCATCCTGAGGCGACGTCATCATCCTCCCCAAGCGGATAGACGTATACCCCGACATCTGCGAGCGCCACACTACCCGGGCCGGTGACGGCGCCGGTGATGACGCCGCCGGCTGCCAGTTGAGCGTCTACGTCGGCAGCGTCACCGGCCATCAGATCAATGACGGTCGTGCCGGTGTAGGTCAAGGCATCGTCGTACCACTCGCTGATGTGCGAATCAGGCGACTCAAAGGACACGCGGTAGCGATCGGCGTCCAACGGGCCAAGCTGGTATCGACCATCGCTGTCGGTGTAACGCGAGTCCGAGGAGGATGTACTCCCCCCCCGATAAGCGCGGACGCGCACGTCCTCCAGCGGCTGTCCCCCGGCCCCGGTAACCGTGCCCGTGATGAGATAGCCGGTCCGCAGCGCGGCGTCGATGCCGGTCGTGGTCAACGAACCGATGACCGAGACCGGCGTAAAAGCATTCCACTCCCGATAATTGTCGTAGTATTCGGCGTAGTAGGGTTGTGGCGGACTGAAATAAACCCGATATACGCCGGTATAAAGCGCCGTGGTCGTGTAATAGCCACCGGCGTTGGTGGTCGCCGTGCCATTCGGGGTATTGGCGTCCTGGCGATCGGCCCGGACCGACACCCCGGAGAGTCCCACGCCCGATTGCGCATCAATCACGCGCCCTGTGATACGGCCTCCTCGGCTCAACGC
>CAYXVS010000098.1:5339-10458 GCA_964468735.1 uncultured Anaerolineales bacterium | reverse complement strand
GCCAACGTCGGACTGGATCTGGCGTAATTTAATGTGAACATATCCTCACAAACAAGCCCTCGGCAGCGTTACGGCGCCGAGGGCTTGTTGCGTTTCTGCGCCCAAATGGCGCCCCCAACGCTATTCCAACTCTATCTAACCCAATGCAACGATGACGGCAACGCAGCTCAACCGTTCAGCGCTGCTTTTTATATTACCATAATAAACAAGATGGACTTTCATGTTTTTCTATCTGCTGAAGCTTTTGGGTTAGTTAATCAAATAAGCATCAGGTGCGAGCCGAAGGAGGGAAAATGGCGATTAAACGAGTTGGATCGGCGGAATGGCGAGGCGATTTGAAGAGCGGTCAGGGCGATGTCGCGACCGAGAGTGGGGTGCTCAAAGGCGAGGCGTATAGTTTTGGCACGCGATTTGAGCAGAAGCCGGGGACGAATCCGGAGGAGTTGATCGCGGCGGCGCACGCGGCGTGTTACAGTATGGCGTTTGCGCTCACGTTGAGCGAAAAGGGCTACGCCCCGGAGAGCATCGCGACCCAAGCGACATGCTCGCTCGAGAAGAAGGGGGGTGGCTTTGCCATCACCCAGATGATGCTGGAGGTCGAGGGCCACGTGCCCGATATCGACGCGGCGACCTTTCGGGAGATCGCGGAAGAGGCCGATCAAGGCTGCCCGGTCTCCAATCTGCTGCGCGAGGGGCTGACGATTGAGTTGCACGCCAATCTGGCGTGACGTTGGTTGATATTCACGATCAAATCGAACAAATCGATAAAATCGAAAGGAGTTTTAACGCATGATCGGAAAGCACATTCAAAGCGCTGATTGGAAGAAAGAGAAGCACGTGCCCGTGATCGAGGCGCCCGAGGCCGTCGAGGCCGGGGAGTTCTTCGATGTCAAAGTGACGTTGGGCAAGGAAGTGGGCCATCCCAACACCACTGAGCATCACATCGCGTGGGCTAAGCTCTACTTCAAGCCGGATAAGGGCAACTTTATCTATGATGTAGCGCACTTTGAGTTCAACGCGCACGGCGCATCGACCAAGGGCGCGAACGAAGGCCCGGTCTATACGCATCACACCGGCGCCACCGAGATGAAAATCGATCAGGCCGGCACATTGATTGCGGTCTCGTACTGCAACATCCACGGTTTGTGGGAGAGCAGCAAGGAGATCAACGTAGTTTGAGAAGGAGAGATTGAGGGCTGGTTAGGAAGCTGACTGGCCTCATTGTGTTTAGCAAGTCGAGAGGAGGTAAAAAATGGCTGATAATCTGACGGAATCTGAATGGCTGAGAATTCAGACGGAAGCGCAACAGCAGTGGGACGAGTTGACGGACGAGGATCTCGGCTACATCGGTGGTAACTGGGATAAGTTCACCGAGAAGTTGCGTGAGCGATATAACTTCACCAAGGTGAAAGCGAAGGAAGAGATATCTAAATTCCTGGGGCGATTTGAGATCGATATGCCGCTAGATCTAGGATAAGGAGGATTTAAATGACGAAAGAGTATCCGCATGGTGATGGCGTTGTGAAGTGGGTCGATACCCAATGGCTGATGGATCACGCCACCGACGAGGATTTGATGATCTTAGACGCGCAGCCCAACGTCCACGACTACATCAAGGCGCACATCCCCGGTGCGATCTACATGAATGAAGGGCTGTTACGTATCCCCAAGAAGGGTCTGCCCGCGCAGTATGTGCCGGAGACGGTTATCGAGCCGCTCTTCCGCCGCGTAGGCTTAGAAGCGGATCGCCCGGTGGTCGTCTACACGGGCAAGGGGCTTTTCTCTGGCTGGGGCAATGGCCTGGAGCAGACGATGATGGCCTACACGCTCGCGCGGTTCGGCCACAAGAACGTCTACGTCTTAGATGGCGGCTTCGAGCAGTGGATGCAGGACGAGGGGCCGACCTCGCAGGTCTTCCCGGAGGTTACGGAATCCAACTTTGGCGTGGAGGTGCAGCGCGAGTATTTCGTCGCGTATGACGCCTTCCGGACGCTGAAGGATCGAGAGAACGTCATTCTCTTGGATGCGCGCCCCGCGAACGTCTACGAAGGGCAAGGCCCGTGGATCAAGCCCGGGCATATTCCCGGCGCCGTCAATGTGCCCTGGAAAACCTTTATGACCGATGAAAACCCGCGCAAGCTGCGCCCCGATGACGAGATCCA
Source organism: uncultured Anaerolineales bacterium (assembly GCA_964468735.1). Lineage (GTDB taxonomy): Bacteria > Chloroflexota > Anaerolineae > B4-G1 > SLSP01 > JAAAOZ01. The sequence goes on along the minus strand of CAYXVS010000098.1, from coordinate 8,296 downwards.
GGCGATCTTAGACGAGCACGAGATCACACCGGATAAGACCGTCATCTGCTCGTGTGGCACCGGGCGCGAGGCCACGAACGAGTTCTTGCTCTTTAAGTGGTACCTGGGCTTCCCCAAGGTGAAGATCTACGAAGGGTCGTTTACCGAATGGAGTTCCTACCCTCAAAACCCCACGGTGACCGGGACGAATCCTCGCTGATTTACCCGTGCGCCGTGTCAGCCGGCCCCGGTGGGGGACTGGGGCCGGCTACTTTGTTCAATCCTTCCGGGAAGCTGCGAAATGCGGGTAGCTTCCCGGAAGGTGGAAATCATTTCTTCTAATTTTGGCGAAAGGAGCGATGGATGTTATTTGAGCGCATTGAATCCACTGGATTGGCGCACTACTCGTACCTGATCGGCGATCAGCACAAGGCGCTGGTGATTGATCCCCGCCGCGATGCCGAGGTCTACGTCGAGCGCGCGAGCCGCGCGGGCTATCGGATCACGACGATTTTGGAGACCCATCGCAACGAAGATTATCTCATCGGCTCGACAGAGTTGGCCGAGCGCACCGGCGCTGACATCTGGCACGCCGATGACGAGCTGCCCTACGAATACGGCGCGGCCGTCGAGGATGGCCAGACGTGGTCGGTGGGCCGGTTGGAGGTGAAGGCGCTGCACACGCCCGGCCATACCCCCGGCTCGAAGAGCTATCTCCTGCACGATCCCGACGGCCATCCGTGGATAGTCTTCACGGGCGACGCCCTCTTCGCCGGGGACGTGGGCCGGGTGGACTTGGTCGACGTGGATCGCAAGGAGGAGATGGCCGAATTGCTCTACGACACGCTCTTCGAGAAACTGCTCCCCTTGGGCGACGAGGTCATCGTCTGCCCGGCGCACGGCGCCGGCTCCGTCTGCGGCAGCGAGATCGCCGAGCGGATCTGGACGACGATTGGATTGGAGCGCGCGCATAATCCCAAGCTCCAGCCCACGGAGAAAGCGGACTTTGTGGCGCACGTCGCGCAGGTCTTGGAGCGCCCGCCCTACTTCCGCCAGATGGAGCGCTTGAATTTGGCCGGGCCGCCCGTGATCGGCCCGCTGCCCGCGCCCACGCCGCTGAAACCGGGCGCCTTCGAAGCGCAGAGGGCGAATGAAGATGCGGTCGTGTTGGACACGCGGTCGGAGGTCGCGTTCGCCACGGCGCACGTGCCCGGCGCGCTTTCGATTTGGGACGGCGGCCTGGCGAGCTTCGCGGGCTGGTTCCTGCCCTACGACAAACCGTTGCTGCTGGTCGGCGAGAGTGACGATCTCACGCCCGTGATGCGCACACTCGTGCGCCTGGGCTACGACAACGTCGCGGGCTACCTCGCGGGCGGGATGTTGGCTTGGCACATGTCGGGCCGGGAGAGCGCGTCGATCCGCACGGTGACGACGCGGCAGCTTTGCCATCGCCTCGACGCGGGCTATGCCGCCTGGATCTTGGACGTGCGCAGCGATGAGGAGTTGGCGGCGGAGGGCGCCATCGCCGACGGGCATCACATCCACATCACCCAACTGCCGGAGCGTCTACGTCTATCCAAACAAGCGGACGCCATCCCCCAGGATCGTACCGTCTACATCTTCTGCGGCAGCGGCCTGCGCTCGATGATCGCGGCGAGCTATTTGCAGCGCTCCGAGGCGTGGCAAGGCGAGGAGTTGGTCGTTGTCCTGGGCGGCACGAAGGCCTGGCACTCGACGAGTTGTCCATTAAAGGCGTAATCTGGGAAGCCAGTGTGAGCTTCGAGCGCCAACGCGCCTCCATCATCGCGATAGGGGGCGCGTTTTTTTCTTGCCAACGATATTCCAACTTTCTCCAACCTAATCTAGAATTTTTCTGAACTCTACTCAACGGTTTGAGGTTGACATCTGTGTTATTATGATTAATAATATAAGTATATGGTTTATTATTATTTGGATAATCAAATGATTCGAGAGGAGCAGAAAACAATGAAAAAGAAACGGAACGCCAGAAAAATCGTGATCGTAGGCGCGGGGGATGTGGGCGCGACCTTTGCCTATGCGCTGGCTCAAAGCGGCATGGCCAATCAAATTGGCCTGCTGGACCTCAATGAGGAGTTGGTTCAAGGCCAGGTGCTCGATCTGTCCCATGGTCGGCCCTTCTTTCCCGCCGTCGATATCTTCGCCGCCGATAAGCGCGACTACGCCGACGCGGCGGTGATCGTCATCACCGCCGGCGCCAAACAGAAACCCGGCGAGACCCGGCTCGATCTATTGCAGCGCAACGCCGCGATTATGGAGAGCATCGTGGATGACATCGTCGCGCAGGAGTCGGAGGCCGTCATCCTGGTGGTGAGCAACCCCGTGGATGTGCTGACCTACGTGGCGCAGAAGCGCTCCGGCTGGCCGCGCGGGCGGGTGATCGGCTCCGGCACCGTGCTCGATAGCGCGCGCTTCCGCTATCTGCTGAGCCAACACTGTGGCATCGACGTGCACAACGTCCACGCCTACATCCTGGGCGAGCACGGCGATAGCGAGTTCGCCGCCTGGTCGATGACGCACTTAGCCGGCATGCACATCGACGATTACTGTCCCATCTGCGGTAAATGCGACGATTGGGAGAGCGAGCGCGAGGAGATCGAGCAGGCTGTGCGCGATTCGGCCTATCACATCATCGATTACAAGGGCGCGACCTATTACGGCGTCGGCCAGGCGATGACCCGCATTGTGGGCGCCATCCTGCGCGATGCGCACAGCGTCCTCACCGTCTCGACCCTGCTCGAAGGCGAACATGGCCTGGAAGGCGTCTGCCTCAGCACGCCGTCCATTCTCACCCGCGATGGCGTCGCGCGCATCATCGAAGCCCCGTTGCCGCCCGAGGAGCAAAAAGCGCTGGAAAATTCGGCGCGGGTGCTGAAAGAGGCCATCGCAGAACTGGCGAAATAGCAACTCAAGGCTTTCGACCTTCGGCTTTCGACCTT
>CAYXVS010000098.1:0-5239 GCA_964468735.1 uncultured Anaerolineales bacterium | reverse complement strand
CTTTCGACCTTTTGACCTTTGACGCTCAACAACTTTCAACTCGCAACTTTTAACTGATCGTTAGAGGAGGCCCATTATGACAATCGCAACGATTCCCACCGGCAAGGTAGAGATCCCCAATATCCCCATCGAGGAACATGTTGAGTTACCCGCTGCAGAGACCGCCGTCATCGTGGTGGATATGCAGAATGACTTTGTGAAACCGGAGGGCAACTTGCACGTGCCCGAGGCCAAGACGACCATCCCCGCTATCCAGCGGTTGCAGGAGCAGGCGCGCGCTCGGCAGGTGCGCATCATCTACACGCAGGATACCCAGATCGAAGAGGACCCAGAGTTCGATATTTGGCCCCGTCACTGCATCCAAGGGACGTGGGGCTGGGAGATCATCGAGGAGTTGGCGCCCCAAGATAATGATCTGATCGCTCCCAAAAACCGCTATGACGCCTTCTACGGGAGTTGGTTGGATCACCTCCTGAGCCGCATCTTGGAGGTCGAGCACGTGGTCATCGTCGGGACGGTGGCCAACATCTGCGTGCTGCACACCGCGGCCTCGGCGGGCCTGCGCTGGTTCGATATTGTCATCCCCGCCAACGGCATCTCCGCCCTGACGCCCTTCGATCAGGCGCTGACCCTGCGACAGGTCACCAACCTCTATCACGGGCGGGTGGTGCGGGATGTGGACGACATCAGCTTTACGACTGAAGGTGGCGCATAATATGAAGACCCGCATCAGGTTGGTGTTGATAGCTCTGACGATAGGATTGGTGTTGGCCTTCGGCGCTGGATGCGCCATCCTACCGGCGCGCTCCGTGCCGCCGACATTGACGGCGACCTTAGCCCCGACCGCCGTGCCGTTGCCCACCGCTACACCTACGCCCCCGGCGACGTCTCCGGCTACCGCCGCCCCGACCGCCACCTCACAGCCCCAGCCGACTGCGACGGCTTCGCCGCCCCCGCCGCCCACCGAGGTCGTCCCCCCGGAGGATGAGATCCGCTTGCCGGCGGGATTTGGCATCTCGCTCTTCGTCAGCGGCCTGAACGATCCCCGGATGATGACCGTGGGGCCGGAGGGCGCGCTGTACGTGGCCGAGCGCGGCGCGGGTCGCATCGTGCGCCTGCCCGATGCGGATGGGAACGGCGTCGCCGATGGCGTGGAAATTGTCGCCGATGGCCTGAGCGCGCCCAGCAGCATCGATTTTCACCCGGACGGCTCGCTCTACGTCGGCGAGACGACGCGCATCCTCCGCCTGCGTGATCCCGATCTCGATGATAAGGGGCGCTTTCAGGAGCGCGAGGTCGTGATCGATGGCCTGCCGAGCGGCGGGCACAACACGCGCACCGTGCGCATCAGCCCCGAGGGGGAACATCTATTCGTCTCGATTGGCTCCTCGTGCAACGTCTGCATCGAGGATGACGAGCGGCGCGCGACTGTTATGCGCTATGCGCCGGACGGCAGCGAGGGGATGATCTACGCGGAGGGCCTGCGCAACGCCGTCGGCATCGCGTTTCGCCCAGGAACTGACGAGCTGTGGGCGACCAACAACGGGCGCGATTGGCTGGGCGATAATCAGCCGCCGGAGACGATCTACCACGTCCAGCAGGGCGATGACGCCGGATGGCCGCGCTGCCATGCCGCCCGCATCGTCGATCCTGAGTTCGGCGAGTCGGGCGCGTGCGAGGGCGTCGCCGAGCCAGAAGTCGAGATGCAGGCGCATTCGGCGCCGCTGGGGCTGACCTTCTACACCGGCGAGCAATTCCCCGCCAACTATCGCGGCGATATGTTCGTGGCCTTCCACGGCTCCTGGAACCGCTCCACGCCCACGGGCTACAAGGTGATTCGCATCCCCGTTGATCAAGATCAGGGCACACCGGGGACCGTGCGCGACTTCGCCGTGGGCTGGCTGCGCGAGGACGGCTCCGATTGGGGCCGCCCCGTCGACGTCGTGACCGGCGCCGATGGCTGCCTCTTCATCTCGGACGATGCCGGCGGCAAAATCTACCGCGTCTTCTACGCCGGCGAGTAAACGGGCAAACGAAGCAGTTCTGAGGTGTCCACGATGCACGAGGTTGCGCGCTAAGCAATTTAGCACCCACATCAACCTCAACTTCGTTTGCCTTGAACACGCTTAAGCAGGTTCTGAGGCAGCGAGAGCGATTTTTCCTGTCGTTCTGCTTCGAAATCCCGTAAACTCAGTCTCTCAACATCCAACTTATAACTTTCAACTATTTCTAAGGAGTGAACCCAATGGACCTATCATCTGTGTCGGTTGAATGGCAAACGGAATACGAATCGGCCTTGGCGGCGGGACGCGAGGCGCGAAAGCCGCTCCTGCTCTTCTTCTCCAAGGATGGCTGCCTGGGCTGTGAAAAGATGGCCGCCGTGACCTTTCCCGATCCGACCGTGGGGAGTTTGATCAAGGCCCACTTCGTCCCCGTCGAGGTCGATATTATGACGTCCGGCAAGCTGGCGCACAAATATCACGCCGTCTGGACGCCGAACTTCCGCGTGATAGATATCCAGGGCAGCGCCCTTTACCGGAGCGTCGGATGGCTGCCGCCGTCGGAGTTCGCGCCCTTCCTCTTGATGGGGCTGGGCCACTATCACTTCGACCGCAAGCGTTACACCCAGGCCGCCGAGGTCTTCGCGCTGCTGCCCGATCGCTATCCGCGCAGTGGTTATCTGCCGGAGTGTTACTTCTACCTGGCCGTGAGCCGCTATATGGACTCCGGCGATCACGACCGACTCGATGCCGCGTGGGACGATCTCTACACCCGCTATCCCGACAGCCTGTGGGCGCTGCGCACGCGCATCACGGCGATGGCGGAATCGAATGGAAAAGCGGGATGATTTTGAACAGGATTTACATAGTTTAACGTAATCACTAAGGAGAACGACGATGCCAAGAAAGACGATTGACTTACCGTATCAGGTGGAGCATCTCTCCATCTTAGATGAAGACGGCAATGTGGATGAGGCGTTGGAGCCGGATCTCTCCGATGACTTTCTGCTCCGTCTGCATCGAGCGATGTTGCTGGGCCGCCGCTTCGATGAGCGGATGCTCAAGCTTCAGCGCCAGGGCCGGATCGGCACCTTCGCCCCGATCAAGGGGCAGGAGGCGTCGCAGGTTGGCGCGATTGCCACGCTCCGCGAATCCGATTGGCTGGCGCCCGCCTTCCGCGAGGCGGCCGGCCAGTTGTGGCGCGGTCAGAGTATGGAAAGCTTCTTGCTCTACTACGGCGGCTTTATGCGCGGCGGCGAGATCGATGAGGATGTGAAGAATTTGCCCGTCGCTATCCCCGTGGGCACGCAGATGTTGCACGCGGCGGGGATCGGCTACGCGATCAAGTACCGCGAGCGCGACGACGTGGCGATGACCTTCTTCGGCGACGGCGCGACCTCGGAGGGCGACTTCCACGAGGCGCTGAACTTCGCAGGCGTTTTTCAAACGCCCACGATCTTCGTCTGCCAGAACAACCAATACGCCATCTCGATCCCGCGCGCGCATCAGACCCGTTCTAAGACGCTGGCGCAGAAGGCGCTGGCCTACGGCGTCCCCGGCCTCCAGGTCGATGGCAACGACATCCTCGCCGTCTACGCGGCGGCGCAGGAGGCCGTGGAGCGCGCGCGGGCCGGCGATGGCCCCACGCTCCTGGAGAACGTGACCTATCGCCTCTCCGTGCACACCACCGCCGACGATCCCACCCGTTATCGCGAGGATGAAGAGGTGGAGAAGTGGCAGAAGCGCGATCCGATCTCCCGCTTCCAGACCTATCTCCAGGAGAAGGGCCTGCTCTCCGATGACGACCTCGAGGCGGTGGGGGAGGAGATCAAGGATGAAATCGCCGCCGCGGTCGATCACGCCGAGGAATTGATGGACGAGTACAGCGATGAGGCGCTCTCGATGTTCGATCATCTCTACGCCGAGATGCCGCCTTATCTGGAGGAACAGCGCGAGGCGTTTATCGCCGCGCAGGAGGTAAATCATGGCTAAGATGACGATGGTGCAGGCGATCAATTTAGCGTTGCATCAGGAGATGGGCAACGATGACAGCGTCGTCGTGTTGGGCGAGGACGTGGCCGTCGATGGCGGCGTCTTCCGCGCGACCGAGGGCCTGCTGGAGGCGTATGGCGACGCGCGCGTGATGGACACGCCGCTGGCGGAGTCTGGGATCGTGGGCGCGGGCGTTGGCATGGCGATCTACGGCCTCAAGCCTGTCTGCGAGATCCAGTTCTCCGGCTTCAGTTACCTGGGCTTCCATCAATTGGAATCCCACGCCGCGCGGATGCGCTGGCGCTCGCGGGGCGCGTATCACGTGCCGATGGTGCTGCGTACGCCCTACGGCGGCGGCGTCCGCGCGCTGGAGCATCACTCGGAGAGCCGCGAGGCCTACTACGCGCACACGCCCGGCCTCAAGATGGTCATCCCATCGGGGCCGCGCAACGCCCGCGCGCTGCTTGTCAGCGCCATCCGTGATCCCGACCCCGTGGTCTTCTTCGAGCCGAAGGCCATCTACCGCGCGTTCCGCGAGGAGGTGCCGGAGGAAGAGGAGACGATCCCCCTGGGCCAATCCCAGGTCGTGCGGGAGGGCGACGCGATCACGCTCATCACCTACGGCGCGATGGTGCGCCCGACGATGGACGCCGCCGCGACGTTGGCGGAGGAGGAGGGCATCGAAGCGGAGGTCATCGACCTGATGACGATCTCGCCGCTGGATGAGACGACCTTCACCGAATCGCTGCGCAAGACCGGGCGGGGCGTCGTCATCACCGAGGCGCCGCGCAGCTTTGGCCCCTCGGCGGAGGTGGTGGCGCGCTTGGTGGAGAAGTCCTTCTGGTATCTGGAGGCGCCCATCCGCCGGGTGGCGGGCTACGATACGATTATGCCGCTCTTCGCCTACGAGAAAGATTATTTGCCGGACGCCGCGCGCATTCTGCGCGCTGCCCGTGAGACGTTGCAGGTTGAGGCATAAGGAGACGATCCATGGCTAGAAAATTCAAGTTGCCGGATTTGGGAGAAGGCATCCACGAGGCCGAGATTCAAGACATCTTGGTCGCCGTGGGGGATGAGGTTGCAGAGGATCAGGATATTTTGGTGGTGGAGACCGACAAGGCGGCGGTGGATATTCCCTCGCCGTACGCCGGCACGGTGGAGGAGATCTTAGTCGAGCGCGGTGATTGGGTCGAGGTGGGCGATGTGCTCATCACCTTCAGCGGCGGCGACGAATCAGCAGATGAAGC
>CAYXVS010000097.1:7621-10713 GCA_964468735.1 uncultured Anaerolineales bacterium | reverse complement strand
GACGAAAGGAGGGCGAGGTATGCCCCCACGCTCAGTTGGTTTTCCACGGATGCACAAAGAACCCGGCGAGGTGCGCGATTTTCTGCCGGGCCTGATCCATCGCATCGCCCCGCTCGCGCGCGAGGTCGTGCTGGAAGAAGGATGCGGATCTGGGATGAACATCAAGCCCGCGCGCTACACCGAAGGCTTTCCCAACGTCCAATTTGCATCCAACCAAGCCTGCTACGAGCAGGACATCGTCATCCAGGTGCGCTCGCCGGAGGATTACGAGATGCCCCGGATGCGACCGGGGACCATTCCCCTCGCGATGCTGCACTACCCCACCCATCCAGGCCGCCTCCAATTGATGCAGGAGCTGGGCTTGCGCCCCATCTCGATGGACAGCATCATCGATGACGAGGGTAAGCGCCTGGTCGAAAATATCCGAGGCACCAGTTGGAACGCCATCTGGGCCGGATTCCGCGCCCTGCAAAAGACCCTGCCGGACTTCGACGCCCGCTCGCGCAAAGTGATCGAGGTCGTCGTCGTGGGCGCCGGCCCGGTCGGGCGCTTCGCCGCCGAGGCCGCCACCAAGTACGGCGACGTGGCATTGCATCGCGCGCTCCTGCTGCGCGGCGTTCCCGGCGTCATCGTCCACCTGATCGGACGCAACATCACCCAAGATCGCCCCGTGCTGATCAATTTGATGTCCCAAGCCGATATGTTTGTCGACGCCACCTTCCGCTCCGATCCCACCGATTATATCTTCCCCAACGACATGATCGGTGTGCTGCCGGAGCACGCCGTCATCGTCGATGTGACCGCCGACCCCTACATCACCGAGACCGACCCCATCCAGGTGAAGGCCATCGAGGGCATCCCCACCGGCGACCTGGACGAGTACGAGTTCCCGCCCGATCATCCCGCCTTTGATAATCTCCCGCCGCGGGTGAAGACCGCGCATCGGCGGACGACGGTGAGTTGCTATTCGTGGCCGGGCCTGAATCCTAAGGAGTGCATGCGCCGCTACGGGCGGCAGGTCGGCTGGATGATGGATATTCTCCTCCGCAAGCCCTACAACGAGCTATCCGTCGCCAGCACGAATTACTTAGAGCGCGCGCTCTATCGCGGCACCCTGCACGCCTACCTGGAGCGCCAAGAAATCGAAGAGGAGAAATAGTGATGAGCGTCCCGCAATTTATCCCTGCAACCTTAACCCAAGCCGCCAAACAAGAAGATGGCCAAGTCGCCGTCTTTATCGACTTTGAGAACGTCGCCATCACCGCCGAGGAGATTTACGGCGAATGCAAGGTGGATGTGATCATGGAAGCGGCCCAGCAATGGGGACGCTGCATCATCCGCCGCGCCTACAGCGATTGGACCAGCTACAGCCGCTATCAACAGGATCTGCTCGCTCACGCCATCGAATTGACGCAGATGTTCCGCTACAGCCCGCGCCATCGCAAAAACGCCGCCGACATCCAGATGGTGGTCGATGCGCTGGAAGCCGCGTTCACCCATCCAGAGATCGAGGTCTTTTTCCTCGTGACCGGCGACAGCGACTTCAGCGCGGTCGCGCGCAAGCTGCGCACCTATGGCAAAGTCGTCGTCGGCCTGGGATTGCGCCAATCGACCAGCGAGGTGCTGGTCAAATCCTGCGATCACTTCATCCTCTACGATACCCTCATCGGCTCCGAGACCCGCACCGCCGCCTATCGGCTGGAGCGCAACCGCCAGTTGCTCCTAGACGCGATGCGCACGCTGCTCCCCCAGGTCACGGATAACGAGGTCAACGCCAGCCAGCTCAAGGTGATGATGCTCAAATTAGATCCCACCTTCAACGAGACAGACCTGGGCTACCGTCAATTCCGCGATTTTGTGGAGGCCCAATCGGATCTGGTGCAATCCAGGGTGCGCGATAAGGTGCTCTGGGTGGCGCTCAAGCCGCAGGTGACGGAACGCCCGCCCGAGGACGAGCTGTTAGAGCATCGCGTAGCGCTGAGCACGGCCGGCATCCGCCTGATGGACCCGCACACGCGCACCGAGATCCTGCAAGACCTCTATACCTTGCTCCAAGAAGCTCCCGGCGCCTACACACTGGAGGAGACCGTCCTCCACCTCAAGGCCAAATACGACGCGGACAACGTCCTGCGCTCGCGCGAGGAGGTGCGCGCCGTCGCCAAGCTGATGAAGTATGCGGATGTCTTCGCGCCGCGCCCTCAATCCTGGCAGTTAGATGCGTTAACGCTCAAGCCCGACCTCTCCGTCCAGGGCTTCGTCGACCGCTGCGAGAGCGCTTACCTCGTCATCTGGATTCGGAAACATCTGGAGTTGCGCCCGGACGCGCTGGCGATGTTACTCTTCGGCACGGTGGATCAGCGCGCGCGCGTCGAGCGGCTCATCCAATTGGCGCGCGAGGCGTGCGCGACGGCGCCTATGCCGGAAAGCGCGGATGCCCGCTCCGGCGCGGGGGTCGCGCCCGATATACCCAACTACGCGGAACAATCGCCGGAGTTGAGCGTTGTGATGGAGGATTTGGAAACGGTCACCCTGCAGGAGCCTCCCTCCCTGGCGCGCGCCGCCGAGTTGAACGATATGGGCCTCCGCATCCGCATGACCGACTTCGAGGAGGCGCGCGGCTATTTCATCCGCGCCGCGCGCATGGTCTACGATCTGATCCAAGCGCGCACGCCCGGCGCCAGCCAGATGGATCTGGAGTGGTATCTATCGAGCTACTGCGCGGCCAGCGCCGGCGCGCACTTCTTCCGCTTCGACTACGATCAGGCGCGGACCTACTACTTAGCCTTCTTCGCCCTGGCGCGCGAGACCGAGGCGGTCTGGGAGAAGATCCAACGCTTAGTCGAGCCGCTCCTCTCTTTTTACTTCACCGTGGCGGCCAACGAGAACAACGAGATGCTACAATTCTCGCCGGGACGCACCCATCCGGGCCGGATCGCCGTCGCGCTCTACACCCACTCGAATCCCACCGTGCGCGAGCAGTGGCTGACCCAAGTGCGTGACCTACAGCGCGTCAATCCCGCGATGCTGCGGATCGTGAAGCAACATCTGGAAAGCTTCGAGCGCACGGCCCAGATCCCCGGCACGCGCGATAC
>CAYXVS010000097.1:0-7521 GCA_964468735.1 uncultured Anaerolineales bacterium | reverse complement strand
ATGGATGTCGCGCCCGCGCCGACGGCGGAGCGCCTAACCCGCGCGCAGGCGTTAGTCGCGCGGGCGGCGGACGCGGGCGCGCGCGTCGTCGTGCTGCCGGAGCTGTTCAACACCGGCTACGCCTACGATGACGCCAACTATCGCCGCGCTGAATCGCTGCACGGCCCCACCGTCGCCTGGATGACGGAGACCGCACACCGGCACAACCTCTATTTGGCCGGCGCGCTGCTCCTCTTAGACGAAGCGCGGGACGAAATCTACAACACGCTCCTGTTGATCGGGCCGGAAGGCCAACGCTGGCGCTACGACAAGCGCTACCCCTGGGGCTGGGAGCGCGCCTACTTCCGCGCCGGGCATGGTATCACCGTGGCGGAGACCAAGTTGGGCCGCTTTGGGATGCTCATCTGCTGGGATGTAGCCCACCGCGATCTGTGGCAGCGCTACGCGGGCAAGGTCGATCTGATGCTGATCAGCAGTTGCCCGCCCAACCTCGCCGATCCCACCTATATTCTGCCGGACGATCCCGACGATCATGAGATCACCGCCGGCGAGATGGGGCCGATCTTCAAATCGCTGCGCAAGGCGGGGCGGCGCGTCTTCGTCGATCTTGTAGCGGAGCAGGCCGCGTGGCTGAACGTCCCCGCCATCGGCACGAGCGGCGCCGGACAATTCGAAAGCGCTATCCCCCAGGGCCGCGCGACGATGGCGGCGATGCTGCCCCTGGCCCCGCACCTGCTTCCCCATCTACCCGGCGCGGATCGCCTGCGCGCCCGCTGCGACATGCTCCCCGCCACGCAGATCGTCAACGCGGACGGCGCCGTCGTGGCTGCCTGCCCACAGGATGCGGGCGAGACCGTCATCACAGCAACGGTCGCCCTACCCGACGTGGCGCTCCGCCCGCTCGCGCCGCAACCCCCGGCCCGCGTCCCCAAACTGAGCTACGCCATCTCCGACGTCGTCCTGCCCGCGCTGACCCGGTGGCAATATCGCCGGCGATTGCGGCGCACCTACGGCCATTGGATGGCGCCGCTGGACACCGTCCTGCGCAATTACGCCCTCAGCGCCGCCGCCGCGATGATCCTCACCTTTTTGCTGGGCCTGCTGCTGGGCCGCTGGAGCAAGAGAGCGAAGTAAAACTATAAACCTTCCGGGAAGCTGCAAATTATCCGAGATTATAAGGAAACCAGCTCAATCAAAAAGATATTGGTTCGAGAAAAATGCATTCGTAGCTTCCCAGAAGGTAAAAACGCTCCAAGCCCTCGTCCCCGAGGGCGTCTGAGCGGATCGAAGGTGCTTTATAAACGTCCCCGGGGACGGGGACTGAGAGCTTTTTTGAAGTTCTGGGAACATCCACTCACGAGACTAAACAGATACGAATGGAAAACCATTCGCTGTCATTATTCGCAATTCATCATTCTTAATTCGCAATCAAAGCTAATTTTATTACACAACCACCTTAAACCCATTGGAGGCATACACTATGAAAACAAACGTTGTCATCGGCGGAATTCAAGAGCAAGCCGCGCAAGCGATTGTCGTCAACCTATTCGAGGGCGTCACGAAACCCGGCGGCGCCACCGGCGCGGTCGATGCCGCGCTGGACGGCCAAATCCAGGCGCTCATCGCGGGCGGGGATTTTCGCGGCAAGGCCGGTGAGGTCGCCGTGCTCTATCCAGGCGCGGCGGTCCCCGCCAAGCGCGTCATCATCATCGGCCTGGGCAAATCCGACGACTTTGATGCGGAGGGCGTGCGGCGCGCATCAGCGGCCGCCGCCCAGAAGGCGCGCAGCTTGGGCGTGACCCATCTCCACACCATCGCGCACGGCGCGGGCATCGGCGGCCTAGAGCCGGAGGACGCAGCCGCCGCCACCGTCGAGGGCGCGATCTTAGGCCTCTACCGCTTCCACGAGCTGAAGACCAAACTGGAGGACGTCCGCCCCGACATCGAGACCCTGACCTTAGTGGAGTTCGATGCCGAGCGGCAAGCGGCCATGGAGCGCGGCGCGCGGCGTGGCCAAATCTTAGCCGAATCGACGAACTTCACGCGCAACCTGGTCAATCGCCCGGCGAACATCGCGACGCCGGAGCATCTGGCGGAGCAGGCGCGGCAGATCGCGGAGGCGGGCGGCATGGCCATCCAGGTGTTGGATCGCGAGGGCATCGCGGCCCTGGAGATGCACGCCTTCATCAGCGTCGCCCGAGGCGGCGGCGCCCCACCCCGGCTCATCATCCTGGAGCACAACGCCAACCGCGACGATCTGCCTACCGTGGCGCTCGTCGGCAAGGGCATCACCTTCGATACGGGCGGCATCTCCATCAAGCCCAGCAAGGATATGGGCCGGATGAAGGGCGACATGGCGGGCGGCGCGGCGGTCTTAGGCGCGATGCGGGCCATCTCGCAATTAGATTTGCCCCTGCGCGTCGTGGGATTAGTCCCCGCGACGGAGAATATGCCCGATGCGGAGGCCGCCAAGCCCGGCGACGTCGTCAACTCCCGCAAGGGCCTGACCATCGAGATCATCAACACCGACGCGGAGGGCCGCATGCTCCTGGCCGACGCCCTCACCTACACCGAGGAGTTCCGCCCGGACGCCATCTTCGATATGGCCACGCTGACAGGGTCCCACGTCATCGCGCTGGGAACGGTCGCCGCCGCCGCGATGGGCGACGACGACCTGATTGAGAAGCTGCGCGCGGCCGGCGAGACGATGCGCGAGCGCGTCTGGCCGCTCCCGCTCTTCAAGGAGTACGATAAGCAGCTCAAGAGCGAGGTCGCGGATACCAAGCACCTGGGCGGACGTCCGGCCGGCGCCATCACCGCCGGGTACTTCCTGAGCAAATTCACCCCGGAGGACGTACCGTGGGTGCACATCGATATGGCCGGCATGGAGATCACCGATAAGGGCGAGCACTACACGCCCACCGGCGCCACCGGCTACGGCGTCCGCCTCTTCGTAGAGATGTTGCGCAACTGGTGACGCCGGCGCATCCAGACCTGACAGGTTTTCGAAAACCTGTCAGGTCTACCCCTCCCCACAAAAACCACAAGAGCACCCCTTCTATTATCGGATACTCATCCAATCGGATCGTCATCCCAAACATCACCCCCTTTTGATGATATTTACCACTGGACTTGACATCCATTTAAAACTAACCTAACATTGTGGTAGGTTGTCAGACATTTGACAATTATCACCCCTCACAAATTATTTCCAATCGAAAACCCTTGCGAAGGTTAACAAGAGATCTAGTCAACAGATTGACTTGTCTGTTATACATAGTATGAACTTTTTGAGGTCACTTGCGCAACCTTCGCAAGGGTAGGACTAATTTTCAAACAGCCTCTTAGACAAAAAAGGCGCTGATAAGGATTTGTTTTGAACCTCCAACTCAAACAGGATCGACGCCCGCTTTACGTTCAGGCCGTCGAGGTCTTGAAGACAATGATCATCGAGACGCCCTACGAGCCGGGCGAGCAATTGCCGCCGGAACACACCCTATCCCAGCAACTGGGCATCTCGCGCACGACCTTGCGAATGGCCTTGGGACATCTGGAGCTTCAAGGGCTGATTGAACGCCGGCAGGGCGTGGGCACGTTCGTGACCGCCTCGCGCCCCCAACGCCTCGGGGGCGGATTGCAATTTCTCTCCAGCGTACAATCCCTCGCCAAAGCCGCCGGGCTAGTGACCCAAACCGTGCAGCGCGAGGTCACGCAGATCGCCGCGACGGAGGCGTGGGCCGAAGACCTGGACATCCCGCCCGCCACCCCCCTCCTCCAGGTAGCGTGCGCCATCGCCATCGAAGGCCGCCCCGTCGCCTACCTGCGCTCACTCATCCCGGCTGATAAGATCGACGCGGAAGCCCTGACGCGGTCGGAAGGCTCGCTGCTCGACTTCCTGACCGCGCGCGGTGAGATAGAACCGACCTACACTCACTCCCGCATCTACGCCCTCAACGCCGATGCGACGCTGGCGGCCATCTTGCAGGTCGCCAAGAACAGCGCCCTCATCCACCTGCGAGAGATCTACTTTGATGAGCACGACGCGCCGGCCGCGCTGTCGTTCAACTACTTCGTCTCGGAGCGCTTCGATTTTTACATCCGCCGCCAAATTTCATAAGAAACTGTCTCGACCCGTCCAAATAGGCTCTCACCTCATCAACATTTGTGAGGTGCAACGCACTTTTGGGCTTATCACCAGGCATACACTGCATCAGGAGTAACTCTTACTTAAATCCAAGTGCGTTGCACCTTGATCTGCTCATAAAATAGGCGCATTCGCAATTCATCACCGCGCGCGGTGAGATAGAACCGACCTACACTCACTCCCGCATCTACGCCCTCAACGCCGATGCGACGCTGGCGGCCATCTTGCAGGTCGCCAAGAACAGCGCCCTCATCCACCTGCGAGAGATCTACTTTGATGAGCACGACGCGCCGGCCGCGCTGTCGTTCAACTACTTCGTCTCGGAGCGCTTCGATTTTTACATCCGCCGCCAAATTTCATAAGAAACTGTCTCGACCCGTCCAAATAGGCTCTCACCTCATCAACATTTGTGAGGTGCAACGCACTTTTGGGCTTATCACCAGGCATACACTGCATCAGGAGTAACTCTTACTTAAATCCAAGTGCGTTGCACCTTGATCTGCTCATAAAATAGGCGCATTCGCAATTCATCATTCGTAATTCGCATATTCGTGAACAGCCATTATTTTCGAAGGAGCTGTATCCCATGAAATTAACCATCAATGGCAAACTATACGATCTACTAGATGTCGACCCCAAGCGCTCTCTGGCTGATGTGTTGCGCCGCGAGTTGGGCCTGACGGGCACAAAAATCGGGTGCGGCGATGGACAATGCGGCAGCTGCACCGTGCTATTAGATGGTCGCGCCGTGCGCTCCTGCGTCTACCCCGTGGAAAGGGCCGCCAACAAAGAGATTATGACTATCGAGGGTCTGGCCGCGAGTTGGGGCGATTCCGAAGAACTGCACCCGTTGCAGCAAGCGTTCATCGAGCACGGCGCGGTACAGTGCGGATTCTGCACGCCGGGCATGTTGATGGCCGCCGCCGCCCTCTGGAATCGACTGATGGAGCGCGAACAGGCCGAGGCCACCGAGGACGATCTCCAGCGCGCGCTCGGACGCAATGCCTGTCGCTGCACGGGCTACGCCAGCATCCTGCGCGCGATCAACTCGGCGTTGCACAAGCACCGCACCGGCGAACCGCTGCCGCCCGTCGCCCTCGACACGCTGGAGCCGCTGCGCGTCATCGGCCACTCGCATCCTCGCCCGGATGTGGCGGCCAAAGTCACGGGGCGCGCCAAATTCACCGCCGACTACACCTTCCCCGACATGCTCCACGGCGCGACTTTGCGCGCGGCCCATCCCCACGCCCGCATCCTCTCGATAGAGACGGAGGCGGCGGAGGCGATGCCGGGCGTTCGCGCCGTGCTCACGGCGGCGGATGTGCCCAGGCAGAATCGGCACGGCCTGGTCTACGAGGATTGGCCCGTGCTCTGCGCCGATAAGGTGCGCTACACGGGCGACGCCGTCGCGCTCGTCGCCGCCGAGACGCCGGAGCAGGCCTCGGCGGCCCTCGAAGCCATCACCGTCGAGTACGAGCCGCTGCCCGTCGTCGCCAGCGCGGAGCAGGCCCGCGAGCCGGATGCCCCCCTCGTCCACGAGTCGTGGGCCACCGGCAACCTGCTGGAGCACATCAAAGTACGCCACGGCGATGTGGCTCAGGGCTTCGCCGAGGCCGATGTCATCGTCGAGCGCGAATATCGCACGCCGGCCTACGATCACCTATTTATGGAGCCGGAGTGCAGCATTGGCGTGCCCGCCGGCTACGACGACGATCACGCCAAGCTCACGGTCTACGTTGGCTCGCAGATCCCCTACGCCGACCGCAACCAGATCGCGGCGGCGATGGACTTGCCCCAGGAGGAGGTGCGCGTCATCGGCACGCTCATCGGCGGCGGATTCGGCGGCAAAGAGGACGTTATGGGGCAGATTCACGCCGCGATGCTAGCGGAGGCCACCGGCCATCCCGTGAAGATCCTCTACGACCGCGACGAGTCGCTGCGCGCGCATCCCAAGCGGCACGCGACCGTCATCCGCATCAAGACAGGCGCCAAGCGCGATGGCGCGCTTACCGCCGTGGAGGCCGAACTCACCGGCGACGCGGGCGCGTACGCCAGCCTCTCGACCAAGGTGCTCACCCGCGCCACGACCCACGCGACCGGCCCCTACGAGACGCCCAACGCCAAAATCGATTGCTACGCGATGCTCACCAACAATCCGCCGGCCGGCGCGTTCCGGGGCTTCGGCGTGACGCAATCGGCGTTTGCGGTGGAGCAAAACATGGACATCTTAGCGCGTGAGTTGGGCCTCGATCCATTCGAGTTGCGGCAGAAGAACGCCCTGCGCGTCGGCTCGGAGACGGCCACCGGGCAGGTGTTGGACGAGAGCGTCGGCTTGTTAGATTGCTTGGATTGGGTACAATCTCAGGTACAAGATGCGCCGCCTCCGCCGGAGATGCCCGGCGCGCGGGTGGCGTGGGGGATGGCGGCGGCCTACAAGAACACGGGGTTGGGCGGCGGGGCGGATGACGCCGCCGGCGCTGAGGTCGAGGTCTACCCCGACGGCGCCGCCGAAATCCGCAGCAGTTCCGCCGATATGGGCCAGGGCCTGACCACCGTCGTGGCCCAATGCACCGCCGAGGAGCTGGGCCTGCCGTTCGAGCGGGTGCGCGTGCTGCTCTCCGACACCGACCTCACGCCCGACGGCGGGCCGACGACGGCCAGCCGCCAGACCTTCGTGACGGGCAACGCGGCCCGGCTGGCCGCGCGCGCGATGCGGGAGCGACTGAGCGGCGTGATCGCCGAGCGCTGGGACGCGCCGCCGGACGAGATCGTCTTTGAGGGCGGTGAAGTATGGGCCGGGGAACGGCGCGCGGCCTTCGGGGAGGCGGTGGGCTGGATGCAGGCGGAGGGCCACGCCACGCGCCTCACCTATCGCTATCACGCGCCGGAGACCAAGCCCCTGGGCCAGGGCGGCGATATGCACGTCGCGTTTGGGTTCAGCGCGCAGGCGGCGCAGGTGGCCGTGGACGAGGCGACGGGCGAGGTGCAAGTGCTGCGCCTCATCGCGGCCTGCGACGGCGGACGAGCGATCAATCCCCAGGCGCTGCTCGGCCAGATCGAGGGCGGGCTGGTGATGGGCATCGGGACGGCGCTGACGGAGGAGTATCAGTTGGAAGAGGGCATCCCGCAAACCCGCAAATGGGCCGATTATCAGGTTCCCTTGCTGGAACACACGCCACAGTTAGATGTGAAGGTCCTCGAGCATCCGGTCTCGACCGGCCCGTATGGCGCCAAGGGCATCGGCGAATTGCCCTCGATCCCGACGGCGCCGGCCATCTGTAACGCGATCTATGCCGCAATCGGGGTACGGGTGCTGCGGTTACCGGTCAAGCCAGAGCAGCTCAAGAAGGATGGGCCTGTAACTTATTCTTCAAGGG
>CAYXVS010000096.1:7001-10777 GCA_964468735.1 uncultured Anaerolineales bacterium | reverse complement strand
CGGGAAGGGGAAAGCCCTAAGAGCTTCCCGGAAGGTTTAGAGAAACGGATCGCATGCTATGACTAATACTTTACCCGCGCGGCCCCCGGCGCCGCCTTCATCAGAAGCAGATCTGGCTGCATTTCGCGGCCAACTGGGCCAACTCCCGGCCTTTCGAGCATTGTTGCGCTCGGTCGAAGCGCATTTCTACGTGGATCTGCCGCTGCCTGCGCCGGTGTTAGACCTCGGTTGTGGCGACGGTCACTTCGCCGCCGCGACCTTCGATGAGGCGTTAGATGTAGGGCTGGACCCGTGGTGGCCGCCGCTGCGCGAGGCCGGGACGCGCGCGGCGCATCGCGTGCTGACCTGCGCTAACGGCGCGCGGATGCCCTTCCCCGACGCGCACTTCGCGACGGTGGTGAGCAACTCGGTGCTGGAGCACATCCCGGAGGTCGAGCCGGTGCTCCACGAGACGGCGCGCGTGCTGGCGCCCGGCGGGCGCTTCTACTTCTGCGTGCCCGGCCCGAGCTTCCGCCGCTACCTCTCCGTCGCCAGGGGATTGGATCGCCTGGGCCTGGATGGCTTAGCCGAGCGGTATCGCCGCCTCTTTGATCGGATCACGCGCCATTACTACTACCATAATCCCCAGACGTGGCGGGCGCGGGTGGCGGAGACCGGTCTCCGCGTGACGCGCTGGTGGTCGTATTTCTCGCCCCAGGCGCTGGCGGCGCTGGAGTGGGGCCATCCCTTGGGCGCGCCCACGATGGTGAGCAAGGCGCTCTTCGGGCGCTGGATTGTGGCGCCGACGCGCTGGAACTTGGCTCTGACGGAGCGGCTCTTGCGCCGCTACTACGAGGAGCCGCTGCCGCCGGGCGATGAGGGCGCGTATCTGTTCTTCATCGCGCGGAAACCTTGATCTCAGGGTTCCCACGCTCGAAGCCACCGTCCCCGGGGGCGTCGAATGCGAGCATGTCCGCGCTGGCGTCTGGCCCCGGGGACGGGGCCAGGGAGCGACTTTGACAGGTTGTTTGGAGGTGAAACATGAAGCTTGATGCGTTGCACGCTATTTTGGAAGAGCAGGAACCTGTGGATCTGGGCCATCTCCCCACGCCCATCGAGCCGCTGCCGCGCCTGAGCGAGGCGGTGGGCGGGCCGGAGATCTGGGTCAAGCGGGATGATCTCACCGGGCTTGCCACGGGCGGCAACAAAGTCCGCAAATTGCGTTTTTTGATGGCGGATGCGCTCCGGCAGGAGGCCGAGGTGGTGCTGACTACCGGCGCGCAGCAATCGAATCACGCCCGGCAGACGGCGGCGGCTGCCGCGCAGTTGGGGCTGGCGTGTGTGCTCGTGCTGGCCGGCGATCCGCCCGCCGACGCGCCGCAGGGCAACTACCTGCTGGATCGCATCGTCGGCGCGGAGGTGCGCTGGGCCGGCCAGACGCCAATCGCCGATGCGCTGGTGGACGAGGCGGCGCGCGAGCGCGAGGTCGGGCGGCGCGCTTACGTCGCGCCCTACGGCGGCAGCAACGCCGTGGGCGTGTGCGGCTACGTCGAGGCGCTGGCCGAGGTGTGGACGCAGGCGCCGAACGCCCCGTGGTTCGATAAGATCATCGTGGCCTCCAGCAGCGGCGGGACGCAGGCGGGCTTGCTCGTCGGCGCGCGCGCCCTGGGCTACGCGGGCGAGATCCACGGCATCAGCATCGCCGAGCCGGCGCCGGTCTTTCGAGAGCAGATCGCGACGCACGCCAATCATTCGATTCAGCACTTAGGTCTGGCGATCCCGCCCATCGCCGCTGATGATGTGACGGTTCACGATGCCTACTTGGGCGGCGGCTACGGCGTCGTGGGCGAGCTGGAGCGCGAGGCCATCGCGCTGGCCGGGCAAACCGAGGGCTTGCTGGTGGATCCGGTCTACACCGGGCGCGCCCTCGGCGGCCTGATCGACCTGATCCGCCAAGGGGCGTTCGCGCCGGACGAGCGTGTGCTCTTCTGGCACACGGGTGGGACGCCCGCGCTCTTCGCCTACGCGGATGAGATCGCGGGGATTGTCACAAAATGAAGCGACTGGTGCTCTTTCTCTTCGGCGTGGCGCTGGGCGTCGGGCTGGCGCTGTTCATCGGCTGGGAGTGGTTCCCGCGCGTTGAGTATGACGCGGGGCCGGCCGCGCTCCGCGAGGATTATCGGGAGGAGTACATCCGCCTGATCGCGTTGGCCTACGAGGTGGATCACGACAGCGCCGCCGCCATCGAGCGCCTGGCGGAACTCGATCCCCGCGAGCCGACGGCGCCGCTGGTCGCGTTGACGGAGGCATGGATCGCGGAGGGCAAAGCGCGTGCGCTGATCACGCCGTTGGTTGCGCTGGCCCGCGATCTGGGCGCCGAGACGCCGGCGATGACGCCCTATCTTCCCTGAGCGAGGAGTTTCTTGTGAAAGCTAGATGGCTTATCTTGTGGGGGCTAATATTGGGTTTGGCGGGCGGGCTGGTCTTCGCGTGGGTGATTGCGCCGCCGGAGTATTACAACATCTACCCGCCGCTGATGGCCCCTGAACATCGCCGCGACTGGATCCAAATGACGGCGTTGGCCTACGGCGTGGAGGGCAAGGGGGGGGAGCGCACGCAGTTGCGGCTACGCGGCCTGGCGGCGGAGGAGATTCGGCAGGTCACGGCGCAGACGTTAGAGACGGCGGCGGCGGAAGGGCGGCCCATCGAGGTGCTGCGGCGCCTGGCGAAGTTGGCGCAGTTCTATGGCGCGGATACGCCGGCGGTGCGCATCTACGCGGAGGCTGAGGCGCCGGTGACGCCGACATCCATCGCGCCGACGGCCACATCGACACCGATCCCACCGACGTCTACCCCGACGAGGACGCCGCTGCCAGCGACGCCGACGCCTACGACCACGCCGTCACCCTTGCCCGCGCCCTATCGCGTGTTGACGCAGACGATCACCTGTACAACACAGGCGCGAATTTCCGTCGCGCTCTACCTCTCGCCGACGGTGGAGGGAATGGAAGACGACGGAGATCCTCCAGATCAGCCGGAACCGTTACCGGGGGAGGACATCTGGCTGCTGTGGGATGAGGCGGCGGATCGCGCCGTGACGGGGATGCGCCCGGCGCTGGGCCGGGGCTACGCGGACTTCGAGGTGACGCCGGGGCAGACGTACAAAGTGTATGTCGGATCGGCGACCGGGGCGCCGTTGGTCACCCTGCCGGTAGGGCCATGCCCTCTGGATCGTGAGACGGGCTGGACCAGCTATCACCTCCACGTGATCCGCCTCGGCTCTGCCTCAGCGTCGCCCACTCCCGAACCTGACGATGAGGGCGATTAGAGCCTTCTCAAACCTCTTCATATAAACATTGCCTCCTGACCGTCATCACATATAATAGGATTAGGCGAGCGGCACTCGTATATCTGAAATTCGATCTAGTTTGTATTTCACTGTATTTCAAGGGGAGGTAGAAAATGCGAAAGGTGTTTTCTTTTCTTGTGGGGTTGATGTCGGGTATGATCGTTGGCGGCGGATTGGCCATTATCTTCACGCCGAAATCCGGCTCCGAATTGCAGCAAGAGATTCAGCGTAATATCGATCGTCTCATTGCGGAAGGAAAGTCGGCAGCCGACGCGCGACGCATTGAATTGGAGACTCAGTTGGAGTCGTTCAAGCAGGGACGTCCCATCACGTTGCAGACCGACGAGGGGTAGGCCCTAACGCGGAGGAGCTATCACCAAAAAGCCGTTCTATCCGCCGGATTCTTGCTCACGGGAGACGAATTTGACGAGTTAGGCCCTAACGCGGA
>CAYXVS010000096.1:0-6901 GCA_964468735.1 uncultured Anaerolineales bacterium | reverse complement strand
GAGCCATCACCTCAAAGAGTCTCATCCGTCGAATTTCTTGCTCACGGGAGACGAATTTGACGAGTTAGGCTTAATCCATCTCAAGCTGTAAAAACACAAAAAGGCGGGAGATACTCTCCCGCCTTTTGACATGATGTGTTTGGTTGATGGGGATCTTATTTTGCCGCTTGGACGAACGCTTCGAAGAGCGGCCACATCGATTCGCTGATCTTGACCATCGCTTCCGGGTGCCACTGCACGCTGATGGTGAAGGGGTGCGCTGACGATTCGGTCGCCTCGATGACGCCATCGGGCGCGTGGGCGACGATCTCCAGTCCCTGCCCCGGCGTTTGGACGGCCTGATGGTGCGCGCTGTTGACCGGGAGGGTCGTCGCGCCTAAGATCTGCGCCAGGTGGCTCTCCGGCGCGATTTCGACGCTGTGCACCAGTTGTTCCATCGGGCGCCCCGGACTGTAGGCGTGATCCAGCGCCGCCGGGATGTGCGTGGCGATGTCCTGATAGAGCGCGCCGCCCAGGGCCACGTTGAGGATCTGATGTCCGCGACAAATCGCTAATAGGGGGCGATCTTGATTTTTCCCCTCAAGCCAAGCGTTGACGATCCCCAACTCGAATTGATCGCGGATTTGATCCACACCGCCCAAGCCTTGCTCTTCCTCCTGCCCGTAATGGCGCGGCGCGATGTCCTCACCGCCGGTGAGCAGCAGCCCGTCCAATCGCGCCAACAGCGTGCCCCAATCCGGCTCCGTCAGGGTGGGGGGCAGGATGATGGGCGTGCCGCCCACGTGGTGGATGGCGTGGGTGTACGTCGCGCCGACGGCGTGCATCGGCGCATGATGTAACCGGGCGGAAGAATCCTTCCGCCCGGTGATCCCAATGAGGGGCCTCATTTGTTTGTGGTTTAGATCTGGCAAGGGGTGCTGGCTACTTGCGCAATTCCTTCAGACGCGCGGCTCGACCACGGCGCTCCCGGAGGTAGTACAGCTTGGCGCGGCGAACCTTCGACCGGCGGATGATTTCGACCTTCTTGACGCGCGGTGAGTAGTACAAGAAGGTACGCTCAACGCCGATGCCATGCACTCCAATGCGTCGCACGGTAAAGGTTTTGTTCACGCTGCCGCCTTGGACCCGGATGATGATGCCAGGGAAAACCTGGACGCGCCGGCGCTCACCTTCGACGATTTCTAGGTGGACGCGGACGTTATCGCCCGGTCGCAACTCAGGAACATCAGCATTGGGCTTGGCCATTTGTCGTTCTAATGATTCTACCAAGTTCATTTTATATCTCCCCGAAATGACTTTAATCAGTAATGCTTTCTCGACTCGTTATCAAGTTGAGGTGTGCTCGCTTGATGGGTAATCCGGCAACCTCAGCAACGTGGCATTATACCATATTCCAAGAGAATGACAAAGATAATATGAGAGGATGGGGGTGTTTCGTTTGAGTTGCCCGGTGCGTAAAGCGTATTGCGTAAAACGTAAAGTAGCTCTTGTGTTTTGTGTGATGCATTTGCTAACCGAGGTGAACCTATCCGTCGATTTGGCGGCTGAGATGTTTTGTCAAACCTTGGCGATGCGATTATACTTTGACGATGTAAGGCTTGGCTTGATGAAAACGTTCAACTCGCAACCTTCAACTTTTAACTATCTTTTAAGGAGTGAAGATGTCAAAGATTATCGTGGATGCACATTTGGATATGGCCTATAATGCAATCGTCCTAGGGCGCGATCTGACGCAGCCGGTTGCGGAGATCCGTGCGGCGGAGCGGGATGCGCCGTCCGAATATCGCAAGCACGTGGGGACGTGTCTGGTCAGCGTGCCGGCGTTGCTCGCGGGCCGCGTGGCGGTGGCGGGCGGAAGTATCTTCGTCGATAAGGCCTCGAAGCGCCATCCGGAGGGCTATCACACCTCGGCGGAGGCGCATCGGCGCGCGGTGAAGCAACTGGATTATTACCGTCGGCTCGCGGATGAGGATGCGCGCGTCTCCCTGGTGACCTCGGAAGATGCCTTGGATGACGTCTTGGCGGCGCGGGAGACGGATGATCCGCGCCTGGGCATTTTGATTGTGATGGAGGGCGCCGATCCCATCCAGGAGCCGAGGGAGCTATCGTGGTGGGTCGAGCGCGGGCTGCGTGGCGTCGGCCTCACGTGGTCGTTGGGATCGCAGTACGCGGGCGGCAATGCGGCGCCCGGCGGTCTCACCGACGCGGGGCGCGAGTTGCTGGACGCGATGGCGGAGCACAATCTGCTCCTGGATCTCAGCCATCTGTGGGAGGAGGCGGCCTACGAGGCGCTCGACCGCTATCCCGGCCCCATCGTCGCGACACACGCCAACCCCAGGGCCTTCGTCGATTCGCCTCGGATGCTCTCCGATGATATGATCCGCCGGATTGCGCAGCGGGGGGGCGTGGTGGGCGTTATCCCCTTCAATGTGATGCTGGAGGCTGGCTGGCGGCGGGATGATCCGCGCTTGCCGCTGAGCAGCGTCGTCGAGGCGATTGATCACGTCTGCCAGGTGGTAGGGCACGCGCGGGCGGTGGGCATCGGCTCCGATTTCGACGGCGGTTTTGGCCGAGAGGCGGTGCCGGCGGAGATCGATTCAGTGGCGGATTTGCCCAACATCGGCGCGGCGTTGGAAGAGCACGGCTTCGACGAGGCGGACGTGCGGGCTATTCTAGGGGAGAATTGGCTCCGGGTGATGCGACAGGCTCTTTAGCCCCGATGGTAACTCTCGGACTTTTACCTTCCGGGAAGCTATGAGTGGGCTTACTCAAGCTTAAATTGCTTGATTAGACCGATGTTTCTACAGTACTGGGTCATTTGCAGCTTCCCGGAAGGTTTATAAACCCTTCCCCTGAGTCTTTAGCCCCGATGAATCAATGTCCCCGGCGTGGCGTCTGGAGACGCAAGCGCGCGCTTGAGGTGGCCCGGCTCGCGCCCGGTGAGGATCCAGACGCGCAGATGGGGCGCGCGCTCGACCAAGGCGATCATCCGCTGCACCTTATCCGCCATCCCGCCGGTGACGTCGGTGCTCGCGGCGCCCTCCAGGAACGGCGCGATCTGGGGATAGCTCGCCGGCGTGATCTCTGGGATCAGGCGGTGTTGGTCATCTAAGACGCCGGGCGCGTTGCCGAAGAGCAAAATCCGCGCGGGCTTGAGGCGCTCCGCCAGGTAGCAGAAGAGGCGCTCGGTCGAGAGGATCGTCCCGCCCCAGGCTTGATCGAAGGCCACATCGCCAAAGATCAGCGGGACGAGGCCGTGGGCCAGCGCCTGTCGTAGCGGCGTCGTGTGCCAGTCGAGAATCTGGCCCGCATCGGCGCTGGCCGCCGCCGAGGGTTGCAGGCTGATGACGGGGACGTTCGCCGCCCAGAGGGTGTCCGTCACGAGGCGATTCAGGCGCGCGGCGGCGGCGCTCACGCGCGCGAATCCGCGCCACTGATCCGGCGTTGCGACGCCCTGGGCGGTGCCGTGTTGCTCCGCCTCCCAATGCCCAAAGGAGCCGGAGCCGTGACCCAAGACGATGCGCATCTGGGGATGGGCGTCTAGGGCGGCGTGCATCTCCTCGGCCAGGCGGCGAATCAGCACGGGGTGGGGGGTCGCCTCTCGCCATTTATCGGTGATCAGGGAGCCGCCCAATTTGACGAAGATCAGCTCGTCACTCACATCCTTCTCCCGGTTGGCCTACATACGTGCACCAGATTTGCGCCGCGCCGGCCTCTTCCAGCGCTGCTTCAATCGCCGAAATGCGATTCTCAGGCGCTAAAGCGATGATGTTTCCGCCCTGGCCGGCGCCGGTCAACTTCGCGCCCCTGGCGCCAGCCTCCCGCGCTGCGTCTACCAGTTGATCCAGCTCAGGTAGTGAGACCCCTAATTCCCTCAGCAGTTTGTGGTTCTCGTCCAAGAGCGTACCCAACATCTCGATTTGGCCCGTCTCGACGGCTTCACGGGCGGCGTCGGCAATTGATCCGATGCAGTTGAAGAGGATCTCGTAGAATTTGGTGGAGGTCTCCCAGCGCTGGCGCACGGAGGTCACCGCCTCGCGGGTCGAGCCGGAGATGCCGCTGTTGGCGATAATCAGGTAGAAGGGCTGCTGAATCTCGAACGTCTGTGGCGGCTCGTTTTTGACGAAGTAGACCGGTTGCTCCCAGGCGATGACGGTGTTGTCGATGCCGCTGGGGTTGCCGTGATGGATCTTCTCCACCTCGTAGGTCATCTCGCTGATGATCTCCGGCGGGAGTTCCGCACCCAGGAAGGCGCTCAACGCGCGCGCGGCGGCCACCGTCACGGCGGCGCCGCTGCCCATCCCCGCGCCAATGGGCAAATCGGAGGTGATGGTCAGGACGAGATCCGGTTCTGGTTGATCCAAGTGCGTCAGCACTAAATCGCAGATCTTCGCCAGCGGGTCCTCCTCCGGCGCCGATTGGAAAGCCGTCTGCCGGGCCAAATCGGGCATCACGATGCGCAACTGGCGCCCCGGTTTCGATGGCTCCGCCTTGGCGTAGGCGCGGAGATCGCTCACCGGCGCCGCGATGGCCGGTCGTCCGTAGACGACGCTGTGCTCGCCGCACAAAATCACCTTCCCAGACGCCGAACGTTCGATTTTCTGAGGTTTCGTCATGTTGCCTCCATTACTCATCCTTTGCCCATCCTTGCGAAGGTTACAGAGAATCTCGGAGTTAGCGTATTGATTCGCCGAAAGATTACGTGGCTGAGAAGCCTTTTCTAACCTTCGCAAGGGTTCTTTTTTGACCCCCGTTATCCAAAATACAAAATCCCCACCGCCGACAGGCCCCACAGCACGATATCGACCTGCATTGCGCGATCCTTCAGCAAGACCTCGTCGGGGGCCAGCGTGCTCCCCTCCACGTGGATGAGGTAGAGGTAGCGGAAGAGGCCGTAGATCACAAAGGGGATCGTCAACATCATCAGGTTGTTTTCCGGCAGATTGGTGGCCGAAAAGGTGTAGAGCGCGTAGGCCAAGATGGTCGAGGCGGTGATGCTGCTGATCAGATGGTCTAACAGCGGCACGGTGTACGAGGCTAAGATCGCACGGTGATTGACGGCCTCGTCTTTGAGCAGCACGAGTTCGCCGCGCCGCTTGCCCAGTCCCAGGAAGAGCGCCAACAGCGTCGTGCAGATGTAGAGCCAGGGCGAGAAGCGCTCCGCATCAACTAAGGGGACGCCCGCGCCCACGCGCAGGACGAATCCTGCTGCGATGGCCATCACATCCAAGAGGACGATGTGCTTTAGGTAGAAGGAGTAGCCGATCTGCAAGACCAGATAGCCCGCCAAGATCATCGCCAGGGCGGGATTTAGCAGCACGGCCCCGATCAACGCGCCGGCGCCGATGATGATCGCCGCTGTGAGGGCGAAGCGCGACGATAGTTCGCCCGAAGGTAACGGGCGATGGCGCTTGGTGGGATGCAATCGATCCTTCTCTATATCGGCCAGGTCGTTAATCGTGTAGACGACGCCGGAGATCAGGCAGAAGAGGATAAACCCCACCACCGTGCAGCTTAAATAGCGCAGATTAAGAATCTTCTCATCGAAGGCCAGCGCCGCAAAGATAAAAGTGTTCTTCGTCCACTGCTTGGGACGCATCGTCTTGAGTAGGAGCTTCAAATTATTCATCCCGTCACCTCCTGGGGGGATTGAAGTCAGAGTATATCATACCAGAATCATCTAGAGGTTCAAACGTTTTGTGAGATTGATAGGTTGGGTTATACTGTCGGGAGAAAGGTACACAAATTTAGGAGGTACATTCCTATGGAAATGCTTATTACCGCCGCCGTGATCATCGGCGTGATGCTGCTGTTGGCCTTACTCGGCGTTGTGAGGAGTATCGTGCGCTTGATCGCCGCCGTGGTGATGGGGCTGTTGGCCCCTGCCGCGCTTTACGTGATCGTGACGATGGTTACCCCGTCCCTCTTCGGCGTCGGCTTCGAGGTGTCCACGACGGTTTATGTGGTGATCGGCGCTCTGAGCGCGCTGAACGTTCTGCTCCGCCGCTGAGAGGCGTCACGCCTCATCCACCAAAATCGCTCAGGATAACGATGCTTGGCATCTCCAGTCGGGCGAAATCCCGGTCATTGGTCACGAACGCCGTCGCCTCGTGGGCCAATGCCGTGGCGATGTGTAGGGCATCGGCGGGGCGGAGGCGGTGTGCGGCTCGAAGTTGCGCTGCCTGGCGAGCGATCCGGCGCGTCACGTCGATCATCGTCAGGTTGGGAAAATCGGCCAGCGCTGCCTCATAGTCGCGCGCTATCTCAGGACGATTGAGTTGCCAGGGGCGCACGGTCAATTCCATCAGCGCGACGGTTGAGGTCAGTGCGGCCCAGCGACCGCCCTCGATGCCGGATAGCAGTTCCTGGGTCAGAGGAAAGTAGTGAGGATGGCGCTCCAGATGATAGATGAAGATCGATGTATCCAAGCCGATGCGGACGTGCTCGCTGAGGGCGTCCGTTAATCTTCCCATTAATCTTCCCATGCCTCACGCTCTTCCCGAAGATAGGCCGCCGCGTCGATGCCCTCCCACACCTCGCGATGCAGGCCGGCCAGGTGCGCGGTGTGATCGGTCGCCGGCGCTTCGGCAGGTGTTCCTTCGCGCAGGCGCTCGGTCAACTCCGCCACGCGCGCCAGCAAATCCTCGTAGCGCTCGTAATCGACCATCACGGCCACCGGGCGCCCGTAGTGGGTGATGTAGATATCCTCCCCTTCCTCTTTGAGCAACTCCAGCATCCGGCTGGCCTTGCGGCGCAAATCACTGATTGGCATAATCTTGGTGCTCATTTTGCATATCCTTTGATGTTAAATTTAGTGTCATCTTTATTATACCGTGCTTTGATGCTCCTTGGAAGTTTCACGCTTGTTGATCTGTGGGCAACCACCGCGAAAAAGTTGACG
>CAYXVS010000095.1:6056-10796 GCA_964468735.1 uncultured Anaerolineales bacterium | reverse complement strand
TGGGCTTAACACCAAGCATGTAGGGCGTCAGGCATAACGATTACTTAAGTCCAAGTGCGTTGCACCTTGATCTACTCATAAAAGTAAACTGATACTTTAATTTCCCGTTTAATCCCTCGTCTGGGGCTGGATGGAGACCTCCTCGATGTTCCAGATGGTCCCGGAGGCCGAGGCGTCGGGGCGCAGGCCCTGGACTTTGGTGCTCGTGACGAACCAGTAAGGTCGCCACGTCAAAAAGAGCGTGGGGAGTTCCTCTTTGAGCAAGGTCTGCGCCTCTTGAAGCGCGGCAGCTTGCGTCGCCGGATCTATGGACGTGAGCGCGCGCGTGCACGCCCGGTCATATTCCTCGTCGGTATAGCCGCTGAAGTTTTCGCCAATCCAGCCACTCTCCGCGCTGGGGATCCGGTCGGAACGCCACGAACCACAGACCTGCGGCAGTTCAACCTGCCACCCGAAGAGCGCCATCTCGAAGCTCCGGCCAAAGAGCGGACTCACAGGATCAGCCGCGTAGAGCAATTGCGTCTCCGTCGCTTCGGGCTGGACGCCGACGCCGCATTTCTCCAAATCGGCCGAGAGATGGGCCGCCGTGACGATATACGGCGCGGCCAGATGAAGCGTGAGGCTCAAGGGTGTGTCGTCACGGATGCCCGGCACATCGTGCGCCTCGCGGATGCCGTCGCCGTCCTCATCATACCAACCAGCCTCCTCCAGAAACCTCTTCCCTTTGTCTTGATTATAGGGAATGCGGTCGCCCGCCTCATCGAAGGCCGGATGGGCCGGCGGGATGAAGCCGCTAGCAGGCAGGAGCGCCTCGCTGGGCAGCGCAGCGCTGAGATTCGCCCGGTCGATGCAATGCGCTAGCCCCAGTCGGACCTCGCGCTGCGAGAGTGGCGTGGATATCCCCTCCGTCGCCGCGATGTTGAAATCCAACCGCAGCACCGTCGGCGCCACATCGGCCCAGATCATCGCCTGGCGCTCATTGACCAGGCGCTCCCACGTCTGCCAGTCGGTCAATTGCACGGGATCGGGCAGGAGCACGTCGCACTGGCCGCTGGTCAGCAACTCCGGCCACTGCTCGGCGCGCAACTGCGGGAAGCGCACGATCACCTCTTCCAGCACCGGGGCCTCGCCGACGTAGTAGGGGTTGGGCTGCATGCGAACTTCGCGCCCGGTCTCCCACGCGATGATCTCGAACGGGCCGGTCGCCGGGGGCGTCCGATCTCGCACGATCTCCGTCAGCTCCTTTCCCTGCCAGCGATGCGCCGGCTGGGGCGGGAAGCAAAATCCCGGATAGTCGGCGCTGAGGTAGCCGGGCAGCCCCTCCCAGCGGAGCGTCTGATCATCCACGGCGGTGAAGCGATGGGTGCGCTCGACCAGCGTCCGCCAGTGCCCGTGAGCCTCCGGCGATTGGGCCAGATGATAGCTGAAGATGGCGTCCGCCGCCGTCAGGGGCTGGCCATCCGACCAGCGCAGATCGGACTTGAGGGTAAAGGTGACAACCATCTGCGAAAGGCGCAGCGCCTCTGTGCCCTGATGGATATGGACCGTGCCAGCAGCATCGGCATAGCGGGCGCCGGACGGGACCGAGGCCGTGCGGGTGAGCACCTGTCCGTTCTCCAACGAGGGCACCTGCGTGAGCAAGCGCGCCTGCCACTGATAGCCCACGCGCTCGGCCGGCAGCTCATAGAAGAGCGCCAGCAGATCCTCCCCGGCTTGCGAGGGGATAAAGGGATTGACGGCCTGCGGCTCCACCGAGCAGAGCACCAACTGCTGCGGGATCGGCGTAGGGAGGGGGGGCGTGGCGACGGTCGGCGTCGGCGAGGGCACACGCTTCGTCGCGGTGGGGGGCGGTGTTGTGGCTGTGGGCGAAGCGAAAGCACACGCTGATAGTGTGAGCACGAGCAGCCCGATCATCAGCTCAAGGATAAGGAGGATCGAGCTATTTAAACAGCGATACTTCTGGAGCGGAATCAAGAGGCCTCCGCACATGCCTGAAGCGCTCGCTCAAAGGCAGCACGCTCGGCGTCATCCAGCGCGCCCTCCAGCGTAAGGGGACGACGCGGCGCGCCGACGGGGAAGCCCTGCAATGCCAGACCGACGCGCACGCCCAAACTGCCATAGCGCCCGATCACTTGGGCGACCGGCGCAATCTGGCTCTGGAGTTGATGGGCGATGGCCCGTTCTCCATTCGCAACAGCCGCGCGCAGCTTTTGATAATGGCCGGGGATCAGGTTGGCGGCAGCCAGGACGCCGCCGACGCCCCCCATCGCCAGCGCCGGCAGCAGCAACGTTCCCTGCCCGACTAACATCTGGAAATCGTCGTCCGTCTGCTCCATCACGGCGAGGAAGTAGGCGAGGTCGCCGGAGGTGTCCTTCATCCCGACGATGCTGGGATTGTCGGCGCGTAGGGCCGCGACAGTTTCCGGCGGGATGGGCTGGCCCGCCAGTTGCGGGAAGTTGTACAAGAGGATGGGCATCTCCGGCACGGCGGCGGCCAGATCGGCGAAGTGGCGATAGAGGCCGGCGGGCGTCGGGCGCAGGTAGTAGGGCGTCACGACGAGCGCCGCGTCCGCGCCGACGGCGAGCGCGTCTTGGGTGAGCGCGATGACGTCGCGGGTAGCGACGGCGCCAGTACCCGCGATCAGGAGCTTGTCGGCGCCGGCAATTTCCTCGGCGGTGATCTCCAACGTCCGGCAGCGCTCCTCGCGGCTGAGCAGGGGAAAATCGCCGGCGGTGCCGTTGACCACAAAGCCATCGACATCGGGCAGCAGGCGTTGGAGCAACTCGCGCAGGCGCGCTTCATCCAATGCTTTATCCTCTTGGTCCTGATACGGCGTGACAATCGCCGGGAAAATACCATGCAAATCGGGGTGATTCATAGTTCCTCCTAATCAGTTGAAAGTTACAAGTTCAAAGTTGAAAGTTAACTACGGATGGCTTCCCTCGCATTGGAGCTGGCATCCCACCGGGCCCCTCAAGTGATTTTATTGGCGCTCGCTGAGATAGAGCAGCGCGACCAGCGTGATGCCGCTCAGCAAGATCAGCGTCATCAGCTTATAGAGGCGCGAGGAGAGCAGCAGGGCCATCGCGCCGGCGACGGCGCAGAACCCCCAATAGATGAAGACGATGACGCGGGTCGAAAGCCCCGCATCCTGCAATCGATAGTGGAGATGGCGGCGATCCCCGCGCAGGGGACTGACGCCGTGTCGCCAGCGATCCAAGATCGTCCAGGCGACATCGACGATGGGGATGCCCATCACCAGCAGGACGGTAGCGACGCGCCCGCCGGCGATCAGGCCCAGCGCGCCCATCAGGTAACCCAACAGGAAAGCACCGCCGCTGCCCATAAAAACCCGCGCCGGAGGGATATTATAAACCAAAAATCCCAAAGAAGCACCCAAAAGCGCTAAGGCCAGCGGCGCGACGCTGTACTGCTCGACGCGCAGCATGTGGAAGGTGAGGATGGCGGCCAAAATGGCGGCGATACCGGCGGCCAGGCCGTCGAGGCCGTCGAGCCAGTTGACGGTGACGATCATGCCCGTGATCCAGAAGACGGTCAGGGGGATGTAGAGCAGCGCGGGAAGGACGATCATCCCGTTGGTGAGGGGGTTGTTGAAGCGTTCCAAGATAATATCGGCCCGAACGGCGATGAGCGCGGCGACGAGGTAGCCGGTGTACTGCGCCCAAGGCGGCAGATCGTAGTGATCGTCCAGGAGGCCGATGAGGAAAATAACCAAACCGCCGATCACCAAGCCCCAAAAGCGTTGGGATTCCTTGGGATCGGCGGTAGGAATTGCCTGAAGGCCAGAAAGCGCGAGCGCTCCGAAAAACCCCAGGGCGATGCCGAGGCCGCCCAGGCGCGAAAGCGGGCGTTTATGTCGCCGGCGACCGCCGGGCACGGCGATAATATCGAGGTGTTGGCCCCACCGTTTGCCCAAACGGGCGCCAATCACGGCGAGGAGAAAACCGCCGCATAATGTCAGCAGATAATTAGCTCCGAATTTCACGGCGCTCGGCCCTAACTTTCTATCAATCCAACTTCACCCCGTGCCAAATTGGCGATCTCCGGCATCACCCAGCCCTGGAATGATGAAGCCGTTCTCATCGAGATGGTCATCGACCGTCGCCAGATAGAGATCCACATCAGGATGTTGGTTGGTCAAGTTCTTCACACCCTCCGGCGCGCCGATCAAGCCCATAAATTTGATCCGGTGGGCGCCCCACTCCTTGAGGATGTTCACGGTTTTGACGGCGGAACCGCCGGTCGCCAGCATTGGATCTAAGATCAGGCAGACGGAGACGGTGGGATGCACGGGGAGCCGATTGTAGTAGGCCACGGGGCGGAGCGTTTCCTCATCGCGGAAGAGGCCGATATGCCAGACCTCGGCGGAGGGGATCAACTCCCAGATGCCCTCGACCATGCCCAGGCCAGCCCGCAGGATGGGGATGAGGCCAATGGGCTCTTGGAGCCGGAAGCCCTCACTGGGGGCCATCGGCGTCTCGACCTCGACCGGCTCGACCTGCATGTCCTTGGTCGCCTCGTAAGCCAGAAGAATCGTGATCTCGCGGGTGAGTTCGCGAAATTTCTTGGGATCGGTTTCCTTATCCCGAAGCAACGTAAGCTTGTGCTTGACTAACGGGTGCTCTGAAACGTGTATCGTCGCCATAGGTCTTCGTCTCCTTTCGCTTTTGCTTGTTGGGTACCAGCTTGGATTTTACTCAGGGAAAGGAGATTGTCAA
>CAYXVS010000095.1:0-5956 GCA_964468735.1 uncultured Anaerolineales bacterium | reverse complement strand
TCTTGAGAGATGTGGTGATTCACCGTTTGCAGTTCCAGGTGCGCCCCGATGGCTATCTGGGCGGTGATGTTACTCACGATGCTTGCGTCAACCTGTCCGTTGATGAGCATGTCGATAGCTTCCTCTCCAGTCGCAGCGGCGACGATCGTGGGCGCGGGCGAGAAGCTCTTTTCCCATTGCAGCGCTTCCATGTGGCCCGCCGTGCTATTCACCACGCTGATGCGCTTGCCGGCCATATCAGCAGGGAGGTTGTTGACGGCCATATCGCTCGGCGCGACGACCACCTCGCCGGCGTTGAAGTAGGCCGAACTGAAGGCGAAGGCATGCGTTTGATGGGGATCGGGGTAGAGCGCAGAGATGATGACGTCGGCTTCCCCGGAGATGACCGCATCGTAGAGGGCGTCGTAGCCCGTGGTGACGAACACCGCCTCGACGCCCAGATCTTGCGCGATAGCCCGCGCCAAATCCACATCCAGGCCAACGATCTCGCCTTGGTCGTTGACGCTCTCGAAGGGCGGGAAGCTGGGATCGATGGCCACGCGAAGTTGACCGCTCTTCTGGATACGCCTCAGCGCTTCGTCCTCCCCACCGCCGCAGGCACTAAAGAGCAGCAACGGCAGGAGGGTCAAACAGAAACCTCGGACATATTTCGCTATTGAGCATCGCCACGCCATCTTGGATTGGTTACCCCGGTTTGCTGATAGATCGAATTAGATGCTACGCTACAAATCGTCGTCGACGTTACCCTGAGCTGTTGTGGGCTTTATCAGCGGGAGGCGAGAAGTCTCTCTCCCACTCAAAGGGATCGAGGGTATCCTGCATCAGCGCCCATTTCAACTCGCGCTCCAGCATATCGGCCATCATCAGGAGATTGACCAGCTCGGCGCGAATCTCCGGATCATCGGCGGCGTACATCTCCCAGGCGATCTCCAGCGCTTCGTTCATCTCGGCCAGATTGTCCAGTTCATCGACGATAATGGCGCGCGGCGAGGTGACGCGACTGCGCAACATCACGCGGGGGCCGCTGAGCCAGCGATGATCTTGGAGCGTAGTAGGTAGGATCATCTCCAAGATGTCCGTGCCGGCCAGACCCTCAACGACGTCGAAGCGGCTGTCCGAGAGCAACAAGCGCAAGAACATATCCTCATTAATCCATCCCATCCAGCCCTCACATTGGAGCGCATCGTAAATCTCACTGATGGGGATAAGCAGGGCATCCGCGCCGGCCAAAATTTGCACCGTGCGATTGGTAATCGGGTCTGTCATATTTTTTACTCCACAGTATACGTTTCGTCAATGGATAATACGACCGGTTGGGTCGAGGTCTCGGCCATCACGCGCTCGGCCCAAGCGTGCGGATCCTGCGCGATGAGGTCCCAGGTCTCATAATGCATGGGGATGACGACACGCGGGCGGATGAGCTTCACCGCGCGCAGGGCGTCGTCTGGCCCCATCGTAAAGTTGTCGCCGATGGGCAGCAGGGCGACATCGATGCCCTCCTCGCCAATCAACTCCATGCTCGCGAAGAGGCCCGTATCGCCGGCGTGATAGATCGTGGCCCGGTCCGTGCGGATCATCACGCCGGCCGGCATCCCGCCGTAACTGCCATCGGGCAGCGCGGAGCCGTGCATCGCGATGGTGAGCTTGAGGTAGCCGAAGGGATAGTGGAATCCGCCGCCGATGTGCTGCGGATGGACGTTCTCCACGCCCTGAGTTTGCAGCCAGTTGCAGATCTCGAAGTTGGCGATGACGGTGGCGCCCGTGCGCTCCGCCAAGGCGACGGTATCGCCGACGTGATCGCTGTGCCCATGGGTTACGATGATATAGTCGGCCTCCAGGGCGTCCGGCGCCGCCTCGGCGACGGGGTTGCCCGCGAAGAACGGGTCGATCAGCAGGCGCGTCTCGTCGATATCGATGCCCCAGGTCGCGTGTCCATACCAAGTCAAGGTGATCATT
Organism: uncultured Anaerolineales bacterium; assembly: GCA_964468735.1. GTDB lineage: Bacteria > Chloroflexota > Anaerolineae > B4-G1 > SLSP01 > JAAAOZ01. The sequence continues at coordinate 4,000 of CAYXVS010000095.1, read as the reverse complement.
ATGCCCCCCCTCGGAAATTATCGGAAATTAAATGTAAGTCGGAATGGGCAGTCCGACCAGGCGGATTATCAATCTGCCCTACATTCCCTCATTTCTTCTTACGTTTGAGCTTCTCCAGATGTTCCGCGATGCGCTGCTCGAAGCCGTGATCCGTCGGCTCATACCATCCGCCCCGAACGCCTTCGGGCAGATAGCGCTGGGCCACCCACCCATCGGGATAGTCGTGGGGATATTTGTAGTCGGGCGCTTGGGCTTTCTCGTGCTTGAGCAACGTGCGCGGATCTTGCAGATATCGCGGCGGCGGACGATAGCCGTGCGCTTCGACCTCCTCGCGCGCTTGCCAGTAGGCGCCGGCGCTATTGGATTTGGCCGCTGTTGCCAGGTAGAGCGTCGCTTCCGCCAGATGATATTGCCCCTCCGGCATGCCGACCCACTCGAAGGCCTGCGCGCACGACATCACCACGCTGATGGCCATCGGCGAGGCCAGCCCGATGTCCTCAGCCGCCGCGATGATGAGCCGCCGGAAGATAAAGCGCGGATCCTCGCCGGCCAGCACCATCTTGGCCAGGTAGTAGAGCGCCGCGTCCGGGTCGGAGCCGCGAATGGACTTGATGAAGGCGCTGATGGTATTGTAGTGCTCATCTCCAGATTTATCGTACTGCATCGCGCGCTGCTGGATGGACTCCTCGGCCACCTCCAGCGTGATGTGCAGTCGGCGCTCAGCGTCGGGCGGCGTGGATTCGACCGCCAATTCTAAGGCATTGAGTGCGCTGCGCGCGTCGCCATCGGCTAAATGCGCCAGATGCTCCAGCGCCTCCGGGTCGATCACGATCTCCCGCTGACCGTAGCCTCGCGCTTCATCTTTAAGCGCGCTGCGGAGCAGCTCCTTGATCTGCTCCGGCGTCAACGGCTCAAAGCGAAAGATGCGCGAGCGGCTCAGGAGCGGGCCGATGATGGAGAAGTAGGGATTTTCAGTCGTCGCGCCGATCAACGTGACGGTCCCATCCTCGACGACGGGCAACAGGCCATCCTGCTGCGCCTTGTTCCAGCGATGAATCTCATCGATCATCAGCAGCGTGCGCGCGCCGTACATCGCGCGCCGCTTCTTGGCGGCCTTGACCAGCTCGCGCAGATCACCGATGCCCGCAAGGACGGCGTTCAGTCGCTCGAAGTGGGCCTCGGTCGTGTTGGCGATGATCGCCGCCAACGTCGTCTTCCCGACGCCCGGCGGCCCCCAGAAGATGATCGAGGTGAAGAGACGGTCGGCCTCGATGGCGCGGCGCAACAGCCGTCCCGACCCGATGATCTTCTCCTGCCCCACGAACTCCTCAAACGTGCGGGGACGCATCCGGGCCGCCAACGGCGCTTCGCGCGCTATCTCTTCTTTGCGACTGTGTTCAAATAGTTCCATTGGTTATTTCGATTTTGATCAGCCAATCAACCGGTTTCGACACCCGCGTCCTCTTCATTATCAACATCAACGCGACGAACGTGATAGAAGCGCCGCAGATCGCTGGGCTTACGGACCGTTTCCAGCGCCTCGTGCACCGTCCGGAGCACATCTGCATCCTCAATCTTGTAGATTTCCGGCAACATCGCCAGGCCATCATCGCCAAATCGCAGCTTCAGCCCCAACTTGATGCCGGCCAGCAGCCCCTCGCGAACACCCTCTCGCATGCCGCGCTCCATCCCTTGCTGAAGGCCCTGCTGCATCCCGCGTTGAAGGCCCTGTTCGATTCCTTGCTGTTTACCCTCTTGAATACCCTTCTCGATCCATTGCTCTGCTAAGGTCTTCATCGTCTCATCTCCTTGTTTTCCCAAGGCTGATTGTGCAGCCTCGTGCAATCCTTCCCACGTCACTTGATCCGCTGTCTGCGTGACATATCGCAAAATAGTTTCCAGATACAACAGCGCCGACCCTTCCTCCGGCAATTCTTGCAACAGCCCCAAAATCTCAGGGAGCCGATCCCGCAAGTCCTCTCGGAAGATGTACTTCAACAGCAACAATCCCACCCGCAGGCGGACCTCGCCCTTGATCTCCTCGTCACTGTAAGCCGAAAGATCGCAAAGCTCGTAGGTGAACGACGGCCAATAGGCCCGCAACGCCTCCGGCCCCCGAAACAGGTCGCCCAAGTTCAGACCCACGTGCCAGTCAACGCGCCCGTGATACACAACGATGGGAATCACCGGGATGGGGTAGCTGTGTCCTTCTCGCAATGCTTGCTCCCAAATCCGCACGATGTAGCGCAGCAACTGGAAGGCCGTCAGCCGTTCCACGTAGCTTTTGTGCTCAAACAACACATAGACGTAGGCCTCGTCGCCTGTCTTCAGGTTAACATCGTAAAGCAAATCCGAAAAGTGCTCTCCCAGGTTCTCGTCCACGAACGAATCTCGGCGCAATGCCAGGGACATCGGCTCCAGTAGGGCCACCACCTCCGACGGGAGGTAGTTCAGCACCAAACCCCGCGCCGCTTCTGGCCGCGAGATCATCCGCTTGAAGAATCTGTCGTGGGCGTTCGATAGTTCAGTCACACGCAAACTCCTTCTTATTTCTCACACGAATCAAACCAAGTATAGTTGGCGGCCCCCGATGTCACAACGTTTCACCATTGACCTCAAATCAACTACGCCGTCGCCATCGACGTCGGCGCTCCCTGCTTCTTACGCTGCACTAAGAGCCACACGATGAGACCGCCGACCAGGGAAAGCAATCCGCCGCCCACGACGCCCAACGGGAGCCATTCTTGCTTGGCCGCTTGTCTAGTGCGCGCGGCCGCTTTCAAGTCCTGGCCCACGCGCGTGACATAGGCCCGCGAGGGCGCGACGGGCATCAGCGCCTCTTGGAGCGCATCTTCGACCGCCGTCCGCTCTTGCGGCGGCATCATCTCTTGCAATACGACGTAATTCGTCTTAAATGGGTTCCATTTCATTCGTCAGCGCCTCCTGACCTTGTCAACGAATGAGCGAGTAAGCGAGTAAGCGAATCGGCGAATCAGCGAATGGGTGCCCATCTGCTAACACTGCTCGATCCACTGATGCTAAGTATACCATGCTTCTGGCTTCTGCAATCTGGCGATGACTCGAAATTCATTTTTCGTCATCTCTGGAATATTGGATATAATGGAAGCGTTGTCATAGAGACGTTAGTTAAGGGAAGGAGTATCAATGAAAATTGTGATCGGCATCGCGAGTCTGATCTTTGGCTTGATATTATTCGCTTGGCTGGGATTGCAGATCAAGCCCGCGCCCTTCCCCGCGTTTTCGCAATCGACGCCGGCGTTGGAGATGGAGACCGTGCCGCTGCCCGACGATCTGCCCGCGCCCGTGGCGCGCTTCTACCGCGAGATCTACGGCGAGGAGATTCCCGTCATCGAATCCGCCGTGATCTCTGGTCGCGCCACCCTGCGCCCGATGGGCAACATCACCTTTCCGGGGCGCTTCCGCTTCACGCACATCACCGGGCAGGATTACCGCCATTACATCGAGCTGACCCTCTTCGGGCTGCCGATTATGAAGGTCAACGAGCGCTACATCGATGGCTCGGCCCTGATGGAGTTGCCCTTCGGCGAGGAATCCGGCCCCAAAATCGACCAGGGCGCGAATCTGGCGCTGTGGGGCGAGGCTGTCTGGATGCCCGCCGTCTGGATCACCGATCCGCGCGTGCGCTGGGAGCCGGTGGACGACGAGACAGCGATCTTAGTCGCGCCGTTCGGCGAAGAGGAGGAGCACTTCATCCTGCGGTTCGATCCGGCGGATGGGAAGCTACATCTTTTAGAAGCGATGCGCTACAAAGGCACGGAGGACGAGGGGAAGACGCTCTGGCTGAACGAGGCGCTGGCGTGGGGCGACGTTGACGGCCACAACATCCCCACAGTCGGCGCGGTCACCTGGTTCGACGATGGCGCGCCCTGGGCGATTTTTACCATCGAGGAGATCGTCTATAACGCGGATGTCGATACGTACATCCGCGCGAAGGGGCCGTAGTAGAAGCATTAGTCCA
>CAYXVS010000094.1:0-10804 GCA_964468735.1 uncultured Anaerolineales bacterium | reverse complement strand
TAAGTCTCCCAAAAACGGGGTGTTTTCCGCCTGTGGCCCTCCTGTGGCCCTAAGACCCCATGGCCGTGGGAAGGCCCCATGGCCGTGAGAGGGAAAAGCATCAGGTTTGGGAAGTTTTAATTTCTGGAACTACCTTAGGCTTCGCGATGTCGCACATCACCTTTGGGAATCTGGCGATTCTCTTGGAGATAACTTCGAAATCAGGCAAAGAGATCGCGCTGGCGGAAGGGCGCGGTGAGGAAGCGCCACGCGATTTTGGTCGGGGTCAGCCACGAAATCCGCGCGCCGTGCTGATCGTTCGCCAGGATCTGCTCCGCCATCCACGGCGTGACGGTCTCGACGCGGTCGGCCAGGATGTTGAAAATGCGCCGGGCCTGCTGCCACTCCTCCGCTGGGCGATCCTCGTACTGCTTCGTGATCAGGTCGGTGATGACCATACCGGGGCTGAGCGCGCCGACGATCACGGGCGTCTCGCGCGTCTCTTTCACCAGGCTGTCGGTGAGGTAGCGCACGCCGTACTTCGTCGTGCCGTAGAGCGTCATCCCGGCCACGCGCCGCCCGTTGCTGCCCAGCCCTTCCATATTATAGAGCTGGCCGAAACCCTGCTCGATCAGGCGGGGCAGCGCGCCCTTCACACCGTGCATCACGCCCAGGAGGTTCGTCTCGACGACGGCGCGGATGCGCTCTGGGGGATGTTGCCAGAAATCCACCTGGGGATGGGCGATGCCCGCATTGTTGATCCAAATATCGATCTTGCCGAAGTGCGCGTAGGCCGCGTCCCAGAGCGCCAGCACCTGGTCGATGTCGGTGACGTCGCATGGCTGGCCCAGGATGCGTTGGGGATCATAATGTTCGGCGACGAGCGCGGCGACCGCCTCCTCGACGCTGGCCAGCGAGCGTCCGCTGATGGTGACGGCGCAATCGCGCGCCAGGAAGGCCTTCGCCAGACCGTGGCCAATGCCGCGTGTGCTGCCGGTGATGACGGTGGTTTTCATAGGTGTGTCTCCTTGAGCGAATGAACGAATGGGCGAATGGGCGAATCAGCGAATGGGCGAATGTGAACCTTGCGAAGGCTGCACGAGAGAGCTGGAATGTAAAATCCGTCTGTATTCCAAAAGATAAGTTGTTGCAAAGATTCCCGACTAACCTTCGCAAGGATGCGCCGAATTGTTATCTCCGGCGACGCTTCTGGACGACGACCCGCTTTTGATGGATTTTCTTGCCCAGGCGCTTCTCGACGAAGAGTTGCTCGCCCGTCCAGGGGTCCATCTCGGTGTAGTACATCAGGCTCGAATAGGTGGAGGGTGTGGGCGTGAAAATCTGTACCTGTTCGGGCTGGAGGTGGAGTTCGCGGATGGCGAATTGCCGCAGGCGATGCATATCGCGCTCCGTGCAGCTGGGGTGGGCGGCGATCAAGTAGTAGGTGAGGAATTGCTTCTTGTGCGCATCCTTGGTCGCCTTGAAGAAGCGGCGGCGAAACTCCAGCAGATCCTCCGGGCCGGGTTTGCCCATCAACTCCAGGACGCGCGGGTCGGTGTGCTCCGGCGCGACCTTCAGTTGGCCGGAGACGTGATGGCGCACCAGTTCTTGGAGGTAGGCGTCGCCGTGGCGATCATCGGCCAGGAGCAGATCGTAGCGCAGGCCGGAGGCGACGAAGACCTTCTTCACGCCGGGGATTTGGCGCAGGCGCTGCAACAGCGCCGTCTGCGGGCGATGATCCACGGGCAACTGCGGGCAAATCTCCGGGAAGATGCAGCGCTTGTGCTCGCAACTGCCGTGCTTTAGCTTCTTCTCGCACTCGAAGCCGTACATGTTGGCCGTCGGGCCGCTCACATCGCGGATGTAGCCCTTGAAATCGGGCTGCTGGGAGATCTGCTCGACCTCCTTCACAATCGACTCCTGGCTGCGCCAGCGGATCGTGCGCCCTTCGTGCATCGCGATGGCGCAGAAGTTGCACTCGCCGTAGCAGCCGCGATGCGTCGCCACGGAAGCGCCAATCGTGGCCAGCGCGCGCACCTCGCCCTGGGCCTTGTAGTAGGGATGCGCGTCCCGCTCGAACTCCAAGGCGTAGACGGCATCCAACTCCTCCTGCAAGAGATAGGGCGCGGGCGGATTTTGGATCAGGTAGCGGGTGTCCTGCTGCTGCGCGAGGCCGCGAGCGGTCTGCGGATCGTTGTTGTGGTAGAAGGTGTGGAACATCTCGATAAAGGCGCGTTTGTCCTCGCGGACGGTGGGATAGGAGGGCAACTCGATGTAATTGGGCGGTTTCTCCTGCGAGATATAACACAGGCCGGGGATCTGCTTGCCCGTCTCTCCTTTCTCTCCTGTCTCCAACGCCTCAGCCAGCGCGACGATGGTCTTTTCCGCCATGCCGTAGACGAGCAGATCGCCTTTGGCATCGAAGAGAATGGAGCGGCGCACGCTATCGGACCAAAAATCGTAGTGGGCGATGCGCCGGAGGCTGGCCTCGAGGCCGCCCAAGACGATGGACGCCGTCTCCTTGAAGAAGCGCTTGATGAGGTTGGTGTAGACGATCACGGCGCGATTGGGCCGGCGATCATTCTTGCCGCCGGGCGTGTAATCGCCCTGGCGGCGGAGTTTTTTAGTGGCGGTGTAGTTGGCGACCATCGAATCGATGCAGCCGCCCGTCACGCCCCAGAAGAGTTCCGGCTCGCCCAGCCGCGCGATGTCCCGATCCGAATGGATGTCGGGCTGCGCGATGATGCCCACGCGGTAGCCGGCGGCCTCCAGCACCTTCCCCACCACGGCCACGCCGATGTAGGGACTATCGATGTAGGTATCGCCCGTCACTAAGATGACGTCTAACGCCGTCCAACCTCGCGCGCGCACTTCGTCCGCTGTCGTCGGTAAAAACATAGCACCTCTCAAGATAATTTTCACCTTCCGGGAAGCTACATGGTCTCTTCGCAAGCCAATCCCAGCGCCTGCGGAGCTTCCCGGAAGGTTGTAGCATCCCCAGAAAACCTCACTGACCTCCATTATACCATGCTGCGCCGCTTGCTCCGTGCTATCATGTACCTGCTAATATGGTACAATGGACACACAATAGCGTAGTTATGGATTGTGGAGAAAGTGGAGGAAGTTGCTATGAGTCCCAAATCGCCCATGACGCTGCATGTCGGCGATGTCGTGGAGTTACGCAAGGCCCATCCCTGCGGGGGGCGGACGTGGCGCATCCTGCGGGTGGGGGCGGATATCGGCATCGAGTGCCAGACGTGTCGGCGCTATATCATGCTCCCTCGCAAGCGATTTGAGTCCCAGGTCAAGCGCCTGGTTCATCAAGAGGAAGATAGAGGAAAATAAAGGAGATATGACCTGATGATGACGAAGCAATCCACCGAGGCGAAGCGCTTTCTGTTCCTCTTCTCAGATACGGGCGGCGGGCATCGCGCCTCCGCGCAAGCCGTGTCGCAGGAGATGACGCGCCTGTATGGGGATGCGGCCAGCATCGAGATGTTGGACATCTTCGTGGAGATGGGGCGCTGGCCCTTCGATAAGTTTCCGCGCTGGTATCCGACGGTCGTCGGGCTGAACGGCGTGCCGTGGGGTATCGGCTATCGGCTCTCCAATCACCTGAAGCTGGTCAAGGCCGTCTCGCGCCTGACGTGGCTGTATGCACGGCGTCCGATTCGCCAATTGCTCCACGAGCATCCGGCCGATGTGATCGTCTCGTTCCACGGGCTGCCCAACTACATCCTGCACCTGGCGCTGCAAACCTCCGATCTGCCTGTGCCGCTGGTGATCGTGGCGCTGGATTTGGTGACCGTGCACGCGAGCTGGTTCACGCCGGGCGCGGCGACCTACCTCGTCCCCACGGAGGCGGCGAAGGATCGCGCGCTGCGATGGGGCCTTCCCACGGGCCGCGTGGAAGTGACAGGGATGCCCATTCGGCGCTGCTTCGTGCAGGCGCAATCGCTCACGCGCGAGGCGGCTCGCGCCCGCCTGGGCTTGCCGCACGATGATACCATCGTCATGGTGATGGGCGGCGGCGAGGGCATGGGGCCGTTCGCCGATGTGACGCGCGCCATCACGGCGGCGGCGCCTTCGGCTTATGTCGTGGCCATCACCGGGCGGAACCGCGCGCTCTATGAGGAGCTTTCCGCGCTGCAAGCGCGCACCGCGCCGAAGCTGCACGTCGAGGGCTTCGTCTCGGATATCGAGGTGTGGATGCGCGCCGCCGATCTGCTGGTGACCAAGGCTGGCCCTAACTCCCTGGCGGAGGCGTTCGTGATGGGGCTGCCGCTGGTGCTCTACACGGCGCTGCCGGGCCAGGAGACGGGCAACGTCACCCACGTCGTCGAGCACGGGGCAGGCATCTGGGCGCCGACGCCATCGCAGGCCGCGCAGGCGGTTCGCGAGCTGTTGGCGCATCCCGACCGGCGGCGGGAGATGGCCGCGCGCTCGCGCTCGCTGGCGCTGCCGCGCGCCGCCGAGTCCATCGCGCAGCAACTCTGGCACGTGGGGCAAATTTACGTTCCGCCGCCTCTCAGCCTCATCCCGCCGATGGATCTCCATCTACGGTTGCCGTTTCGGTAGAGGCGCGGCGCGCTTGTTTTTGGTCTGACAAAGCGAGCATGCTATAATGACACCCAAAAGCCAAGCTCAATTCAAAAGAAGATAGATATCCGTTTAGTTACATGAGCAGAGCAAGGTGCAACGCACTTAAACGGAAGGAAAGCTTACGCCTCATGCAGGATGTGCCTAGTGATAAGCCGAAAAGTGCGTTGCACCTCACAAGACTAAACGATTACATGTTACATTGCCTTGCATCACCTTTACCTTGCACACAAACGCTAAACCTAATTCCAAAACTAAACGCGGGGCTGAATTATGATAACGAATGAACTGTTGGAAACGAAAGAAAAAGCTCAGCGACTTATGGACAAACAAGCGGGGTATGACCTGCATAACTACGCTGCGAATTTACATGAGATCGTGAAGAGAGCTGAAGAGCAACACGGGATTCAATTTCATTACAAGCCGGTTGAGAAAATTGTAATTCAAGCCTTACAACCTGTGGAAGTATAGACCATATAGTTGCTCTCTAACAACCAAGCCTTGGTACCAGAGCAAGATCTGTTTTCATATAAAAAATAATGAATTCACAAATAGAACAATTTTTACATCACATAGAGTTTGAGCGCGGATATTCCCAGAACACGTTGACCGCCTACAAGGGCGATCTGCGGCAATTCCGGCGCTTTATCGATAAAGAAACGACCATCGAGGTGTGGGCCGACCTGACGCCCAAGAGCCTGGAGCGCTTCTTGGCGATGCTGCAAGATAAATCGTATAAACAGGCCACGGTGGCGCGCAAGGTGGCGTCGGTGCGCTCCTTCTTGAATTTCCTCTTTGCCGAGGGCGTGATCCAACAGGAACTGGTCGATTGGCTGCCGCAGCCGAAGATTGGGCGGCGCCTGCCGCGCACGCTTTCGCGCGCGCAGGTGCAACGCCTGTTAGATGCCGCTGCCCAGGATCACACGCCCTCTGGCCTGCGCGATCGCGCCATCATCGAACTGCTCTACGCCACCGGCCTGCGCGTCTCGGAGGTCGTGTCTCTGACGGTGGACACTGTCGATCTGAAGCAGGGCACGATTCGCTGCGTGGGCAAGGGCAACAAGGAGCGCATCGTGCCCGTCCACGCGACGGCCCAGGCCTGCTTGCGACAATATCACGAGGAAGGGCGCCCCTTTTTGCTGCGCGATAACGGCGAGCGGACGTTCTTCCTCAATCGGTTGGGGCGCTCGCTGACGCGCCAGGGATTGTGGTTCATCTTGCAACCGTACATCGAGGCCGCCGAGTTGGGCGATTGGGTCACGCCCCACACACTGCGCCACACCTTCGCCACGCACATGTTGGAGGGCGGCGCGGATCTGCGGGAATTGCAGCAGTTCTTAGGCCACGCGAACATCACGACGACGCAGATCTATACCGAGGTTTCCAATCGGCGCAAGCGCGAGGTCTACGATCGCGCGCATCCCCGCGCCTTCGCTGAAGGGGATACCGACGCCCCAACAGCATCTAACCCATCATCAGAACAACATCAGGAGGGAGAAAACCATGGGTAAGCAGGACTTTTTTGAGATGCAGGAGTACGAGCAAGCCGCCGAGGCCATCCGCGAGCGGGCCGATGTGTCGCCCAAGATCGGCCTGATCCTAGGCTCCGGCCTGAGCGATCTGGCGGATTCTGTTGACGATGCCGTCGTCATTTCCTTTGACGATATCCCCCACTTCCCCGTCTCCACCGTCGAGGGACATCAAGGGCGGCTGGTGCTGGGTATGCTGGAGGGCCATCCCGTGGTGGTGATGCAGGGACGGGTGCACTACTACGAGGGCTATTCGATGCAACACCTCACCTTCCCCATCCGCGTGATGAAGCTGCTGGGCGTCGAGACGCTGATCGTGACGAATGCGGCCGGCGGCCTCAATATGAGCTACAACCCCGGCGAGGTGATGATCGTTCGTGATCACCTCAATCTCCTGGGGATGGCGGGCCAGAATCCGCTGCGCGGGCCGAATCTTTCTGAATTTGGACCGCGTTTTCCCAACATGAACGGCGCCTACGATCCAGATCTGCGCGCCTTAGCGCACGAGATCGCGCTGGAGGCCGGCATTCCCCATCACCAGGGCGTCTACATCTGCCTGGCCGGGCCGAGCTACGAGACGCCGGCGGATGTGCGCTTCCTGCGCTTGATCGGCGCGGACGGCGTGGGGATGTCCACCGTGCCGGAGGTCACCGTCGCCCGCCACGCGGGGATGCGCGTCCTCGGCCTTTCGGGCATCACCAACACGCTGGTCGGCGAGGAAGGCGCAGCCGGCCCCACGCACGAAGAGGTCTTGGAGGCCGGCAAGGTGCTCGTGCCTTACTTAGAGACCATCGTGCGCGGGGTGCTTAGGTCGTACCCGACGCCCGCTCTATGAACGTTGTTCTCTCTTGGCTGGGCCAACAGGCCCTGCTGATTTACCTGGCGTGCTTGATAGGGGCGTTGGCCTATCTCTTTATCGCCATATCGGCGAAGCGCAAGCGCGATTATGCGCAATTCTCGCTGGAGCGCGAGGTCTACCAGCGGCGCATGTCGCGCGCGGGGATGATGGCCGCGCTCTTCTTGGCGCTGGGCGGCGTGGTCTTTCTCATTCGCACCTTTGTCTTCCCCACGCTGCCGGCGACCGAGACAACCGCGCCGACGCCGGTGGATGTGGGGTTGTTCACGCCCACGCCCTCACCGACGCCCACGCCGCTGCTCCCGCTGACGATCCAGTCGACGGATAATATGACGGCGACAGGCGACGTGACGACGACGGACGGTGTGACCGTCCCCGTGGACGCCACGCCGGTCGTCATCCCGACCAACACGCCCGTCCCCACCGCGACGCCCATCCCAGAGGCCGATTTTCAGCCGGAGTGTCCTTCGCCCAACGCGCAGATGACCTATCCGCTGGCCGGCAGCGATGTCTCCGGCGTCGTGGAGATCCAGGGAACCGCCGACGTCAACGCCTTCTCCTACTACAAGTTCGAGGTGCTCTTCCCCGGCGCGGATATGCCCACGGACATCGCCCAGTACAATGTCCCGGTGGAGAATGGGCGCCTGGGCGCCTGGGATGTCTCCAACGCAGAACGCTATCCGCCCGGCGGGCCGTACCGCCTGCGTCTGGTGGTGGTGGATATTTATGGCAACACAACGGTCTGTACCATCCCGGTGAATGTCGTCGCGCCGGAGGAACCAGCAGAGGGCTGAATCCATTTTGTATTATATTGGGAATTTAGAATTGCGAATTTCGAATAATGCTGTTGAGTAAAGATTCTAAATTCGCAATTCACAATTCGCAATTTTTTAGGAGGTGTACGTGCACATTCGTTCGGCCCGCGAGGGCGACTGGGAAGCATGCTTAGCATTAGATCGATCCTACAATACAGAGACCGCCTGGCAAATGCACGAGGTCAGCCGGTCAGGGGAGTGGGGCGTCTCATTTCGAGAAGTGCGCCTGCCTCGTCAACAGCACATCGAGGATGCGATAGCGTCGAAGACGCGACTCCAGTCGTGGCAGCGCTGCGATGCGTTTTGGATCGCGAAGGAGCACCGCGAGGTGCACGGCTATATCGCGTTGGCGCTGGAATACGCGCACAATCAGGCGCGCATCGCAGATTTGACGGTCGCGCCGGCCTGCCGGCGACAATCGATTGGAACGCAATTGCTGTATCAGGCGATGGAGTGGAGCCTGCGGCACGAGATCACCCAGGTGATTATCGAGGCGCCGCTCAAAGCGCAGCCCGCTCTCAGCTTCGCGATGCATCATAGGTTCGCGTTCTGCGGCTTCCAGGATGCCTATTGGCCGGGGCAGGAGACCGCGATCTTCCTACGGCGCGGCATATCGCCTCGTGATCTTGGCCGCAAACGGCTATGATAACGAGCTTGTTACCTTCCGGGAAGCTGAGAAGGGAGACCTTCTTAATCAAGCAATTTTATCTTGCGAAAATATGACGGAAGCTTCCCGGAAGGTAGATGTAAACCTTGAGAAATATGATTTTTTCGGATGTAGGGAGGAATCCGGCGTATGCAGCCCTTTTTGATGCGCGCGAATGATGTCCTCACCGCCGGCGTCGCCACGACGGCGTTCGCGCTGGTGGTCTACCTCTTTTACTACAATCGTCGCAGCCTCGTCGCGCGAACCTTCAGCGGGCTGCTGGGCTGCGTCATCATCGTCTATCTCTCCGATATCCTGATGACCGATCCGCCCAAATCCACCAACTTCGGTGTATTGCTGCGCTTCCAGTGGCTGGGCATCGCCTTTACGCCCCCCTTCTACGCCGAATTTGTGCGCTCCATTCGCATCTCCGTGCAGGAAGACAACTTTCCCGCCGGGTTACGGCTCGCGAGCTTCCTCATCAGCGCGATGGTCGCGATCTTGGCGCTCACGACCGACGTAGTGGTCTACGATGGCGCCATCACGGCGGGCGCGCCCCACCTGCGCGCCGGCCCCCTCTTCTACCCCTTCGCCGCCCTCTTCATCATCACCGCCCTGCTGGGCCTGCGCGCGACCTTGGCCGCCCGCCAGCGCTGCTACACCCGCACCGCGCGCCGCCGCATGGCCTACCTCTCCATCGGATTTGTCGCCCCCGCGATGGGCGTCTTCCCCTACCTGTTAGCCATCGGATGGCCGGAAACGATCCCCGGCGCCTTCCTGTGGGTGCTTCTCATCCTGGGCAACATCGCCGTTGGCGGGATGTTGATCCTGATGGCCTACAGCGTCGCCTTCATCGGCGCCCTGACGCCCGACCGCGTGATCAAGCATCGGCTGGTGCGATTCTTGCTGCGCGGCCCGGTCACAATGATCATCGCGATGATCGCCTTCGGCGCGGGGCTGACGCTGGAGCGCGCCTGGGGCCTGGGCGATTACACCCTCTCGCTGGTGGCCTTCGCCGCCGCCGGCATCCTCTGCCAGTTGGGCATCGAGTTGGCCAAGCCCGTTATCGATCTCTTCCTCTATCGCGGGGGGCGGGCGGAGGTCGCCCAAGTGCAGGAGTTGGCGCAGCGGCTCATCACCACCGCCGATCTACATCAATTTCTGGAAAATGTCCTGACGGCGATGTGCGAATTGCTCCAGAGCAGCGGGGGATTCATCGCCCTGTTGGAGAACGACAAGCCCCATTGGGAGATCGGCTGTAATGTACATATCACCCCGTCGGACGTGATGGACATTCCGCTGACGAAGGTCGTTGAGGCAGAGAAACAGGGCCTGTTCATCCTGTGGCACCGCCATTGGATGGTCCCCGTCCACGACAAGGCCGGCGAGGAACTCCTGGGCTTGATCGGACTGCGCGAGCCGGAGATCACCCTGCCGCTTGCGGATGAGCAAGAGGAACTGCTCACCCAGTTACTCTTGCAGATCAGCGCGGCGCTGGAGGATCGCCGCCTTCAACACGCAATCTTCCAGACCTTTTCGCCGCTGCTCTCCGAGCTGGAGGACATTCAACGACGCGGCGGGATGTTGCGCTACGAGGGCGATCTGGCCGTGGGCTTCTCGCTGACAGAATCGCCCGAGTTGCCGGAGTGGGTGTATAATGCCTTAACGCACTACTGGGGCGGCCCCCGTCTGACGGAAAATCCACTCCTGGAGTTGGAGGTGGTGAAGCAGGCGGCCCATCAATATGATGGCAACGTCGTCAAGGCCCTGCGCGCCGTCCTGACGGAGGGGATTGAACGCCTCCGGCCCGATGGCGCCCGAAAGTTGACAGCACCGGAGTGGTTATTATACAATATCCTAGAGATGAAGTTCCTGCGCGGACAGAAGGTACGCGACATCGCGATGCGCCTCGCCGTCAGCGAATCCAGCTTCTACCGCAAGCAGCGCGTCGCCATCGAGAACTTAGCGGATATCATCGCGCAAATGGAGGAGCAAGCCCAGAACGAGCAACATGATCAGCAGGAAGAACCAGAGACGGCGCCCGAAGTGCATCCCGTCGGATCGTAAGCACGATATTATTGGAAAGAAGTTCCCACGATTGCACCTCAAGTTGTAACCGTTTAGTCTTATGCGCAACGCTCCAAGGCCTCGTCCCCGAGGGCGTCTGAGCAGATCGAAGGTGCTTTGTAGACGTCCCCGGGGACGGGGACTGAGAGCTTTTTTTGAAGTTCTGGGAACATCCACTCACGTAACTAAACAGATATCTCAAATTTAATGAAAAACCGCAAGGGTGCAAAATCGCCAAGTTTTTTAACTTATAGCTTGTAGTTTGCAACTTTTAACTTATTTTTAGAGGAGCAGTACTATGGCGCATTATATC
>CAYXVS010000093.1:5915-10853 GCA_964468735.1 uncultured Anaerolineales bacterium | reverse complement strand
CCCCGCCGCTAAGCGCGCCTCGAATCGCCCGGCGGCGCGGATAGCGAATCGAATAGCCTTTGGACTTCGTCAAAGTCGCCTCTATGCTACAAACTACTGTGGGAAAATCTTGCCCGGATTGAGGATATCGTTGGGATCGAAGGCGGTTTTGATGCGCTGTTGTAGCGCGATCAGCGTCTCGTCCATAATCAGCGGCATAAATTCGCGCCGCTTGGAGCCGATGCCGTGCTCGCCGCTGATCGTGCCACCCAAATCGGCCACCACCTGGTAAAGACCCATCAGGACGGCGTGCTCTAGCTCTGGCCACGCATCCATCGGCGTGTCGGGATGCTTGACGACCGTGGCGTGCAGGTTGCCGTCGCCCGCGTGCCCGTAGCACGGAATGGTCACGTTGTAGGTCTCGGACATCCGCGCCAGTTCGGGGATCAGATCCGGGATGTTGGCGAAGGGCACAACAATGTCCTCCAGGCTCTGCACCGGGCTGTAGACCTTGAACGCCTCCGCGATGTTGCGACGCACGGCCCAGACGCGCTCCTGCGTGGTGTGATTATCCGCCACGTAGACCTCGATGGCGCCGTTGGCCAAGCACAGCTCGCCGATGGTCTCGTACTCCTGCTCGACCTGGGCCGCGTTGCTGCCATCCACCTCGATCAGGAGCATCGCGCCGGCCTCCTCGTAGGGCAACTCCTCGTTCAAATAGCGGCACGTCGTCTGCACCGAAAGCCGATCCATAAACTCGATGGCCGTGGGGATGATCCGTCCATTCGTCATAATCTGGGGCACCATCGCGATGGCCGAGGGCACATCGGGGAAGAGCACCAGCAGATCGACCTGGGCCGTGGGCAGGGGCAGCAGTTTGAGGATGATCTCGGTGAAAATGCCCAACGTCCCCTCCGAGCCGACCATCAGGTGAATCAGGTCGTAGCCGGTGACGTCCTTGACCCGCTTGCCGCCCAACTCGACGATCTCGCCCGAGGGCAGCACGACCTCCAGTCCCATCACGTAGCGGCCGGTCACGCCGTACTTGACGGCCTTGCCGCCGCCCGCGTTCTCGGCCACGTTGCCGCCGACGAAGCAGGTCTCCACGCTCATCGGGTAGCCCGCGTAGAAGAGGCCGTCGTCCTTGATCTCCGCGTTGATGTCGTTGGTCACAACGCCCGGCTCGACGACCACCACCAGATTCTCGCGGTCGATCTCCAGAATGCGGTTCATCCGCTCGACGGAGAGCAGAATCCCGCCCTGCTCCGGCACCGCGCCGCCCGAAAGGCCCGATCCGGCGCCGCGCGGCGTCACGGGGATCATCTCCCGATTCGCCAGGCGCATGATCGCCGCGATCTCCTCGGCGCTCACGGGCTTGACCACCACCTCCGGCAGATGCGCGAAGCGCGTGTCCGCCACCTCATCATGCGCGTAGGCCTCCATCTTCTCCGGGTCGTCGTAGATGACGTGGCGCTCGCCGACGATCTCCTCAAGCTGTGCGACGATCTCCGGCGTCACTTTTTGATAGGTTGTCATACTGCCTCCCCTGAAAATAGGCGTAGGGCGGATTGGCAATCCACCCGGTCGGAATACCATTCCGACCTACATTCCTTGCTGTTTTCGTTACCATTGGCGAATCGAAGGCTCATGAGAACTCCTCCTGATCTGCATCTAGGCGCGCTTTGAGTTCCGTGACGATGGCGGGCAGGACGGTGAAGAGATCGCCCACGATGCCGAAATCCGCCACCTGGAAGATGGGCGCGTTCGGGTCGCTGTTGATGGCCACGATGGTCTCCGAGGTCTGCATCCCGGCTAAGTGCTGGATCGCGCCGGAGATGCCGCAGGCGATGTAGAGGCGCGGCGAGACGGTCTTCCCGCTCAGGCCGATTTGGCGCGGATAGGGCTGCCAGCCGCGATCCACCGCCGCGCGCGAGGCGCCCACGCTGCCGCCCAACTCGGCGGCGACCTCCTCCAGCAGCGCGAAGTTCTCCTCGCGCTTCATCCCGCGCCCGCCCGCGACGATCACCTCAGCGTTCTCGATGGCGATCTCCTGCGTCTCGTCGGGCACGAACTGCTCATAGCGCATCCGCGCGGTGAGGCACGATGCCGGCACGTCGACGGCGATGATCTCGCCCTCGCCGTTCGGGCCGGCGTCTCGCCGTGCCCGTCGCGGCGCGGGTGGGGTCGATTTCGGGCGCACCGTCGCCATCTGCGGGCGCGCCTCCGGCGTCTTGATCGTCGCCATGATGTTGCCGCCGATGGCCGGGCGCGTCTGCAACAGGTTGCCCGTCTCAGGATCGATCTCCAAACCGGTGCAATCCGCCGTCAGGCCCGCGTGCGCCTTCATCGAGACGTAAGGCATCAGCGTGCGGCCCAGCGTCGTCGCCGCCGCGATCAACACCTCCGGGCGGTAGCGCTCGATCAGGTACAGCAAC
Organism: uncultured Anaerolineales bacterium; assembly: GCA_964468735.1. Classification (GTDB taxonomy): domain Bacteria; phylum Chloroflexota; class Anaerolineae; order B4-G1; family SLSP01; genus JAAAOZ01. Next base: position 8,439 of record CAYXVS010000093.1, on the reverse strand, counting down.
GCGCCGGCATACGATTCGACTAGAAAATCGCCCAGCGCGGCATCCTCCACCACATAGACGCGATCCGCGCCGCGCGCAATCAGCTCCTCCAGCTCGGCCGCCGGGATCTCGTCGCCCAGCACGACCGAGCAGAGCCGGCAGCCCCGCGCATCGGCCAGCGCGCGCCCGCGCGTCAACAACTCAAACGAGACCGAGTGGAGCTGCCCCCCTCGGCGCTCGGCCAACGTCCAGACATCCGACCACGATTTCGTCATCGCTCGCCCTCCCCTAATCCCACCAACAACTGCTCATCTTGCAGGAAATCGACCACCTGCGCGGCGATGCGCTCCACGTCTTCGGGGCGCTTCACCCGCACGCGCTCACCCTGCCGCGCGACCTTCGGCTTATCGATGCTGACGACGCGCGTGGGCGAACCCGAAAGCCCGATGCAGTCTGGATCGGCGTCGATCTCCTCCGGCCCCCAGACGGGCGCCTCGGTGCGCTTGGCGCGCTGCTTGCCGCGCAGCGTGGGCAGGCGGGGCGAGGCCACCTCCTTGACCACGGTCAGCACGGTCGGCAGCGGCGACCAGACGATCTCCGCGCCGCCCTCGACGAGGCGCTCGACGCGCAGGCCGTCCGCCTCCGCAGCTAAGATTTGGCTGACGTAGGTCGCCAGCGGCAGATCCAAAAACGCCGCGATGCCTGGCCCGACCTGACCGGTGTCGCCATCCGTGGCGCGCTCCCCGCAGATGATCAGGTCGTAGGCGCCGATTTTGCGAATCGCCTGCGCCAGCGTGTAGGCCGTCGCCCAGGTATCCGCGCCGGCGAATTTGCGATGGCTGAGCAACACGCCGTCGTCACAGCCCATCGAGATCGCCTCCCGCAACGCCGTCTCGGCCTTGGGCGGCCCCATCGAGAGGGTCGTCACGCGCCCGCCCACCTGCTCGCGGAGGCGCAGCGCCGCCTCGATAGCGTAGAGATCGAGCGGGTTGACAATCGCCTCCACGCCGGTGCGCACCATAGTGCCCGATTCCGGGTCCATCTTGACGTTGCTCGTCTCCGGCACTTGTTTGATTGGTACGATGATGTGCATAGATTCTCCTTTACGAAGTTATTTTCCTATACAATGTGATAAACAATACGGAATGATGAATTTAGAATTGCGAATACAGAATACAAAATTGATATTCTTTCATCTTCCTTCCATTCTTAATTCTGAATTCTTCATTCTTTATTTCATATACGGGACGGTTTGCGGGCCTTCGGGGAGGATGGCGATGGCAGCGTCGGGGTTGTCGGCGCGCAGGCGGGCGACGGTGGCCGCGATGTCGTGGCATGGCTCGACCATCGCGGCGCGCAGTTCCTCATCCGAGAGGCCATCGGCGTAGACGTGGACGCGCGCCTGCTGCTGGATCTGCGCCTGGATCTGCGCCTCCCACTGATCCTGGCAGCGGAAGCCGGGCGCCTTGATCGTCGCCAGCAGTTCGGCGGGCGATTCGGCCTCCCGCAAGAGCCGCGCGTAGGCGCCGTGATCCGGCAGGCCGTCCCAGCACTCCGCCGCGATGATGATGTCGCCGCCGGGGCGCACGATCTGCGCCGCCGCCGACATGCCCTTCACGGCCTGGTAGAGGTTCAAGTCCAGGGGATAGCCGCTGTTCGAGGTGATCACGATGTCGAACGGCGCCGCGACCGGCTGCATCGCCGTCTCGCGCACGAAGTCCGTCCCGGCGCGATGCGCGGCTGCCAGCTCGCCGGCGAAGACGCCCGTGATCTCCTTCTTGGCGTTCAGCGTCACATTGAGGATAAAATCCGGCTCCGTGGCCTGAGCCACCGCGAGGATCTCCTCCCAAAGCGGATTGCCCGTGGTGATGGCCCACGTCGCCTGGGGATCGCTGAGCAGCCGCGCGCCGTGATTATCTAGAATCGATTCTAGATCGGCGATGCCGGGCATCACGGCCTTCGGGCCGCCGCTGAAGCCGGCGAAGAAATGCGGCTCGATGAAGCCGGTGAGGATGCGCACGGAGGCGGCCATGTAGGCGCGATTGACGCGCACCTCGTGGCCGGCGTGATTGCGCGCCACCGCGACCAATTCGGCGTCATCCGCCCCATCATGCTGGACGATGCGATAGCGCGCGACGATCTCCGCGCCCAACATCTCCTCCAGCTCGTCCGGCGTCTGCGGGCGATGGGTGCCCAGCGCGTTGATTAAGGTGATGTGGTCATCGGGCACGCCCGCGTCTGCCAGCACGGCCAACAGCGGCGGCAGGATACGATCATTGGGCGTGGGCCGCGTCAGGTCGCTGAAGACAATAGCGACGCGATCCTCCGGGGCGGCCAAATCACCCAAGGGCGCGCATCCAATCGGATCGGCCAGCGCCTCCGAGAGCGCGGCCTGCTCGTCCTCCAATCCGGCCACAAAGTGCGGGGAGATCACGGTCACCGGCGCGTCATCCGGCAAGGTGATCTCCAGACCCTCGCGGCCATAGGCCAACGTTATCTGCATAGCGACCTCCATTTGCGAATTGCGAATAAAAGAATGATGAAT
>CAYXVS010000093.1:3426-5815 GCA_964468735.1 uncultured Anaerolineales bacterium | reverse complement strand
ATTCGCAATTCGTAATTCATCATTCTAAATTCTAAGAAAATAGACGGCGCAATCTGCCCGAAAAATGTGCTACAGTTCGATCTTGGTGCCCAGGAGCTTCAGGAATTCCGCCAGCCACGCAGGATGGGCGGGCCAAGCGGGCGCGGAGACCAGGTTGCCATCGACGTGGGCCTTATCCACATCGATCTGGACGTAGGACCCGCCGGCGTTCGTCACGTCCGGGCCGACGGCGGGATAGGCGGTGCATTCCCTGCCGGCCAGCACGTTAGCGGCGGCCAACACCTGCGGCCCGTGGCAAATCGCCGCGATGGGCTTCTCCGCCTCGGCGAAGTGCTGCACCATCTCCAGCAGCTTGGCGTTCAGGCGGATGTACTCCGGCGCCCGGCCGCCGGGGATCAACAGCGCGTCGTAATCCTCGGCGTTGATCTCATCGAACGCAGCGTTCAAGGCGAAGTTGTGGCCCGGCTTCTCGCTGTAGGTCTGGTCGCCTTCAAAATCGTGCACCGCCGTGCGCACCGCCTCCCCCGCCTTCTTGCCGGGGCAGACCGCGTGCACCTCGTGCCCGATCATCAGTAGCGCCTGAAACGGCACCATCACCTCGTAATCCTCGACAAAATCGCCGACCAAAAACAGAATTTTCTTCGCAGCCATCGTTACCTCCGTTTTCTCTGTGTAATTTCGTGTAAGTTTGCAAACAAATCGAATGGAAAAGAATGGGGCAGATTGCGCCGTCTGTGCAACCTCAACTACAAAGAACCCTTGCGAAGGTTCCGCAGCAGACCAACGTGTTCGAGGTTTGCCGCTTTTTCCGAAAAATCACGCAATATCGAGAGTTTGTCATAACCTTCGCAAGGGTGACTGAATTTACCCCACAGCCTCAAACGTGGGTTTGAGCGCCGGGTAGAGCTGGCGATAGAGCGGGTAGAGTTCCGCGTAGCGCTCGACCTGGGCCGGTTGCGGCTCGGTGGCGTCCACCACCTTGACGGTCGCCGCGCAGGCCGCCGGGACGCTCTCCCACGCCCCCACCCCGACGCCGGCTAAAATCGCCGCGCCGTAGGCCGCGCCCTCGGTCGTGTTCACGGTGACCAGTTCGTGACCCAAAACGTCGGCCAAGATCTGACGCCAGATCTGGCTCTTGGCCCCGCCGCCGGAGACGCGGACCTGCTCGATTTCGCCCAAGCCCGCCTCGGCGATCAGACGGAAGCCATCGCGCAGGCCGAAGGCGACGCCCTCCAGCACCGCGCGCGTCATGTGCGCCCGGCGATGGCGGACGGTCAAGCCGACGAAGGCGCCGCGCGCCAGGGGATCGGGATGCGGCGTGCGCTCGCCGGTGAGATAGGGCAGGAAGAAGAGGCCCTCCGCTCCCGCCGGGAGATCGGCGGTGGGGGCCAGAAGATCATCGAAGGCGACATCAGCGGCCAATGCATCGCGGTACCACTGCAAACTCCCCGCCGCCGAGAGCATCACACCCATCAGGTGCCAGGTCTCCGGCACAGCGTGACAGAATGCGTGCAACCGGCCCTCCGGCTCGACGAACGGCGCCGGCGTCGCGGCAAAGACGACGCCCGATGTGCCCAGCGTGAGCGCGACGATGCCGGGCGCCACCGCGCCGACGCCAACCGCCTGCGCCGCCTGATCGCCGCCGCCGCCCACGACGGGCGTCCCGGCAACCAGCCCCGTCGCCTCCGCGGCCGCCGCGCTCACGACGCCGGTGATCTCCGGCCCTTCGTGCGTCGCGGGCAGCCACGCGGGTGGAATCTCCAACGCCGAGAGCACCTCGCGCGACCAATCGCGCCGCTTCACATCCATCAGGAGCGTACCCGCCGCGCCGGCCTTGTCGGTCGCATAGTCGCCCGTCAACTGGAAGCGGACGTAATCCTTGGGCAGGAGCACGTGGGCCGCCTGCGCGTAGGTTTCCGGCTCGTGCTCGCGGACCCAGAGGATCTTCGGCGCGGTGAAGCCCGTCAGCGCATCGTTGCCGGTCTCCTGGATCAGGCGCGCTTTGCCCAGCCGCGCGCGGATCTCATCGCATTGCGGGCCGGTGCGCTGGTCGTTCCACAGGATCGCGGGGCGCAGCACCTCGCCGCTGGCGTCCAACAACACCAGGCCGTGCATCTGCCCGGTGAGACCGATGGCCTGGACGGCGGCGCCATCCGCGCCGGCCTCGCCCAGCGCCGCGCGGATACTCTCGGTGATCCCAGTCCACCACTCGCGAGGGTCCTGCTCCGACCAGAGCGGGCGCGGCGTGGAAAGCGAGACGGGCGTCGTCGCCGCGCTCACGACATCGCCGGCTTGATCGATCAAGAGGGCTTTCGCGCCCGTGGTAGAAATATCAAGGCCTAAGAATAGGGAAGGTTTTGATTGCATGGTCAACTCCTTAGATTGAGCG
>CAYXVS010000093.1:0-3326 GCA_964468735.1 uncultured Anaerolineales bacterium | reverse complement strand
AGCGAATGAGCGAATGGGCGAATCAACGAATATAAGCCTCAATCACAATAGATAGTATACATCATTTTGTCGGAGAGTGCAAAGCATGCGCGCATGCTTTTTACTCTTTCTAGCCTGAGACGCGAACACCCCCGCCATTTATCAAAAGGCGGGGGTGTTTTTCGCGAGCATCCACAATGTATCAGTCAGATGCTATAAAACCACCGTCGATCCACACTGATTTGCTCTTTTTGAACCACCTTGGTGCAGACGCCTAATCCAAGTTCCTTGAGCTTATCCATCAGCAAATCGCCATCGATCAAATCGATGGCTGGCGCGCCGTCCCGCACGGCCTCCCGCATCGCTTCACGCGTGAAATTGCCCGTGGTGATCAGCAACCCTTTATCCGCGCGCCCCACCATTGCTCCCCGAAAATCTCTGACATGACTCACGGAAACTGAACCGCGATATCGTTTGCATTGAAATATGACGCGGAAACTGAGCAACCCGCCCAGACGCATAACGCCCTTGCCGTCAACGCCGCCATCCCCACTGCGACCCGTCACTTCAACCTTGATAAAGCCTGATTCCCGTAATAATCTTTGGACAAGGCGCTCAAAGGCCGATGGCTCCATCTCCAAAAGTGTCTCCAGCAATTCATCCCGCCAAGAAGCCTCTTCATCCAACTCAGTCTCTTCGGATTTCTCGCGCGCTTTTCTGGATTGCTGTTGTACAAAACGTCTTACCTTCCTTGGATCGACACGAGCCACACTTCGCCCCTTGGGTGTAAGCGCCCACACACCTCGGCTAGAGTTTTCCAAAATCCCATACTTCTTCAAGTACGTTCTCGTCCACCCCAGCCGATATTCGATCTCGGTTTGCCCACCGCCCTTCTCCGGCTTATGTAGCACCTCCGTCTGCTCATCAGAGAGATTAGCGACTTCGATGGTCTTGTTGTTGATTTCCTCAATCGTGCCGGATTCTCCAAGCTCTTTAAGCGCTTGGATCAGCGGATTCATCAACTCATCAAAGGTAGGAACATCCACGTCAGCCATCTATCCTCCCTATGCTTCCCTCACACCACATCGATGTTCTGGCAGTCATTTGCGCCACCCGTGGGAGGGGGGCATTCAACAAATCTCCTAGATTTTATAGAAGTAGCTTCTCAAATCTCACCTATTCTAAACATGCGTAGGGATCGGGCAACTCCTGGGTGAAGTCGCTGGTCTCCCACATCTCGGCCATCACATCCACATTGCACTCGGTGACGATGTCCATGCCGGAGTCGGTCCAATCGGGGAACTCCTCATCGTTAACAATCTTATCGTAGAGCATCTGGACGGTATCGTAGCCCCAGCCCCAATATTTCTGGCCGACCAAGCCATCGATATAGCCATCCTGGAGATATTCCAACTCCATCGGCAAAGTATCGAAGGCCACGGTGACCAGGCCATGCTCCTGCGCGGCCGATTCCCACAGGGGCATCGAGCCGCGCTCCGCGAAGAGGGGCCAGATGCCCACGAAGAACCAGCCGTCTAAGTCGGGGTACGCCTTCATTATCCCCTCGACCGCTTCCACGCCTAGGTTGATGTCGTCGTTGCAGTAGACGGTGGTCACGATCTCGATGTTGGGATAGTCCACCACGTAATCCTCGAAGCCCCGGATCCGCTCCTCAAGATTATAAGCGCCGGGGACGCCTGATAGCAGCGCGACCTTGCCGGAATCGCCCATGAATGTCACCAGCAGCTCTCCGGCCGCACGACCGCCCTCATAATTATCGACGCCCAAGTAGGTGAAACGCTCGCTCTCCGGCGCATCCGAGTCCCACGTCATCACCGGGATGCCCGCCTCTACCGCCTGGTTGATCGGCTCGACGCACGCCGCCGGATCGTTGCATGAGATCCCGATGCCATCCACACCTTTAGCGATCACATCCTCCACGACCTCCGCCTGCTCCTCCGCATCCGATTGGACCGACGCGGTGTAGAGCACCTCCACTCTCGTATCGGTCTGTGCGGTCAACTCCTCCGCCTTCATAAGAGCGCCATCGCGCCCGATCTCGAAGACGGGATTGTTCAGCGCCTTCGGAATCCACGCGAAGGTCAGCTCCTCCAGCGCGCCTTCGCCCTCTGAGGGCGGCGTTTGCCGGCATCCGGTCATCATCAACCCTATACTCACCACCAACCAAAGAGATAGCCACATCGACGTTTTGTTTTTCATCAAAAACCCCTCCTGTATTTAAGTAGCTCAACAATGTCACATTCGACCTCAACCGTATGAGATAAAGCAGAGAATCTGACATTTCATTTCACTCCGCGAACATCTCCGCCAAGGTTGCCAACACGGCAACCTGGGTAGGTTGATCCATCCGCCCTAACTTACGCACCAGTCGCTTCTTATCAACCGTTCGGATCTGATCTAAGACGACCTGTCCTTGCTTGCCTTGGAACTCACAGGCCACGCGGGTCGGGTAGGATCGGGATTTCGTCGTCATCGGCGCCACAATCACCGTTCGTATCCAACGATTCATCTCATCCGGCGAGATCACCAGGCAGGGCCGCGTTTTGCGTATCTCACTTCCTACGGTTGGATCCAGATTCACCAGGAAGACATCAAACCTTTGAACTATCATCGACCTACCATTCCCACTCGGTCTCATCCCATTCGCTCGTGCTTATCGCATCTTCATCGAGCATTTCGTCATCGCCACGTTCGGCCATCGCTTTGAACGCGGCCGCCCATCCGTGACGCACCTCTTGCGTCGGGCGCACAATAATCTGATTCGATTGTAGTTCCAATTCCACTTCCTCATCCTCGGCCAAATTGACCTGTTCGAGCAGCAGCTTGGGGATACGAATCCCTTGCGAGTTTCCGATCCTTATAATGCGAGTTCTGACAGCGGTCGGCATCCCAACACCTCCTAAAAGACAATATCCCGTAAGTAATTACATTGTATTTACAAAGCGGGGATCTGTCAAGAAGCAGACTGGGGAGAGACTTTCTTCCCAAACCAGCTTTCGCTCGCGGATCAACACAGCTTCACACGGATAATCCACCTCGTTGCTCAAGACGAGGCCCCCCGTCGGGGCAAGCGCCGTCGCTAACATAACGGCGTTGATGTCCTCGTGTTCCGTCCACGTGGGCAGCTGGCGATGTCCCGTATTGACCCAAAACGAGACGATCCGCTCGGCCACGTTCATGTGCTCCCACAGCGCCTCGCCGCGCTGGACAAGTTGGGCCAGGCCCTGCGCAAGGCCGGATTCTTCGCCTACATGGAGGAGAAACGATAGGGACAAAACACCTCCTAACGCAACGAAGCCCAATGGAGATGACCTCCATCGGGCTTC
>CAYXVS010000092.1:7241-10875 GCA_964468735.1 uncultured Anaerolineales bacterium | reverse complement strand
CCTGATGGAGGAGATCGACGCGGTGATCCCGTCGTGGCCGGTGGGGTGAGATCAAAGACGGCGCTTGGACTGGGATTTTGTTTGCATCTATTTTTTACATTTTTTGCATTCAGACCCGACGGGTTTTCAAAACCCGTCGGGTCTTGATTTTCCTCGGTACAAATTCCTTCCGTCTTGGAGTACAATATACATACACGCACGTCGGATTTGAGCGGGCTGTTGATGTGTTCGTCGATAGAGGAAGGGGGGAGCCGTGAAGACTCGATACAAAATCATTGGCGCGTCCGTCGGATTTGGGCTGCTTTTCTGGTGCGTTGACGCTCTCTTGGATTGTCTCTTCTTCTATAAGGGTCGGTCATTGATGAGCTTGTTGCTTACCGGCGTACCCTCTCACGCGATCTACATCCGAAGTATAGTGTTGGCTCATTTTGTCATCTTCGGGGTGCTCGTCGCGATGGTGATCTCTAAACGCGAGCAGGCTGAGAGACGCCATGCGCGTCTCAACCGTGTGCTGCGCGCTATCCGCAACGTCAACCAACTCATCGTCCGGGAGAAGGATCGCGACCGGTTGATCCAGGGGGTGTGCGAACATCTCACCGAGACGCGCGGCTATCGCAACGCCTGGATCGTCCTCTTTGATGATGCCAGCGAGGTGACAGCAACGGCCCAATCGGGCTTGGATGAACGTTCCTCATCCTTGCTCGCTCGTTTATCGCGTGATGAACTGCCCACGTGTGGGCGGCGGGCGCTGGCTCAGGCTGAGATGGTGGTCGCTCCAGACCCGGTCTCCGTCTGCACTGATTGCGCTCTGGCGAAGAATTATGTCGGTTATGGCGTAATCACCGCCCCTTTGGTCCACAAGGATCGGATCTATGGTCTGCTGTCGGTTTCCCTCCCGGCTCATCTCGTCAAGGATGCGGAGGAGCAGGCGCTGCTCCGCGAGGTGGCCGGTGATGTGGCCTTTGCCCTGTACAGCATCGATCTGGAGGCGGCGCTGCGGGAGAGTGAGGAGAAATTCAAGCACACATTTGAGCATCTGTCTATCGGCCTCAGCCTGACCTCGCCTACCGGGGAGGTGCAGGCAAATCAAACCTTTTACGAGATGCTCGGCTATGCTCAGAATCACACCGCGCTCAAATGGCAGGAGATCACCCATCCAGAGGATGTGGCAGAGAGCCAAGCGGTCGTCGAGGCCCTGATGGCCGGTGAGCAGGATGTGGCGCGATTTACCAAACGATACCTGCATAAGGAGGGGAGCATCGTATGGGCCGAAGTCAGCACCTCCATACGCTGTGATGCGGAAGGCGAGGCGCGATATTTTATGACGGCGGTCCAGGATATCACGGAGCGCAAAGATGCGGAGGAGGCCCTGCGCGAAAGCGAGCGACGCTTCAGAACCGTGCTGGCGAATTTGCCCAGTGGCGTCTTCACCCATAATCTTGACGGCCAGTTTATCTTAGTGAACGAAGCCGCCGTCAGAAATACAGGCTATTCACAGGAAGAGTTGCTCAATATGACGGTAGCGGACATCGATCCCCACAGCATGACTAGGGACGACCGCGCCCATTTATGGCATCAATTAGATGAGGGGGAAACCATCACCCTGCAGGCCACCCACGTTAGAAAAGATGGCGCCCAATATCCTGCTGAGGTACATCTCAGCAACATCATGCTGAAAGGAGAGCCGGTGATCTTGGCGGTCGCGATAGATGTCACCGAGCGCAAGGAGGCCGAACGGGCGCTGCGCGAGAGTGAAGAGCGCTTCCGGTTGACCTTCCACACCAGCCCGGATGCCATCAATGTCAACCGTTTGGAAGATGGCCTCTATGTGGACATCAACGAGGGCTTCACCCAACTGACGGGATACACGCGGGCCGACGTCATCGATAAAACGTCGCTGGAGATCGATATTTGGCACGATCCCGCCGACCGCCAGGAACTAGTCAGAGGCTTGCGAGAGAAGGGATATTATAAGAACCTGGAGGCTCAGTTCTGCCGGAAAGATGGCAGTGTGACGACCGCCCTTATGTCTGCGAGAATTATTTCCCTGGATGGGACGCCGCATATCATCTCGGTGACCCGGAATATATCCGAGCGCAAGCGCGTGGAGGAGGAACGGGCGCGCTTAGCTGCCCAAGTCCGCGAGCAAGCCCAACAGATGGAGCAGATCCTCGCCGCCGTGCCGATGGGCGTGCTGCTATTAGATGCCGAGTGGCGTATCATCCATGCCAATCCCACCGCCGAGGATGATCTGGTCGAGCTGTCCGATGTCGAGGTCGGCGATGCCCTCACCCAGTTGGGGGATCGTCCCTTGGCTGAGTTGCTCACCTCTCCGCCCACCAGAGGGCTGTGGCACGAGATCGAGTTGGATCGTAGCACCTTCGAGGTCATCGCCCAGACAATGCCTTCGGCCACCGCGGCGGCAGATGAACCTACCTCGGAGCAGTGGGTGTTGGTGATCAACGATGTCACCCGCGAGCGGGAGATTCGGTCGCAGCTCCAGCAGCAGGAGCGCTTGGCCGCCGTGGGACAGATGGCGGCCGGCATCGCCCACGACTTCAACAACATCATGGCTGTGGTCGTGCTCTATGCCCAGCTTGGCCTGCGCACTCCGGATCTGCCGCCTAAGATCAGCGAGCGGTTGCAGATCATCTCCCAACAGGCGAAACGCGCCACCGACCTCATCGAGCAGATCTTGGACTTCAGCCGCCGCGCGATGCTAGAGCGTCGCCCCCTCGACCTGTTGCCGCTGCTGAAAGAGCAGGTCAAGTTGCTGGAGCGGACCTTGCCGGAGCACATCGAGATCGAACTGGGCTATGAGCCGGGTGTGTACACCATCCACGCCGACCCAACGCGCATCCAGCAAGTGATCATGAATCTGGCCGTCAATGCCCGCGATGCGATGCCGGAGGGGGGCGCCTTACGCATCGAGATAGAGCAGATCACCATCACGTCGGCTCAGACGCCGCCGCTGTTGGAGATGGAGGCCGGGGATTGGCTCCGGTTGACGGTCGCGGACACCGGCGCCGGCATTCCGCCGGAGGCGCTCCCGCATATCTTCGAGCCGTTCTTCACCACCAAGGAGCCGGGCAAGGGCAGCGGGCTAGGATTGCCACAGGTCCACGGCATCGTCGGCCTGCACGGTGGGCACATCGACGTGGAGACGCACGTTGGCGAGGGGACGACCTTCCTCATTTACTTCCCCGCGCTGACGCAAGAACCAATCGAGGTCTTCGATGAGGGTGTCGCTGAGATGCCGCCAGGACATGGCGAGACGATCTTGGTGGTCGAGGATGAGGCCACCGTGCGGGCCGCATTGGTGGCGGTGCTGGAACAATTGGAGTATCGCGTGCTTCAGGCGTCCAATGGCCAGGAGGCGCTGAATATCCTGGCGTTGCATGCGGACGAGATCGCGCTGGTGCTGAGCGACTTCGTGATGCCCCTGATGGGCGGGCGAGGGCTGTTCGGCGCGATGCAACAGCGTGGCTTTGACCTTCCCCTGGTGCTGCTGAGCGGCCATCCCCTGGAGAACGAACTGCGCGAGATGCAGGAGCAAGGCCTGGCCGGTTGGATGCTCAAGCCGCCGAACATCGAGCAACTGGCGCAGTTGTTGGCGCGGGTGTTGAAAGATCGA
>CAYXVS010000092.1:0-7141 GCA_964468735.1 uncultured Anaerolineales bacterium | reverse complement strand
TCCGTCGAGGATCTATTGCCGCCCGCGCTGTATCAAGAGGCCGATGCCTGGATCAACCAATACGATGAGTGGGGCCTCGCCATCGAGTTCGTGATCGATGAGATCGGCGAACTTGATCTTCCATTGGCGCGTGAGCAATTCGAGGCCCTCCAGGCCGCAATGATCGCGATGGGCGAGGGCGAAAGCGACCGTATGGCGTGGCTCAGGGCGTATATGGTGGACCGAATGGAATGATGACTTCGCTGCTCTTCCTCAATCCCTGGGCCGAAATCCTGCGAACATTGACCGCCCCGGCCTGAACAGCCCATCTGCTAACATCTGCTCCATCCGCTGAGAGCTAAGATAAGGATGCAAAATTGCCCGGTAATTAGATGATTACAGCCATCCCCTGTGCATCGCCTCGGCGACGGCGGCGGCCCGTGAATCGACCCCCAGCTTGTTGTAGATGTTGGTCAGGTGCGCCTTGACGGTGCGCTCGGTGATGCCCAACTTCACCCCGATTTCCTTGCTGCGATCCCCGCGCGCAACGGCGTCCAGCACCTCCTGCTCGCGCTCGGTCAACGCGATCTCTTCGGATTCGGCTTCGGGGGCCGCCGCATGCGCCAACAACTTCGCAACAACCTCCGGCTTGAGCAGCATCTCGCCCCGCGCCGCCGCCCGGATCGCGTTGAAGAGCGCCTCGCGTCCGGTATCCTTGAGCAGATACCCGCGCGCGCCGGCCTTCAGCCCCTGCACCATCAGATCATCCTCATTGTAGGTGGTCAGAATCACCACGGCGATCTCCGGTTGCGTCGCCTGCAATTTTTTGATGGCCGTCAGCCCGTCCATCTCCGGCATCCGCAGATCCATCAGGATCACGTCCGGCTGGACCTCGTCGGCCAGATGCACGGCCTCGACGCCGTTGACAGCCTCGCCCACAAGCGCGATCCCCTTGGCAGTCTCTAAGATCAACCGCAAGCCCTCGCGGACGACCATGTGATCATCGGCAATCAAGACGCGAATCGGTGCGGTCATCGTTCCCCCTCTGGTAATAGCTCACGCAAGGTGCAACGCACTTGATCTAAAGGAAAGGCAAAAGTGCGTTGCCCCTTATAGCGGCAAGCGCAAGCTCAGGCGCACGCCCTCGCCGGGCGCGCTGTCGATCTCCAATGTGCCGCCGGCCAGCCGCGCGCGCTCCCGCAATCCCAGCAATCCGTAGTGTCCGGTGCGGCTCAGCGCTGCCTCTGGATCGAAGCCAGCGCCGTCATCGCGCACCTCGATGGTGAGCCACTCCTCGGCCTCGGCGGCGCGGATCCACACCTGCTGCGCCTGGGCGTGCCGCGCGACGTTGGTCAGCCCCTCGGCGACGGCGCGCAGCGCGTGCCCGCACAGCGCCGTGGGAAGCGCGTCGGGCAGCGCCAGATCGAGGGCGCAGGGGATGCCGGTCGCGGCGGAGAAATGCGCAGCCTCATCGCGGATCGCGTCCGCCAAATCGGGCGCGGAAAGCTGTGTGGCGCGCAGGTCGTCGATGGCCCGGCGCGCCTCGGCCAGCGTGGCGCGGGCGCGCGCCATCGCCTGCTGCACGATGCCCTGCGCTCGTTCCCCACGCCCGGCGTCCAGATGCGAGTCCGCGGCCTCCAATTGCAGCAGCAACCCCGCCAAGCCTTGGGCCAGCGTGTCGTGCAATTCCCGCGCCATTCGCTGGCGCTCGGCGGCTAAGGTCAGCGCCGCGATGCGTTCGGCGTGCTCGGCCAGCTCGGCGTGCGCGATCTCCAACTCGCGCAGCAGCCGCTGGGCGCGGTCGCGGGCCTCCACCTGGCGCGTGTAGAGCACCACGTAGATGACGACGAAGAGCGTCAGCGGTGGGGCGTACAGCAGCCAGGTCCACAGTATATCGCGGCCTTGGATCAGCAGCAGGTTGCCCGTCACCAACCCCAGCCAGATGACCACGATCAGTATCACCTGCCGCTTCTCCGGTAACATCCCCACGGCGATGCCCAGCAACGCTGGATAGAGGCTCAGAACGATGCTGAAATCGCGCGGGAAGAGCGTGATGACAAAGATCAGCGCGGCCTGCATGACCAGATAGATCACGATCCGCCGCTGAGATTTCATAAAAGCGGGGCTGAGCCAGTACAAGGCGATATGCACCAGCATCAACGCCGTGAAGGGAATCAGGCGGGCCTGCGCGCGCAACGCCGGCATGGACCGGATGGCCATCGCAGCCGCCCCACCCAGCACCAGCGTCACGATCACGAAGAAAAAACGCGCCTCGCGGACATCCGGCGCGTGCATCTCCTGAAACCCGAACCACTCTCGAAGTGTCGCAACCCATCGTCGTATCTTTTCCATAACTTTATTGTACATGATTCATCTGTTTCTGCCATTGTGCAAAGGTACAGTGTACGAAAGGGTAGTCTCAAACTCTCCGAATGACCGATGACAACGCCGATGCCAGCGGCTATACTATGGACACGTTTGGATAAACATAAGTTCAGGAGGACGAAATGATGAATGATAGTGCAATTCGGGTTCGCGACTTTCGCAAAACCTATGGGGAGACGGTGGCCGTGGACGGCATCAGCTTCGAGGTGCGGCGCGGCGAGATCTTCGGGCTGTTGGGGCCAAACGGCGCCGGCAAGACCAGCACGCTCGAATGCTTAGAAGGATTGCGTCAGCCCGACGGCGGCGCACTGGACATTTTGGGGGTAGATCCCGCGCGTCAGGCGCGCAAACTGCGCCACTTGATCGGCGTGCAACTGCAAAGCTCCGGCCTGCCCGCCGATATGCAGGTCGGTGAGGCCATCCGCTTCTTCTGCGCCTATCACGGCGTGGCGCCGCGCTATGACCTCATCGAGCGGCTCGGCCTGCAGGCCAAGCAGCGCAGCACCTACGTGCAGCTTTCCACGGGGCAGCAGCGACGATTAGCGCTGGCGCTGGCCGTGGCCCACCATCCGCCCGTCGTCTTCTTGGATGAGCCGACGGCCGGGCTGGATGTCGGATCGCGCGCGGAGTTGCACGCGCTGGTGCAGGAACTGCGAGATGCGGGCGCCACCATCATCCTGGCGACCCACGATATGGCCGAGGCCGAGAAGATGACCGACCGCGTCGCCATCCTGCTGCGGGGCAAGATCGTCGCTGCCGGCGCGCCCCGCGAGATCACGGCGACGGGCGCGGGCTTCACCAAGGTCTTGGTGCGCACCGAGCAATCGGTGCTGCACCAGAACGGCGCCGCGTTCCCCGGCGTCAGCCATCACCTGTTAGATGAGGCGTACGCCATCTACTTCAGCACCGACCCCGGCGCCACGGTGACGGCCTTGCTCCAATACATCGCCGCACGTGACGATGCGCTGATCGACCTGCGCGTCGAGCGGCCCACCTTAGAAGAACGTTTTCTCGAAATCACCACGGAGGTATCAAAATGACCGCGTTTATTCACCATTTTACATTTGAATTCAAGACAGGCCTGCGCAATTCGACCCTGCTCTTTATGAACTATTTGTTCCCCCTCGGCGTCTACGCGATGATGGGGCTGGTGATGACCCAGGTCAATCCCTTCTTCATCGAGACCCTCTTCCCGGCGATGACCATCTTCGTCATCCTGGGCGGCACGATCTTGGGCCTGCCCAGCCCGCTGGTCGAAGCGCGGGAGGCCGGCATCTACCGCAGCTACAAGATCAACGGCGTGCCCGCCGCGTCCATCGTCGCCATCCCGGTGCTGACGACGATGTTCCACGCGCTCATCGTCGCGACAGTGGTCGCGCTCACCGCCGCGCCGCTCTTCGGGGGCGTCGCGCCCGGCCATTGGCTGCCCTTCGCCGGCGTCGCGGCCCTGACGGCCTTCACGTGCAGCGCCGCCGGCGCGCTCATCGGCGTCGTCGCCGCGAACGCCCGCGCCACGACCTTGCTCTCCCAGCTCATCTTCCTGCCCTCGATGCTCATCGGCGGGATGATGGTGCCGCTGGACATCCTGCCGGCATCGATCCAGCGCTTCTCCGCCCTGCTGCCCACCACCCACGCGATGCAGGCGCTCGCAGGCTTGGCCTACGACCAGACGACCGCCTTCGCGCCCGCGACTTCCATCCTCGTGCTGCTGACCAGCGGCCTGCTCGCCTTCGGCCTGGCGATTTATCTCTTCAACTGGGACAGCCGCAACCAGACCCGCCGAGGGCATCCGCTGCTGGCCCTGATCGCGTTCGCGCCGTACCTGGTGAGTTTGGTTTTGTAGCTATCCAGACAATCCTATTCTTACCGTCCCCCCGCAAGGGGGGACTTTTTGTATGGGGACAGTCGCTAACGTTTCTTGAAAACGATATAAACTCCATTACAATGAAGGGCAGTGATCCATTCGTATCGTGCGTGACATAACATGACATGAAAGGAAAGTAGGTGAACAAGCTATGACTAAAAGGAGCGGGGAAGACGTTTTACATACCATAGGGGCATTTTTGGAGCAATTGGATGCAGCGTTTCAGGCACATCGTGAGCCTGTTGTGCCGGTTTATCCTTACGATCCAGATACGGAGACGATCCAACTTCCTGAGAAGGTCGATTTGGAGCTAAAGGAGTTGTTGCGTCAAGAAAGGCACAAAGGCTCGATAGGGAAGGTGGCCGCGATCAAACGAGTGACAAAGCTCACCGGCGCGGGCTTGCGCTTGTCGAAGGCTTATGTCGATAATCTGCTGCGTGAAATAGAGGAGCAGGTGTGAGATCGCGTAGCCAGATGATCGGAGCGATCCTATGACAACCATTCTCCTTGTTGAGGACGCGACTGACCTGGCGCAGGTCATCGAGCGTGAACTGAAAGCGGTGGGCTACGATGTCCTCCCCGCCGTCGATGGCGTGGCCGCGCTGGAGATGCATGCCCGCCATCGGCCCGATCTCGTCATCCTCGATTGGATGCTCCCGCGCCTGGACGGCCTGGAGGTGCTGCGCCACATCCGCCAGGATGACGCCATCCCCGTGCTGATGCTCACCGCCCGCGATGAAGAGGCCGACCGCGTCATCGGCTTGGAGGTCGGCGCGGATGACTACCTCACCAAGCCCTTCGGCATGCGCGAGTTGATCGCGCGGGTGCGGGCGCTCCTGCGCCGCATCGAGCGCGTGGAGCAGATCCTCGCGGCCGACCGCGCCGGCGCCGATGATGCGCTCACCTACGGGCCGCTGTGCTTGGATCCCGAGGCCTATCGCGCCACGCTGGATGGCGATCCACTCGACCTGACCCGCACCGAGTTCGAGTTGCTGCATCTGCTGATGCGCAATCCGGGCCGCGCCTTCAGCCGCTCCTACCTGCTGGACACCGTCTGGGGCGAGACCTACATCACGGGCGACCGCTCCGTGGACAACGCGATCCTGCGGCTGCGACGCAAGCTGGGCGAGTTGGGCGAGGCCATCGAGACGGTGTGGGGCGTCGGCTACCGGCTGAGGCGGGAGGCGTGAAGAGAGACGTGAACAGGCGACGGCGATGCTTCTGGACGGTCGGCATTGTCCGCGCCCTGATCGAAAGCTGGGCGCTGGGCGCGTTGCTGCTCATCGGCCTCTTGTGGGTCGGCGAGCAAGTGCCTCCGAACGCGCTGGGGCAGAGCTTCCTCTTTTTGAGTGGCGCCTGTGCGCTGTGGGCCGCACTGCGCCTGCGATTGTCGCCCGATGGATGGCGGGCCGGGTTTCCAGGCGAAATGCTCGCCGCGCTTGGTCTGAGCCTCGCGCTGGGCGGCGGCTTGCCCGCGCTCGCCTGGCTCCTCGGCTGGGGCGAGAGATTCGCGCGCTCTAACCTGGGCGTCATCGGCGCGATGGTCTTTATGGCCGCCAGTGGAATGCTCTTCGCGGGCCTGCGCGTCGGCGTCTGGCTCTGGGCCTTCTGGAATCGGCTGCGCCGCCGCCGGATGCTCTGGGCGTTGACCCACGCGCATTTGATCGTCGTCGTGGGGGTGGTGGTCTTGTTGGTCGGTGTTATCAGTGGTATCCAGATCGTCTCGGCGACCCCGGATTTGCCCCCGTTCTTTTCACCCGAATGGGCATCCGCCTTCGTCGATATCTTAGCCCTGACTATTTTTCCCTTCGCGGGGATGATGGCGTTTATGTTGGTGGTGCTGTTGGCCGTCCTCCTGCCCCCCTTCGCGATCTTTTCTTATTTTGTGGCGCGCCGCACCACCCGCCGGCTCGAATCACTGGCGGAGGCGACCTCGGCGCTGCGCGCGGGCGATCTCGCTGCTCGTGTGGCCGTCGAGGGCGAGGACGAGGTGGCGCAGCTCCAGGCCGATTTCAACGCGATGGCCGCCGATCTGGAGCGGGCGACGGGCGCGATCCAGGCCGAGCGCGATAAAGTGGTCGCGTTGCTCCAGTCGCGTCGCGATCTCATCGCCAACGTCTCCCACGAGTTGCGCACGCCCGTGGCGACCTTGCGAGGTTATCTGGAATCGGCGCTGGCGGAGGGCGATCCTACTCCCGCCGACCTGCATCAAGATTTGGAGGTGATGGCCGGCGAGGTCGAGCGCCTCCAAGGCCTGATTGACGACCTCTTCACGCTGGCCCGCGCCGAGGTGGACGGCCTGGCGTTAGTTGTCCGTCCCATCGACGTCGCGCCGGTGGTGCGGGACCGCGTCGCGGCGATAGCTTCGCTGGCCTGGCAAGCAGGCCGCGTCGAGGTGATGGCTGAACTGCCACCCGATCCGCCGCCGGTGCTGGCCGACCCGGATCGCCTGGCGCAGGTGTTGGTCAATCTGCTGCGCAACGGCGTGCGCCACACGCCGCCGGGCGGCATCGTTGCTGTGCTGGTCGCCGTCGAGGCGGAGCACGTGCGCATCGAGGTGCGCGACACCGGCGAGGGCATCCTGCCGGAGGATCTGCCCCACGTCTGGGAGCGCTTCTATCGCGGCGCCGAGGCGCAGGTCAAGGATCATCGCGGCGCTGGGCTGGGCCTGGCCTTGGTCAAGGAACTGACTGAGGCGATGGGCGGCGCCGTCGCGGTGACGAGTGACATCGGCCAAGGGAGCTGTTTTACGCTGCGATTGCCGCGCACCTGAATCTATCTGAATCGGTGAGGCTTTTTAGACCCGAAGGGTTTTCGGAAACCTTTCGGGTCTAATCTTTGCGACAAAATTGCGACAAACTCGTGATAAGCTCACGACATCCTCCAGCTATCATAAGACCGTGAAGCAGATAG
>CAYXVS010000091.1:0-11025 GCA_964468735.1 uncultured Anaerolineales bacterium | reverse complement strand
CCGCAGCCGAAGTGCGTGTGATGGCCCACGTGCAGGATCGACGCCAACTCCAGATAAGGGAGCAATACCTCTGGGATCTGCGTAGTGAATTTCTGCGTGCCAATCCAGCGCCCCATACAGCCTTTCGGCGGCGGCTCGATCCGCACGTTTTGATGATGGGGACGCTGTTGGAGGGTGTTCAGCGCGTCCCAGATTTCCTCTTGATCCGCCTCCGGGACCAGCGCCCAGGCGTCCTCGGTGGTGACGTTCTTGCCGGGCATGATCTCGGCCACCCGCGCCATCAGCGCGCGGATGATGCCCTCGATGGTGGGGAGATTGCGCTTGGCGATGTTTCTCTTCCGCCGCCCGTGCTTGGGATAGACATAAGGCTCTGGTCCCAAATCGAAGGGCGACAGCCAGACCAGAAGCCGCCGGGGGCGGGTGTAATCCTCGCGGGCGCCCAGCTCGAGACCCTCGCGCCATTGCCCCGGCGTGGGAAAATAATCGAGATTTAACTCGCCCGCCTCGACGAACGGCTCCCACGTCGGGCCGCGCGCCGCGTAGATGGCGTGAATCTGGTAGCGCCCCCACAGCCCTTTGCTCTCCAGCTGCATATTCATCGGCGGCTGCGTGGATATCGTCTCCAGCGCGGATAGGATGCGCTCCAAAAAGAAGCCGTGATCCGCTGCCTCCCCCAGTAATTTGAGTTCCCACAAGATCGGCTCATCTTGCCCATAATCCTGCTTGACGGGATAGGGGAAGAAGACCGTCTCGACGGGCCACGGCGCCGGCGGGATCGTAATCAGCGGGCTTTCCTCTATAAGCTTCGCGCCTTTGCCCTGATTGCGATGCAAAAAATGCGCCTCCCACAGTTGGCGCGTCCGCTCCCACTCGTGCGCCTCGCGGGTGGGCAACTGCGCGGCGATGGTTCTGCCCAAGACCGTCGACAGATCGCTGGCGAAACACTCCGGCACTTTGACGAGCGTGTGTCGGGGCCGCAGGACGATGAGATACCGGATGAGGTTGATCGATTCAGTAATATCTAACATAATCACTCAGGCGATAAAGTAAATCCACTTGGGCCTCCGTCCACCTGCGGATACGCCAGGCGTTCAGCATATCCTTGGCCTCCTGACTCAACATCCCCAGCAAGCGGCCCCAGTAGAATTGTGCTTTGGGGTCCTCGCCCATTTTCAGTAATTCGCGCAACATCTGCTGTTCATCTGGCATCAGCACGGTGCGAAAGACTGAGGCCATTTCCAAGGTGCTGATGAAATCTGCTGCGTCGAAGGTCAGCACGCCCTTGCGATCATACTCGTGCAGATGGAAGATGTAGTGGGGCGCGGCCAGAAATCGCACGCGGAGCCGATCCGGCGGGAAACGCGAGTCGTGATGCGTCACGCGGAGCAAAAGCTGGGCCATCGTCGGCGTCTTTGTGCCGGTGCTGGGGAAAACCTGGAGCAGCCCCTTGAGAGCGGCGCCGTTGTAGAGGATCAACTCCTGGAGCCAGGGCTTCAGTTGGCGGTGGCGCAGGGCGGCCATAAAGTGCTGATCGTCGTGGACGTAATCGGCGAGCACAAGATCATTGGAGAAGTGCTGGCCGTCTCGAAGCTGGCGCGGCAGTTGAGTCACATAGCCCCAGACGAAGGTCGTGTGCAGCGAGGTGCGATAGTACTTTTTCGCGCCTCGGTTGATGGCCTCGCAGGTAGGGCAGTAGTGGCCCCTCGCCTTGGCGCGGGGGTAAGTCCAGCAGCGCTGGCAGGGGGGGCGCAGCGCCGTCAACGGCGCTGCGATCTCCCCCGCCTTCTCTGTGATATTAGGATGTTTCGCCAGATGCTTGAGCGTGGCCAGTAGCTCAGAGCCAGTCTTCGCGAGCCGAATCCAATCAAAGGGCGCCAACATCGAGCGCTTTCATCAGGGGCACGTAGTGGGCGATGACGTCCGGCTTGATCCACGATTCGACGTCGATGGGACGCTGCCATTCCTCGTCGGGCACGTTGGCGTATCGATTGGCCCAATCGATGAAGTAACTTTCCGGCAGCACGCGGAGCTTCAGGCTGCCGAAGCCAAGATAGCGGCGATGGCCGATCTTGTGCGCCAGGCCAGGTTGTAGGTTGACGGTCCACATCAGCCGTTGCAACTCCGCATCCTCCAAGTTCCAGAATCGAATGGTGAATTTCGCCTTGGCGCCGGGCATCAGCGCGCGGAAGTAGTTGGCCTTGACATCGTCGGGCGTGAAGTCGTCGAGGCGCTTGACGAGCGGCGCCAGCGGCTTGTGCCGGAAGACGCGCCACGTATCGGCAATTTTGTATTTGGACACGGCTTGATCCTCGTGCATAATCCACTCGCCCTTCGCCGGGTTGAAGTGCCAGCCGGTGTAGGGATAGGGCGCCTTGAACCACGCCAATTCCGCTTCCTCGAACATCGCGAAACTGAACGCGAGCCGGCCCATCAATGATTGATCTGTCCCCTTGCCGACCCAGCCGAAGAGCGCGTCGGCCGGATTGAGGCGGCTGAGATCGACGCTGGGCTGCTGCGAGTCGCTGGCGATGGTGTAGATGTGACGGATCATCCCCTTGACGCTTTTGCTGGGCAGCGCGTAGGTTCGATCCTCCGGGCGCAGCGCGGCGGCCGGCGGTGACATCGAGAAGGTGTCCCAGCCGTTGACCTGCCCCTCGCTGAGCGTCACCTTCCACGAAGGCTCGCCGCTCTCGCGGATGTGCAGCGGCGTCAGCACCTCGGCCTCGACCACCAACATGCCGCAGTTGCCGCCAAAGGCCCGGTGGGAGATGAAGCCCTCCCGCGCGACGGGCGGTTGCTGCACCGATTGCCGCAGCGGCAGGCTGGGCAATGATGGCAAGGTCTCTGCCACGCCCTCGCCGCCCAAATCCAAGCGCCACCAGAGGCCGTCGCGGCGCAGTTCGCGCGCGGCGAAGAGCACATCCGTGACGCCGGCCCGATTGCCCGTGAGCCACGTCAGCTTTTGCATCTCGGCCTCCACCCAGCCGAAGCCGCTGGTCTTCTCCCCGCCGATGACAATATCGCCGCGCCGGAAATCCTCCAGCAGATGGAAGAGCAGCGCCACGGCGGGCAAATCCCGGTCGGTGAGGTCCTGGAGATCCAACCGCACCTGGAAGACCAGATCGTTCCCATAAGCGAAGAGGTAATCGGATTTGGCGTTTTCGATGGGCTGGCCGGTGCCGGGATTCATCCGCACGCCGTCCATCGAGCACCAGGCGGTGTTCGGGTCGTGCGGATCGGTCAGGTAGGCGTCGGAGAAATAGACCAACCCGATCTGCCCCTGGGCGCCGAAGAGGCGCTTGATCATCGCCTCGGTGCCGCCGCCCTCGCCTAAATAGGTCTTGAGCACCTGCGAGGCCCGGCGCCGGAACGCGCCCTTGATCGTGCTGCCTGGAATATAGATCTCCCAGCCGCCATCCTGCGTGTTCGAGGGCGCCCAACTCAGCATGCGCATAAAGACGGTGTCGTAGGGCTTGCCGTACTTGCGGTCGATCTGGCGGTTGAAGGGGCCGCCGCCTCGGAAATCGACGTTGTACGGCTGCGCGAGTTCCTGACGCGCCTTAGAGCGATAGCTTTGCAGGAAGGCGATGAAGTTGCGGTCGTTGACGATGCTCTTGCGCAGGTTGCGGGGATGGGTCATATAGCGATAGCGCACGCGCCGATGTTCATCGCGGAAAGTCTGCCAGGCGCGCGTGCTGACGCCCTCTGGCGGCGACGAGCTTTTCCACTGATGCTCGTCGATCTCGCCCTTCAGCAGCATGACCTTGATCTGGAGGTGGGCCTCGCGGTTTTTGATCTCCTCATCGACCCAGGTGTCGCTCTGCAAGAGATCGATCTGCTGGTCGATCTGCTGATAGAGGCGGGGAAGCACCGCTTCGCACGCGCGGGTCAGGCGCTTGGTGAGCGCGGCCTCGTCGCCTAAGAGGCCGGTCAGATCCTCTTTGAGCGCCTCGTCGAAGCCAAGGCCGCCGGCCAATTCGGCCCAGACATCTTCTGGGATCTCGTGCTGCGTCATCCGCTCCGATTCCATCTCGTTGACCAGGCGGCCGGCCATGTTGGCCTTGTCGCCCAGCGCTTCCTCGAAGGTGGCCTCGGCGGCGTCCTGGCTGGGGAAGGGCTGACCGCACAGGGGTTTGGCCGCTTCGACTACCTGCTTGGCAATGGGGTAGCGGCCCTTACGCAGCTTCTTCAAGGCGGATTCAGAGAGCGTCCACACCTCGCGCTCCTCGGCGCTCTCCTCCTGGAGCCAGATGGCGATGGTGCGCGGCAGGTACTCGGCCAGCTTGCGCTTCCAATCGTCCGGCGTGAGGATGGGGCCGCCAAGCACGGCCTGGAGGCGCTCCTGCACCTCGGTGGGCAGATCGCGCATCGCGGCGATCAGGAGCCGCCCCTCGACGGCGGCGAAGGAGGGGGTCTCAGGATCGACCTTGCCCCAATTCCAGCCCACCAGCACGGGATTGGTGGCGCCGAAGGTCAGGTTCATCTGCAAGTGATTGGCGGCCGGATCGATGCGCGGCGGTTCGTTAGGCTCCAGCGCGTCTAAGTCCATCTCCAATCGAAGGTGGCCCAGGCCCTTGCTCTTGCCCGCCCCGAACCAGAATCGCCCCGCGCGCAACTCCTCCATCATGTAGTACAATCGCGCGGCGTTGTTGTTCTCCTGGAGCGCCTGGTCATCAACCGTCATCTTGAAGTCGAAGATCGCGTGCCGGAAGACAGTTTCCATCTTGTAGTTGGCGTTGGCGATTGAGGCCCAGCGATCCTCGTCTAATTTGAGGCCCATCCGCAGATCAAAGAAGTGATCCGAGGAATAGGAGGCATTTTGCAGCTCACAGGTGACGCTCTTGATCAGATTGTAGGGCATCCCCTCGCCGTAGAGACGATCCCACAACTCATTGAGCAGGCCGATGTTTCGCCCGTCGCCGGTGCCGCCGATGAAGGCGTCCATCAGCGATTTGGCCGTACCGCCGATCTCGCCGGCCAGCGAGACGCGGCGATCCTGGCCGTCGTCATCGCGGGTGAATAAGGTCTTCCGCGCATTTCCTCGGTAGACGGGTGATTCTGCGACAATTTCTCCTTGAAGCAACATAAGAACCCTCCTTAATTTTGGTTATCGAATAGGTTTGGGAGACCCGACAGGATTTTTATGCTGTCAGGCCCAGCATCATAAGTCCTATTTTACTGGACTTTCGTCTATCCGCAATGCGCTTGAATCGAGTGGTGGGGCAGTGGCTGGGAGAAGTTTAAGCGGCGGATTGGCGCTGTGAGGACTCAAAACAACAAGACCGACCCCATAAAAAGAGTCGGTCTTGTTGCCGTGGGTTGTATTATCGGGAATTCGAAGCAAATCGACCGGAGAAATTGCTCTCGGTGCCCCGGAGCGGTCTTAACCAAGTTCAAGGCAAACGAAGTTGGGGTTGATGCAGGCGCCGAGCTGCTTAGCGCGCAACCTCGCGCCTCTCACAGACAACTTGGAACTGCTTCGTTTGCCCCTTATCTTGAGGCGGGGACATGAGGGCTAGAAGACCAAACACAACTCCCCTGATTTTTTGCGTTATTCCAAGGTGCGGATGACCATCACAACCTTGCCCTTGATCTGGACATCGTTGGCGGGCACGTGGATGGGCTTCATTGTAGGGTTGGCAGGCTCCAGGCGGACGTTGGGCGAGCCTTTGTCGCGATAGACCTTCTTGAGCGTGGCCTCGCCGCCGCTGCTATCGATCCAGACTGCCGCCATCTCGCCGTTGTTCACCGTCTCCTGAGGGCGCAGAATGATGAGGTCGCCATCATTGACCAAGGCGTCAATCATCGAATCGCCCTCCACTTTGAGCGCGAAGAGCTTCTCCGGGTCGCGGCCCAGGAGCGCGCGATTGACCTCCACGGTCTCGGTGCCGGGCAGCGGCTCCACGGGAATCGGCTCGCTGGCGACGATGTAGCCTAAGAAGGGAATGGAAAGCATCTCGTCGTCCTCCGGGAGCGTCATTACATCGAAGGAGGGGGCGAGGCGGATGCCGCGCGAGACGCCCGGTTCGCGGGAGAGAATCCCGCGTTCCTCCAGTCGCTTGAGGTAATAGGAGACCAATGAGGTGGAGGTGATCTCCGCCCCCTCGCCGATTTCTCGCACGGTTGGAGGACGTCCGTGCTGCTGCATGTAACTTTGGATAAAAGTCAGAACTCTCTTCTGTCGCTTGGGCAATTTTGCGGTCATTGCGGGCCTCCTGGGGTGAGAAAATTAGATAAATATCCCAAACTATCCCAATTTATCCCAATTATAATCGCACATTTGTTCTATGTCAAGGGGGGATTTGAAAAAGCCCCAAAGGATTTTCGAAAATCCTTTGGGGCTGATGGGGCCCGCTGTACGTGACCGGGACTTATATTAGAAGAGCAGCGCGACAAACTCAGCGGTCGTCAATCCGCCAAAGTAGGGGGAGATGTCCATCCCGGCGAGCGCGGCTTCGACGGGGGCTTGATCGTAGCGCACACCCTCCAACTGCGCTTCGATGTCGCTCACCTCTCCCTCGCCCAGGAAATCGCCGTAGATTTTGAGGTGCTCGATCTCGCCGCGTTCCACATCGATGCACACATCGACCTCGCCGATGGGGAAGCGGTGCGTCTTCCGAACGTTGAACTTCGGCGAGCGCCCGTAGTTCCAATCCCAGTTGGCGTAGCGCTGCTCGGAGATCTCGTGAATCTCCGCCCAATCGTCCTCCGTCAGCTTATAGGAGGGGAAATCGCTCTCGCGATCAAAGACGCCCTGCAAGATCCGCCGCTTGAAGGTGAGAATATCGAGCGGTTCGTCCAGGAACTCCGTGATGTTGGCGACGCGGCTGCGCACCGACTTCAGTCCCTTGGATGTGATCTTGCTCTGGCTGACGTTCAACGCGGCGACGACATCCTCCAGCTTCGTATCGAAGAGGAGCGTGCCGTGGCTGAACATCCGCTCGCCGCGCCGGTATTGGGCGTTGCCGGAGACTTTGCGCCCGTTGACTAAGATATCGTTCCGACCGCTGAGTTCGGCGGGCACGCCCAGGTCGTGCAGCACATCGGTCACGGGCCGGGTGAACTTGGCGAAGTTCTGGAAGCTCCCCGGTTCATCCCGCGTGATGAAGCTGAAATTGAGATTCCCCAAATCTTGATAGACGGCCCCGCCGCCGGAGAGCCGGCGCACCACGTGGACGCCGTGCTCCTGCACATAGGGATAGTTGATCTCCTCCATCGTGTTCTGGTTGCGCCCGACGATGATCGACGGCGCGTTGATGTAGAAGAGCAGGATGGTCTGCTCTTTGGTGCGGAGTAGATGTTCCTCGATCGCCAGGTTGATGCGCGGATCAGTGATGTTTTCGTTATCGACATAGATCATTGCACTTTCTCCTTAAGAATGAGTTGAATGTTTTGAGTTGCGAATTGAAAGTTAAAACCTTGGAGCGAAGAGCCTTTCTTTGCTCCTTGCCCCTTGCCAGTGTACTCTAATTGGCGGGCGTTTCAAACCGTTTGTCTGCGGGGTTGTCTAAATGAAGGGCGCCGATATACTGAAGTTCAACCTTAGTCAATCTAGGTCAATCTAAAAATAAGGAGGTTCGTGTGAAAATTCGTTCCATCACGCTCTTTGATAATTTGAGTATGACGCCGGAGCACGACCTGGCGCGGCTCGGCGACGTCATCGCGGCGGCGCGCGCGGCCTACGAGGCGGCCGGCTATGAGGTGCAGACCACGCGCCTGGCCACGTGCGACTTCGAGGCGCTGACGGCCCAGGCTGCTTCCCCGGTCGATTGGGCGGTGCGATTGGAAGCGGCGGCCCAGGCGCACGGCTTCGAGTACGTCTCGTTGGGATTGGCGCCGCGCGCGGCGTTGGCCTCGCTGCCGGAGATTTTTGCCGCGACGGAGGCCGTCTTCGCCAGCGCGGATCTGCTTGTGTCGGGCGACGATGCCATCGACGGCGCCGCCGTTTACGAGGCCGCGCAGGTCATCTATCGCGCCGCCGACATCGAGGCCGGATTTGGTAATCTGCGCTTCACGGCGAGCGCCAACGTCCCGCCCGGCACGCCCTTCTTCCCCGCCGCGTATCACGACGGCGGCCCCACGACCTTCGCGTTAGCCCTAGAATCGGCGGATCTGGCCGTGACCGCCTGCCAGGATGCGGACGCCGCAGGCGCTGACGCTGCCGACGTTCGGCGTCGCTTGCGCGCGGCCATCGAGCGCGAGGCGGCGGGCCTGGTCGCCGTAGCCGAGCCGTTGGCCGCTCAGCACGGTATCCGCTTTGGCGGCCTCGATTTCTCGCTGGCGCCCTTTCCCACGGCGGCGTGCAGCATCGGGGCCGCGCTGGAGCGGATCGCCGGCGGGCCGCTGGGCTGTCCCGGCACGTTGGCGGCGGCCGCCCTGCTCACCGACGCCATCGATCAGGCGAAGTTCCCGCACGCGGGCTTCTGCGGGTTGATGCTGCCGGTGCTGGAGGATCTCATCCTGGGGCAGCGGTCGGCGGAGGGGCGGCTAAAGCTGGCGTCACTGCTGCAATGGTCGGCCGTCTGCGGCACGGGATTGGACACCGTCCCACTGCCGGGCGATCTCGCCCCCGCGACGTTGGCGCACATTTTGTGGGATGTGGCCGCGCTCGCCCTGCGGCTCGACAAGCCGCTCACCGCGCGCTTGATGCCGCTGCCGGGCAAGCGGGCGGGCGACCCCGTCCACTTCGATTTCGCCTACTTTGCCGATGGCGGGGTGCTGGAGGTCGCGCCGCCGCTGTCGACGGGCCATCTCACACGCGAAACCTCGCTCTCGTTGACGGCGCGCCTACTTCGCTCAACGTGAGGCGCAGCATCGTTCTGGGTTGCTCTCCCCTTTCATAATCAAAGGCAGGTAGACGTGCGGCCCAAACGCGACCAGGGCGTATTCCCCCGTGCGATCCACGGTGATGGTATAGTAATTCGTTGTGGTGAGTTGCTCCTGGAAGGTGAAATAATCGGTGGGCCAGTCCCAGCGATCCCCTAACCAGACCCGGCGGCGCACCTCCAGTTCATCCTCTTCGATGTAGCTGGGCAGCGGATCGAGATAAGCCATCGTCACGCTGAGGGAGATTTCAAAGGGATAAGTGATGGGATTGCTGCCATCCATCTTGGCGACGGCGAGCCGGAAGCCCTGCCGCGCCCACAGATAATCCGGCAGCGCGTCGACGCTGACTAAGGGGCTGCACAGCACGCGCGTCTGCGTGGTGGGGATCGCCCCCGCCGGAATGGTGATGATGATGGGTAAGTTCTGGCCTCGCTGTGTGTTCGTACAGGGCAAGGTCACCTCACCGCTGCTCGGATTGAGCGGATCGGTGTTGTAGACGATCGTTCGCCCAAAGACAGCGACATGCCCCTCGTGGATTGGGATGTAGGCCAGTTCCGACTTCGTATCGATGGCGATATCGTAAGCTGTCTGTCCCATCGGGAAGACCTCCAATGGTATCGTCCCGCGTAAGACCGTGACCGCGCCATCCTCGCCACGGCCAATCGTGGTATACACATACTCGCTGTTAGGATCCACGTTGATGGCCAGCGGCTCGTTCGCTAACTCGACGGTCTCCAAGAGCTGGGTGCCGCTTAGAACTTTCACCCACCCAAGAGGATTTTCGATGTCGCTGGTGTCGGATGAGAGGACGTAGACGAGGCCGGTGCGCGAATTGACGGCGATGCCGGGCGAGCCTTCCTCGCCGCCAGCCTCTGAGATGCCCGTCACCGTCGCGATGACCTCGGTGCCCTGGAGAATACTCACGCTATCCCCTCCGTTGTTGGCGACGTAGACATAGCCCGTGGTGGGGTTGACCGCGATGGCCACGGGATAATCGCCAACGGTCACCGTGTCAAGCAGGGCCGGTGGATTGCTATTGCCATCGATAATCGAGACGCTATCATCTGCTGGATCATCTATATCTCCCGCGTTGGCGACGTAGACGTAGCCGGTGACATGATTAACCCCGATGGCGCTGGGATTCGCGCCGACGCTTAAATTCCCCTCGCCGATGATGTTCGTCGTGCCACTGAGGACGGCCACTTCCCCTTGTTCAGGCAAAGCGATATAGGCATGCCCCGTGGTCGTCAAGACCGCCGCCGCTTGGGATGATCCACCGACGTTGACCGTCTGCGTCAGTTTGCGCGTACCGCTCAGAACGGTGACATGATTCGAAGGACTACTACGAGTCACATACGCATAGCCTCGCTCAGGATCGGTCGCGACGTTGACGGCCGAGGCGATGTTCAGCGTCGCGGTCACCTCCAGTTCATCGAAGATCGCGATGCCCTCCTTCGCCACGACATAGGCGAGGCCCAGCTTGGAATTAACCGCGACGGCATCGGCGGCATAACTCCACGGCTCCAACGTAATCACGTAAGGTGGACTAAGTTCCTGCGCCCTCACGCTCCAGGCGAGCGCGCCGATGGCGACGACGGCGATCAAAATCGCCCCTATAAGCGAAAAACTTTTCTTTTTCATCTTCACCTTGCCTCCCTTAGGTTATCTTAGTGAGATAGTGCGCTTCCGTGCGCTTCCGTGTGCTTCCTCTCCCATTATACCGCAATTAGGAGTCTAGCCAGTGTGTAAGAGCAAGCGGGTTGTCACCTACTCATGAAACAAGACGGGGCAAACGTATGAATCATCTCATACATTCGCCCCGTCTAATGGTGCGGTCGTGGTGATGATTACCAGCGGTTCCGACTTCGCTTTTTGCGCAGCCGCTGACGCGCTTTGCGCTCCGCCTTGCGCTGTGCGATGCGATCCTTCTCGCCCTTGGTGATGAAGTAGCGTCGCTTGCGCAATTCGCTCTTGATGCGGTCGCGATTTACACGCTTACGAAATCGTTTGAGCATGCTGTTAAACGATTCTCCTGAACGTCGCGTCACATAGGTCATTCTCGTTTCACCTCCCTTACTTCGCGTTAATGTTGATAATGAATGCATAAGGCCGTTCCAAGATAACAAACTCCCAAATATAGGCGGCTTTCTCAGAAAAAACGTTATGTTCGGAAGATTTTAATTTCTGGAACTTCCTAAG
>CAYXVS010000090.1:0-11060 GCA_964468735.1 uncultured Anaerolineales bacterium | reverse complement strand
GTTTCATGAGCAAAGCAAGGTGCAACGCACTTGAACTGAAGAAAGAGCCACGCCTCATGCAGGATATGCCTAGTGAAAAGCAGAAAAGTGCGTTGCACCTCACAAGACTAAACGATTACAAAGACAAAAGGCAATTAAATAGTTGGCAGGTCCTAACAGCTCTCTACGGAAACCTCCCTGAGAACGGGATGTTATGAGAAGCTACCAAAAGCCGGAGGCTGGATACTCGACCCCCGGTTTTTCATCAGCGCGTCCTGTGCCGCGCCCTACTCTCCCCCCACCTCCGCCGGCCCGCAATTCGGCTGGCGCGGCTGGATGCGTGAGGGGTCTAACCGCTGCATCAGCGCGGCGCGCAGATGCGTCAGGGTTTCCTCATCCACTGTGTAGTAAATCCAGCGCTCGTCGGCCTCGGCGTGCTCCCCGCGAATCAGGCCCGCCTCGCGCAGCACCCGCAGGTGATGCGAGACCAGACTGAGCGAGGCGTTCAGGTGTGCGGCGATCTCGCAGTTGCAGTGCACGCCCTGGATCAGCTTCTCCATGATGCGCAGGCGCTTGGGATCGGCCAGCGCTTTGAGTTGGGCGACCAGCACATCCTCATCTTGGAGTGGTTCCGTCTGGGGCATCAGTGTACCTCGTGAATCATTCGAGATCGATTAGGTGTGAACGGCGCCGGCCTGGGGAACATTGGGAGGAAACATGTGCTTGGTGCGCTTGCAAACCTCGACCAGCACGAGCATCGTGGGCACTTCGACCAGGACGCCTACCACGGCGGCCAGCGCCGCGCCGGACGACAGGCCGAAGAGCATGGCCGCCGTCGCAAAAGCCAACTCGAAGTGGTTGGAGGTGCCGATCAGGCCAAGCGGCGCGGCGTATTCGTAGGGCAAGTTGAACCATCTCCCGAAACCGAAGTAAGCCAACACGAAAATCCCGACGGTTTGAATGGTCAGCACCACGCTAATCCACAGAATGTGCAGCGGGTTTTCCAGGATGACCTCGCCTTTGAAGGAGAAGAGCAAGACCAACGTGGCTAACAAGGCCACGATGCTGATGGGCGTCAGGGCCGGCACGAAGCGCGTATCAAACCACGCCTGGCCCTTCGTCGTGATAATCCACCGGCGCGAGAAATACCCCGTGATCAGGGGCAGGGCCACGTAGATGCCTGTCGATAGCAGCATCGTCTCCCAGGGGATGACGATGCCCACGCCGCCCAACATCAGCGTCGCCACCGGCGCAAACAGCACCAGGATCATCAGGGACATCAGCGCGACAATGATGAGGGTCAGTTCCATACTGGCGTCGGCCAGATGATTCCAGACCAGCACCATCGCGGTGCAGGGCGCCACGCTCAGGAGCAGCAGGCCCGACGTGTAACTCCGCCATAGCTCGACCTCTTGACCAGAACTGAGAATCTCCGTGCCGGTGATCAGGCCCCGGAACACGAACCCCAAGAAGAAGGTCGCCAGGAGATATTTGGTGACGGGCTTAATCAACCAGTCGATGATGACACTCAGGAGAATCGGTTTGGGATTCTTCGTGACCTTGACGACTTGCGCAAAGTCGATCTTGACCATGATGGGGTAGAGCATAAAGAACATACAGATGGCGATGGGGATCGAGACGTGGTAGATGGCGATAGAATCCAGCGTCTCCGCGAGGTTGGGCGCGATGCGGCCCAACAGAATCCCCGCGACGATACACAGCAATACCCAGACCGTCAGGTAGCGCTCGAAGAAGGAAAGACTTCTTTCTTGTTCCATAGTACAAGCTCCTTAAACTGTGAGATGACAACGGATATTTGATAAAATACTTAAACAACTATTAAAGTATATCATAATCGAATAGTGTGGCAAGCCAGCGCGTACCGGTTGAAGAACCGGTACGCGCTGTGAGCTATGTCATTCGTGCATCGCTCTTACGATTGCAGCCAGCCGATGACCTCGTCCTTGCTCGGCAAGCGCCCGGAGCATTTCACCTCGCCATCCACGACCAGCGCGGGCGTGCTGGTGATGGGATAGGTCATAATCTCGCTCACGTCCGTGACCTTGATGAAGGTAGCGTTAATTCCCACCTCATCAGCGGCCTTGCGCGCGGTTTTCTCCAATCGTTTGCACTTGGGGCATCCGGTGCCCAAAATCTTGATCTCCATAATGTTCTCCTTGTTTAAGATAGTAATGGGTAATGAGTAAGGGGTGACGGGGTTCCCGCCCCTTTACCTCAACACAAATCCGAGAGCAACACCAGGCGAGTAGCGTTGGCCAACGGGCCGATGGGCGCGTCCAAATCCTGGATTGTTTGCGCGCCTTCCACATTGATGAGGTAGTCGCCGAGTAAGCTCCGCCGGTCTTTGGCGATGACCTCGCCCACCAGCGCGGGCGCGGCCTGCGCCAGCGCCGTGATGACCTCTCGCCAGGTTGCATGGTCCGCCACCGTGACGTTGATCTCCCGCTGTCGCGCGATCACGTACACGATGCCATTAGCTTCGAGAATCAGCGTTTTGCTCATATCCGCACCTTACCCGACAAACCAACCGAAGATGAGGCCTGAGAGGGTGCTGAACACCGCGACCAATCCCACGTACACCCAGGTCTTCTTCTTGCCGATGATCTTCTGCGTGATGAGGATGGATTGCAGACTCAACTCCGGGTCGGAGAGCAGATAAGCGAGCAGCGGCCCGCGCTGCATTCCCAACGAGAGGAAGGTCTGCGCGATGGGCACTTCCACCAGGGTGGGGAAGTACATAAAGACGCCGAAGAAGACGCCGGCCATATTCGCCCACACGGTGTTGGTGCCCGCCAACGTCGTAATCCAGACCGCCGGAATCAGCGCGCGCGCCGCGCCCGCCACGAAAACGCCTATCAGCAGCAGCGGCATAATCTGCTTGACGAAGCGCCACATCTCCCACAGCCACTCCTGCATCTCGTACTCCTCGAACTTCGTGAGCGCCATCCACCAGACGCCGCCCAACAGCGCGATCTCGGCTAACAGCTTGCCGGTTACGCCGATGGTCAGCCCGTCGGGAGCGGCGGCCACGCTGAATGAGGCTACCAACAGCGTCAGCGTGATCAGGCCGAGCGCGGCGAATGTCCAGCCGT
Organism: uncultured Anaerolineales bacterium; assembly: GCA_964468735.1. GTDB lineage: Bacteria > Chloroflexota > Anaerolineae > B4-G1 > SLSP01 > JAAAOZ01. The sequence goes on along the minus strand of CAYXVS010000090.1, from coordinate 7,968 downwards.
CGAAGCCCTCATCCACGTGCTCCAACCCCTTCCACGCGGTCGCCCCGATGGTTATCAGCAGGCCGATGAGCAACACGCCGTGGACGCTCACGCCTTCGATGCCGAGGGCGGGGTTCGGCGGGACGAGGCCGTTCAGCCAGGTTTGCAAATTGTAAGTCCAATGCACGGGCGCGGCGGCGTCATTGGCCGCTAGCGCCATATCGGAGCCGATTTGAAACGTCAAATAGTTGTTGGTGAACAGTCCCACTTGCAACGTCCCGGCCAGGAGAATGCCTAACAGCAGCGCGAAGAAGACCCACGTCCGCGCCGGGACTGTCGCCCCTTGCGCGAAGGCATTGTATTGGTTGGTCGCTTTGTCGTGTGCCGCATCCGATTCGCGGAAGAACCACGCCATCAGCAATCCAATGCCCACGCCGAAGATGATGGAGAGCACCACGCGCGCCAGCGCGATATCCATCCCGATAGCGACGCCGGTCAGCGAGATGGCCAAGATGTTGACCGCCGGGCCGACGAAGAGGAACGTGATCGCCGGGCCGATGCCCGCGCCCTTCTTATAGATGCTGGCAAAGAGTGGCATGACGGTGCAGGAGCAGACTGCCAGCACGAATCCGCCGATGGCCGAGGCCGGGTAGGAGATCCATTTAGGGGTATTGCGCCCCAGGTATTTGGTGATGGCCTCTTTTGGCACCAGCGCGGCCAATGCCCCCGCGATGAGGAACGCCGGCAACAGGCAGAGCAGCACGTGCGCGGCCAGATACGCGGCCAGGCTGCCCAACCCCGTCTGAATCAGATTGCTGAGATATTGTAAGATCGTCACGGTAACCTCCAGCTTATATTCAATTGTGTGAATGTAAATGTTAAAAAAAGACGGAATAGGCCCGTCGAACCATCATATTCAATAACCTGAATGTATTTTACTTCCGATGTGGGGATTTGTCAAGGGGCAATTTTAGCGTCTCAGGCTCGGTTGACCTGGACGGCGATATCCGTCTCGGCGCGGAGGTTGTCCGTGACCGGGCAGCGGCGCTCGGTTTCCGCTATCCAGGCGCGCAGTTCCTTTTCTGTGGCCTCGGGGGCATCGGCGGTGATGGTCACGTCGATGTGCTGGAAGCCGGCCCGTCCTTCCGTCGTGGCGCCCATAAACACGGCGGGATTCAGCTCCCCGGCGATGGTGATCTTCATCCCTTGAAGCTCTATGCCTCGTTCTCGCGCGACGACGTGGCCGGTCCCGTTCAGACAGCCCGCCAGCGCCATCAGCAAGACCTGCACGGGCGACGGGCCGGCATCGGCGCCGCCCATACTTTCCGGCTCGTCAATTATCAGATCGAACTTCCCCGAGGTCAGATCGATGCGGGTTGCGCTGGCGCTTTTGCCGTGAACGCGGACTCGAATGTTCTGTTGCTCATTCATATCATACTCTCCTTTATCTGTTGGGTTGATTTTTTTCTACGATTTCTGCGATTTCTTCGATTGAAGACCGGCTTCGGTGCCGATGTGGATGCCAAAGCGCGGCAACACCTTGCGATGCACCAGCAGGATCAGCATCGCTGCGCCGAAGGCCGCCGCGAAGATGATCAAGGTGGTGGTCACGTCATTCATCCACGCCGGGTCGACGAGCATCACCACGGCTAAGGTCAACATCAGCATCCCGCCGATGAGCTTGAGGACGCGCCCGTGCTTCTCCTCCAGCTTGCTGGCTTTGAGCGTCAGCACGGCGATGACGAAGACCGATAGCTCATCCAGCAGGTAGATGAGCATATAGAGTACCAGCAACAGCACAAAGGTGAGTTGATTCACGCTTTGCGCGCTGACGATGCTCGTCCAGATCACCGGGAAGCCCGCCGTGCAGGGCAGTTCGACGATCGCGATGCCCGTAGACATCACCACCGTCGCGGCCATCATCGCCCACAGCGAATCCGCCCGCATAATGCCGCGCATCTTCTTGTAGATGCCGGGTTTCTTCTCGTCGGCGATGGTGAAGGAGACGCCCTCCTTGTACCAGAAGTAGTCCTTGATGTTGACGCCGGCAAAGATGAGCGCCAGCAATGCCACCACGACCTGAATCCAGCCCATGAATCCGATGAAGGTGAACATCGTGAACAGCCCGGCGATGAAGAGGACGTAGATCAGGGAGGTGATGAAGAGGAAGACAAAGCCGGTGAGGAAGACTTTGAGGCGCGATCCGGTGCGCAGCGTGAGCGAGATGAGAATGGAGAGCACCCACAGCGAACAGGGGTTGAAGCCGTCCACAAAAGAGATGAGGGCCGTGCTGACCCACAACGATTGCTGCTTCAGATCGATGGTCCCGATGATGGGCAGCGTGAGGACGGTCTTGGGGCCATTGGCGTCCGCTTCGGCGGGCGTCTCTTCGGGTTCGCCGGGCTGCTCCGTCGTATCTTCGGGAACTTGGGTGGGCGTGGGGTCGGGAGCAGGCGTGGCAGTCGGTTCCGGCGCGGAGGCCTCCGGGACGATGCCCACGCCGGCGTCGGGACAGCCGGAGGCGCTACAAGCGGCGACCTTTGCTTCGATCTCCTGCGCAATTTCCCCTGAATAGCCTATCCAGTACGCCTCGCCGATGACGGTCGTGGGCACGCCGCGCGCCTCGAAGCCCACCTCGGCAGCTATCTGCAAGAAAACATCGCGGTTTTTCGGGACGTTATAAATTTCGTAATCGCGCACTTCCAAGTTGGGATAGCGTCCCTTCAACTCTTCCAGAAAAGGCTTCTGTTGTGCGCAGTGGGGACAGCCGTCGCCCCAGAAGAAGTAGAGCACGACCGGCTGCGCTTCCTGCGTCGGCGGCGCGGCCTGAATGTCTAAAACTGTGAAAAACAAACTGCTCAGTAACAAGAGCAAAATCCCCGCATAAGCTAATGTGTGTTTAGAAAGGCGCATCATAATCATATCTCCTTTGCGTAGGGTCTGATTTTTTAGTCCAGCAGTCGACTAGCAAATCGCTGCGTTCTGTTATCCAATCGCTGGTGAATCAGCATTGGCTCTTATAGGGAATTAGGTGAAATGTCGCTGATTGGTTCGTAGCCTTGTCTTGGCCCGATGAATGGAATTCATCGTCTGATACTCAAAACCCGTTGGAAACGGGTTGTAGAGGTTGTTTTTAGTGCGATTCCATCGCACTTCCCAGTATCAGCCAGCGGTTTCAACCGTTGGCGATGAAATATTTCACCTAAAAACCGACAAGAGCTATCAGCAATTGGAATCGGCAATTGCTGAGAAGGCCTCACTGGGTCACCAAGGGTAACCCTGCCGCGTCCCACGCGACCATCCCGCCATCCAAGTGCCACACGTTGGTGTAGCCAGCCGCGACCAGTTCCTGGGCCGCGATGGTGGACCAATGGGCACTGCGACAATACAGCACGATCTTGGTCGTCTTGTCGTCCGGGTAACGCCGCAACCACTGGCCCTCTTCATCGAGCGGGATGTGCGCATCGGTAGGCTCAATCTCGAAACCATAGGGAGCGTGGGTGTTGATCAGCAGAAAATCCTTCTCCTCCAGCATGGCCGCCAGTTCCAAGGGCGCAATGTTCGTGTACCCGTTGATGTGCTCCCCGATGCTCTTTTCTTCGACAGGCTCCGCCGTCGATGTAACCGTCACCGTCGGCGTGCTGGGCACAGCCGTGACCTCCGCTTGTGGAAGGCGGGCGCCACATGCGATCAACCATCCGCCGAGCATCCCAACCCAAAGAAAGCGCGTATAGCTCTTTAAAAATTGCATTGCACCTCCAAAATGATTATGATTGTGGCGCATCCATCGCCGGCAGGCATATCCCCTGGTCGCAGGCCGTACAATCGAACTGCGCTCGTGACCGATGGGCCTAATTCGGCATCGCTTTGCCAGGATATTACCCGCTTTCTCCGGCTTCATCTTTCAATGCGGCGACCTTTTTGCGCGCTTTGGCGATGACGTTATGTTCGTCTCGTGGTGTGCGAATGGCGGCAAGGTCGGGGAAGGTGATCGCCTCCGCCGGACACAGGTTAGCGCAGGTGTTGCATCCCGGCGAGCAGTTGTCGAAGCGGGCGACGACGGGCCGATTAGTGGCCACGTCCCAGTCGTAGACCACGCGCCCGCCGCAGGTCACATAGCAGAGGCCACAACCGATACACTTGTCATAGTTCACCGTTGGCCCCCAGTGGATGTCGCTGCGCGGCGCACCGAACCATTCTCCGTGGGCATAATCACGAATGTCGCGACCTAATTGATCCGTTCCAATTACAGATGGTTTTGCCATTTTAGTTCTCCTTTTTCATCATGGTTTCGATGGCTATGTCAAGCATAGGCTATGTCGAGCCATAGTTCTCAGTTTCGAGAGCCTGCCCGTCGATTTTTTGGGTGCAGATTCTATAGCTTCTGCACCAAGTGTAGCAGAGCGCTATTCAGCCTAACTCGCGCACTCCGAGCAGGATGTTTTTGAGGTGCTCTCTGTCGGTTCAGTGGCGCAGGGGCCGAGTTGGGATTGGATTTGGGACGCCGTCTCCAGCAGCGTGAGCACCTCCAGGCGGGCGATGCGATAGAGCACGTTCCAGCCATCGCGCCGAAAGCAAACCAGCCCCGCCTCGCGCAGCACGGCCAATTGCTGCGAGACGTAGGCCTGCCGCAGCTCTAGCGCCTCTTCGATCTCGCAGACGCATTGTTCGCCCTGTTGAAGCTGTTCCAAAATCGCCATCCGCTTGGGATGGGCCAGCGCTTTGAAAAGCATCGACACATCCTGTTTGTCTTCGATGATGGTCTCTGTCATAAGCCTCACTCGCTATTGTATTCAATTTACTGAATGTGATTATAAGGCCGTGCGATGGTTTTGTCAAGACTTGAATCGAGGGTGATTATTTTGGCTTTTGCGATAGAATTAAAACCAGAAGCGAGCTTATTTCAACTGGCCGCCCGATCCTGATCCCAGGATCGGGCAGGATGATCAGAGACGAGGTGCAAGATGGATGAATTGGATCAATGGTTCCCGCGCCCCAAGGCGGTCGATCCGGCGGCGCTGGGCACGATTGTCGGCGGGAGTTTGGGCAAGGGCTTGGAGGCAACGTTAGCTCCCGAGCGTTTCATCGAGGGGCTGGCGGTGGGCCGCTATGTGGTCGTGCGCGGGCAGACGCAGCGCCGCTTCTTCGGGATGATCACGGATGTGGCGTTGGAGTGCCGTCAGCCGGAGGTGGCGCAAGCGCCGCCGGACGATCCGGGCGGCTTCTTGGCGCGCGTCTATCGCGGGACACTCACCTACGGGCGGATGCACATCACGCCGATGTTGGTCGTCGAGGCCGATGACGAGGTGCGCCCGGCCAAGACCATCCCCTCGCACTTCACCCGCGTCTTCGAGGCGACGCCGGAGGATGTGGCGAAGATCTTCGGCGATCCCGACGCGCCCGGCTGCTTCTACATCGGCGATCCGTTAGAGATGGAAGGCACGCGCATCGCATTAGATCTGGAGCGCTTCGTGGAGCGATCCAGCGGCATCTTTGGGAAGAGCGGCACCGGCAAGACCTTCCTCACGCGGATGGTGCTGGCCGGCATTATTCAGGATCAGGTCGCGGTGAATTTGATCTTCGATATGCACAACGAGTACGGCTGGAAGAGCGAGGACGAATCGCGGCAGGAGGTCAAGGGGCTGCGGCAGCTCTTCTCCTCTGGGAATCGGGTGAGCGTCTTCACCCTCGATCCCGAATCCTCCCAGCGGCGCAACAGCAAGGTCGATTTCACGGTGCGGATCAGTTACGATCAACTGGAGCCGGAGGATCTGGAGATGTTGGCGCCGCTCTTCGGCTTTACGGATGTCCAGACGAACGCCCTCTATATGCTTCGCCGGCGATTGGGGAAGGGATGGGTGCGGAGCTTGCTCTCCGATCAGCCGGATGAGCGGTTGGAGGCCATTCTAGAGCAGAACAAACTCCACGAGGGCACCTTGGGCGCGATCCAGCGCAAGCTCTCGATGTTGCACCGCTTTGGTTTCTTGGTCGAGCAAGCGCCGGATGATCCCATCGGGCGTATCTTGGACTACATCAATCGCGGCAAGAGCGTGATCCTGGAGTTTGGCCGCTACGGCAACGCGCTGGAGGCCTACATCCTGGTCGCGAACTACATCACGCGCCGCATCCACCGGGCCTACGTCCGGCGCAAGGAGGCCGCCGTCGGCGGGCAGGGCGAGGAGCCGCGCCCGCTGATCATCACCATTGAGGAGGCCCACAAATTCTTAGATCCGGTCATCGCTAAGCACACGATCTTCGGCACCATCGCGCGGGAGATGCGCAAGTACAACGTCACGCTGCTGATTGTGGATCAGCGCCCCAGCGGCATCGATCCGGAGGTGATGAGCCAGGTCGGCACGCGCGTGACGGCGCTGTTGGATGAGGAGAATGACATCCGCGCGGTCTTCTCCGGCGTGTCTGGGACGGCGGCGCTGCGCGAGGTGCTCTCGCGCTTGGAGACCAAGCAGCAGGCGTTGATTTTGGGGCACGCCGTGCCGATGCCCATCGTGGTGCGCACGCGCGATTACGCGGATCTCTACGGCGAAGTCGCGGGGCAGGCCATCGATGTGGAGGATGCGAAGGCCGCGCTCTTCGGCTGACCAGCAGATGAAGCAGATTTCTTTGGTATCATTCGCAATTCATCATTCACAATTCGCAATTTGTGACAGGAGGCCCTTTGGATTCGGAGACCTTTGAAAAACACCAACGTTTGATGAAGTTCCCGCCGGCGCAGTTGACCTATATCGTCTACCGGCGGTTGATTGAGCAGGGCGTGGGGCCGATGCGGCTATGGCTGCGGGATAAAATCGCGCGGCGGATGACGGGCTTCTCGCCCCGAGAGATCAGTGAGGTGGAGCCTGGACTTTATGTGGGCGGGCAGCACACGCGCGGCGGGCTGGCGCGGATGTTGGCGGAAGGCATCGGCGCGGTGGTCAATATGCGCGAGGAATCCGACGACGCCGAGCGAGAGGCCGCGCCGGAGCACTATCTCTGGCTGCCAACGACGGACGATCACGCGCCCACGCCGGAGGATCTGACGCGCGGCGTGGGGTTTATCACCGAGCACGTCGCCGCCAAGCGCGGCGTCTACATCCATTGCGCCAGCGGTGTGGGCCGTGCCCCGACGATGGCGGCGGCCTATCTCGTCAGCACGGGGAGGGCGCCGGAGGCCGCCTGGGCCGCGATCCGCGCGCGCCGGCCCTTCATCCGCCCCACGCCGCCCCAGATCGAGGCGGTGGCGACGTATGCGGCCCAACGGATGGCGGCCAACGCTGAGCCGGCGCCGCCGCCAGAGCCGGAATCAGAGCCAGCGCCTACATCGCGGCGGGGCCTACATCTGAAACCGGAAGTCGAGCCGGCGCCGAACGCTGCCGCGATGAGCTTTTCCGTTTCTCAGCGTCCCCCATCAGGTGAGCCGTCGCGTGAGGAACCGGGGAGCGAGACCGGGGATGCCGGGGATAACGCGGATAATGGGGACAATGGGGACGATGTGAATGAGGCGCGCGAGCAGTTGGCCTACGAACGGATTATGTTGGACCCCAACCTGACCGGCGATTTAGTGGACGAGGACGCCAAGGTGCTGCTGGATTGGGCGCAGGACGAGGTCGCCCGCCTGGTGGCCGAGACGAAAGGCATGGATGACGAGGCCGCATGGGCGTATCTCGATCCCAAATTGAGTCATCTCCGACGCGGCATGCGCAAAATCTCCAAGCGTAGCGCTCAGGCGGACGATACGGGCGCGAAGTTGCGCGAGCTATTAGATACGTTCACATATCCAGATGAATCGGGAGGTAATAATTAATGACCAGTAACAGCGACAAACGCATCGGATGGAAGAAGCTTCTCCTTTCCCTCTTTTTGATCCTGGTGCTCTGGGCGGCCCAGGAGTACTTCGATATCGATTTACTGAATCCCCCGGCGGCCATCGAATCCGAGCCGACGGGCGAAATCCGGGTGCTGTTCACTGCGCCTGTCTATCCCGATGAGGGC
>CAYXVS010000089.1:8981-11064 GCA_964468735.1 uncultured Anaerolineales bacterium | reverse complement strand
AAGAATTGAGGATTAAGAATTGAGAATTAGGAGGGATGAACGGTTATGAAAGGTTTGATTTTAAGCGGTGGCACAGGCACGCGTCTTTATCCATTGACCTTTACCAGCGCGAAGCAGCTTATCCCAGTGGCGAACAAGCCGGTGCTCTTCCGCGTCATCGAAGCGGTTCGTGACGCGGGCATCGATGAGATCGGGATCGTCGTGGGGGACACGGCGGAGGAGATCAAGCGCGCGGTGCGGCGAGGCAATCGTTGGGGAGTGAATATCACCTATATTCCTCAGGAGGCGCCCTTGGGTCTGGCCCACGCGGTTAAGATCAGCAAGGATTTTCTGGGCGATGATCGCTTCGTGATGTTCTTGGGCGATAACGTCATCCAGGGCGGCATCTCCCCGCTGATCCAGCAATTTGCCGAATCGGAATGGAACAGTCAGATCGTCCTGACTGAGGTCGCCCAACCCGAACAGTACGGCGTGGCCGAGTTGAACGGGAATGGGCGGATTGTTCGTCTGGTCGAGAAACCCAAGGCGCCACGCTCCAACCTGGCCCTGGTCGGCATCTATATGTTCGATCACCACGTCTGGGAGGCGGTCGAGGCCATCAGCCCCTCATGGCGGGGTGAATTGGAGATCACCGACGCGATACAATGGCTGGTCAAGAGTGATTACAAGGTCTTCCCCTACATCCATCGCGGCTGGTGGATTGATACCGGGCGCCCCGGTGATATGTTGGAGGCCAACGGGCTGGTGCTGGAGGAATTAGATCCGCACGTCACGGGCTACGTGGATCGCGATTCGGAGGTGGACAGCCGCGTGACCGTCGAGAAGGGCGCGGAGATCATCAACAGCGTGGTGCGCGGGCCGGCCATCATCGGTGAAAACACGCGCATCGTGAACTCCTACATCGGCCCCTTCACCTCGATCTATCATCACTGCGTCATCCAAAACAGCGAGATCGAGCGCTCGATTGTGTTGGAGCACAGTTCCATCGAGGATCTCGCCCAGCGCATTCAGGACAGCTTGATCGGCCGGAACGTCGTGCTCAAGCGCTCGCCCATCCGCCCCAAAGCGCTCAAGCTCACGTTGGGGGATTATAGCCATTTGGGTTTGCTGTAATGTAATCCCTGACCTTCCCGGAAGCTGGTTCTGATAGGGAGAAGGACTTGAAAACTCCTCTTTTTCGGCCAATGTTAGCTTCCGGGAAGGTTACAAGTAGTAAAACTCAAGAGCCACAAGTTCCTTTTTCGGGGACTTGTGGCTCTTTTGATGTCGAGCGAGGTTTCTAGTCGGCGCTCATGTTGCAATCGGCGGCGAGATGCGCCGCGCGGCCTCGCTGATGAGATGGGTCGCCGTATCGACGGTGATCTTGCCCGTGTTGATGACCAGGTGATAGAGTGTGGGATCGTCCCAATCCACGCCGTGGAAGTGGCGCAAATACCGCGCCCGATCTTTATCGCTCTGATGGATCTGATCCTCTGCTTCCTCACGGTCGATGCCCAAGCGTTCCATCAGATAGCGGATCCGCGCCTCGACCGGGGCCTGGACGCGGATATGGAGCACGTGTGGGCTATCCTGTAAGATCACCTGCCCGCCGCGTCCCACAATCATCACGTCGCCGATGTCGGCGTATTCCTCAATGACCTGGCGGAGCAGTTCGGTGTACGGCTCGCTGGCCTCGGCGCGGATTTCCTCCTCCATCAAGCGGCGATAGGCTTCCTGACGGCTCACCTGGTCTTCCAACATCATCATCGCGATCTGCTCATCGTAGGTGTAGCCCTCGCGCAAGGTGGCGCTGGCGATGGTCGGCGTCATCGGCATCCGACCCAGGGCGTCGATGATCCGCTCTAAGAGGCCGGGGACTTTTTCGCGCTTCTCCAATTGCTCCACCATTGCTTCGTCGGGATACCCCGCAATTTCGGCCACGCGCTGGAGAATTTCGCGATCCATATAGCGCAGATTTAAAGTTTTGGCCACCGCGGTCGCGATATAGCTCCCTCGGCTGCCCAGTTGCCTGGATACGGTGATGACGATACTCATTCGAGCCTCCTTTCAGATGCCTAAAGAGAAAGATTTTACGAAACCTTGC
>CAYXVS010000089.1:5395-8881 GCA_964468735.1 uncultured Anaerolineales bacterium | reverse complement strand
TTATGGCGTCGGTTCCGGCGTGACGTAAGGGATCACGTCGAACGCCGCCGTTTGTGCTCCCGCGCCGGCGATCTCCAACGTCACGCTGTAGGCGCCGGGGAGCAAGAAGGGCGCGGTGATGACGCCCGTGACGCTATCCCACACCATCCCGCTGGATGCGCCGTCCCACGTGCCATCGGTCGTGCGCGCCGGCTCGCCGTTGCGATACCACGCGGCATCCCACCTCGTCGCCGGGGAGAGATGCGAGCAGCGCCGCCCGGCGTAGATCGCTTGCGTGTACCACTCGAACGACTCGCGCACTAAGACGGGATCCCCGTCGGGCGTCAACCCCGCCGAGATGACGAGCGGCCCGCAGTCCGGCGTAGGCGTCGTGGTAGGGACAGGCGTCGGGGTAGGCGGCGGCGGCCCGATTTCGAAGGCGACCTCGCGGCTCGGCTCACCCATCAGCGTCAGCGCGGCGCGATAGGCCCCGGCCTCGAAGGGCGCGCCATCCTCGCGGTAGCAGGCCACCGCGCCCTGGCCGGCGACCGATGTCAATGTGAGCGAGCGCTTGCAGACCGTCTCCTCGCCGCGCCGGACGACGACCCAGATCGGCGCGCCCGTGCACGCCCCCTCGTACTCGTAGCGCACGTAGAAATGGCGCGTCTCGTCCGCCAGCCGCGCGACTTCCGGGCCGTCGGGCGTCATCGCGAGCGTCAGGTCGGTGACCATAGGGTGTGTGGCCGTCACGGTGAAGGTGTGGCGCGCGATGACCTCTGAATCGGTTTCCAGATGGACGATGTATTGCCCTGGCGCCAGCGGCTCGCCTTCTGGGAAATCCACGAACATCTCCGGGAGATCGGGCTGCCACGCGCCCTCATTCAGCAGCGTCGCCGCGTCCGCCGGGGTCAAGCGCCAGGTGAGCGTGGCGGTGATCGGCCAGACGGACGCGATCTCAGGGCGAAGCCGGAGATGCGTCGCCGAGCGGCAGAGCGATGCGGGCGCATTTACCCACGTGATCTGCTGCGCTGCCTCCGATGAAATCGTTGGTAGTACTATCTTCGGCGCCGTTGGGGAGGTGGGCAGGCAGGCGGCGCAGAGCCACAGGAGGCCCACGCCTCCCATCACGAGCAGGCCGGCGCCTAACAGCCGCCACTTGGTTTGACGAGCCATTCGTTTAACTCCCGGATCATAGTTTGGGCATATTCGCGCCAATGGGGATGCGATCCCTCATCTAAATAGGTCTCGAAGTCGGAGATCGCCTCTTGATATTCCCGCAATTGCTGGTGCGCGATGCCGCGATTGAAATGCGCCTCGGTCAGGTCGGGATCTAATTTCAGCGCGATGGTGAAATCCTGCACGGCCTTTCGGGGATGATCCAACTCGCGCCACCACAAAATGCCGCGCTCCAGATAGATGTGCGCGGCGTTGGGCTTCCAGAGCAGCGCCCGGTCGAAATTTTGCACCGCAGCCTCGTATTCCTCGCGCAGGCCACGGGTGTTGCCCCAATAGCGATGGGCCAATCCCATCCAACGATACCAGCCCGCGAGGAGTCTGCTGAGCCACGTTTTGACTTGGTCGATCATGATGCTAACATCTCCCGGTAAACATTCACCGTCTGCTGCGCGATCTGCCGCTGAGTGAAGCGGGTGAGCACGCGCTCACGTCCCCGCGCGCCTAGATCCATTCGTAACTGCGGTGAAGTCACTAATCGCGCCAGAGCTGCCCGCAATGCCGCCGCGTCATCCTCCGGGAAGAGCAGGCCTGCGTCCCCGATCACGTGGGGAATCTCGCCGCTTTCGGCCCCGATGACGGCGACGCCGCACGCCATCGCCTCGATCAGCACGCGCCCAAACTGCTCCATCCAATTGGGGCGCGTGCGCGAGGGCAGCGCCAACACATCCGCCGTCTGGTAGAAGCGCGGCATCTCCACGGAGGGGATGCGCTCACGGAAGGCGACGCGCTCGCTCAGGCCGAGCCGCTCGGTCAGCGCGCGGAGATTCGTCACCTCCGGCCCGCGCCCCAGGATCGTCGCCCGCCACGCGCCCGCCAACTCGGCTAACGCAGTCAGCAGCAGATCCACGCCCTTCTCCGCCACCAAGCGCCCCACGTAGACGATGTGCGGCGGGCGGTCGTCCGGCGCGGGTTCGGTCGGCGGCGCGAAGTGCTGTGGGTCGACGCCGAATTGAGGGATCACGGCCAAGGGGCCGGCGTAGCCCTTCTGCCGCCAGACCTGGGCCGCCGTCTGGCTGCCGGTGAGCGCGTGATCGATGCGGCGCAGGTTGTAGCGTTCGACCCAGGCGAAGGGCGGGGGATAGCTGCGCTGGAGATTCTGCCAGGAGAACCAGAGCGCCCGCGCGCCGTGGCGGCGCGCCAAGCGATGGGTGTGGTAGGTGGCCAAGTTGTACGGTTCCTCGTCGATATGCACGATGTCGGGCTGCACCTCGTGCATCACGCGCCCCAACGTGGGATAAAGGTGCAGATGAAACGACCCATTGAACAGCATCGGGATCACCCGCAAATCATAGCCCTCGGTGTGCGCCTGTTCCAGGGGCATCTTGCCCCGCTCATCCTGCCAGAACGGCGGCACCGCCACCGTCAGCGACAACTCCGGCGCCAGCGCGGCCATCTCCTCCAACTTTCGTTGATAAGCGCCTACGATACAAGCTTTCGACAGCATCAAAACCCGCACATATCCCTCCTACGTTGACGTCTTACTTGTAGTATACCCCATTATCGCGCGCGTGAAAAAGTTTCTGGGACGCGGTGGGTGGAGGCTGACGTGAAAAACCGGGGTGGTATGGAATCCACCCCGGTTTTGAGAGAATGAAGACTCTCTTCGTGCTTTTAGTTAGCTATGCCTGAAGGGGTTTACAAGCTCCAAGCCATCGATTCGAGGATAGGCATCAAAATCTTCGGAGTAAAGTCGCGCCACATTTCCTTCTAAGCAAGCAGCGATGATCATCGCATCCCAAAATGAGAGACTGTAGCGATTTAGTAGGCTCTCAGCGATATCTTGCACGCGCCAGACAGGGAGGAGTGTTGTCCAAACAAGATGCAGGTCTCGGATATCTTGCCAAGCGTCCTCGCGGCTATATCCCAGGGGCGCTAACTTGTGGCTTGCGGATAAATACTCACACGCGACCTGCCACAGCAGAACCCCATCCGTCAAAGACTGAATGAGATCAATCGCGATTTGCTGTTTAGTTGCATCGCGGGGATCATGAGCATAGATCAATATATTCGTATCAACCGCGCGCATGAAGCTCTTCCCTGGTAAACTTAGGCGCTTGTTGAGGCCACACGTTGCGTCGCATGCGCTGGGTTATAATCTTTAACAGATGCGCCTTGGCCTGAGAATCCGTGATTTGAGGGCGAAGCACGACAAGTTCAACCTCTGAGTTCTCTGCCAGATCCAAAGGCTCATGCAAGATCAATGCGCCAGCTCGATAAGTGGCTTTTATAGTGTGTTGGGCTATATCTTCCATAAGATCACCCTCCTTCTAT
>CAYXVS010000089.1:1297-5295 GCA_964468735.1 uncultured Anaerolineales bacterium | reverse complement strand
TCTATTTTCAATTATAGCATGGATCACAACTGGAAACAGATCCGTGCTGGGAGCAAAAGGCGGATATTTTGTAAAATATTTTTGGGATGGCGGCGGGCCGAGGAATCTGCTCCATTCGCTTCATCCGCTGATCTGAACTTGACACCTCGCCGAACCCGTGCTATAGTTAGCATCAATACAGAGCAAAAGCTGTGAATGGGAATAGTAAACGTCAGAGCGAGGGTCTAGAGAGTCGGGGATGGTGGAAACCTGATCCCAGCGCAGGCGTTGAATGGCCCCAGGAGCTGCCCGCCGAACTTCTGCCGAGTGCAGGAAAGTAGTCCGGGACGGAAACGCTACCGTTATCAGGGCGGAGGATATCGCCAAGAGGCTGTATCCGAACCAGAGTGAGGCTGGCTAGCCACGAGACGCGCCATCACGGCGCGTTTTTTTGTTGGCCCAGTTGGCCTAACCAGGGTGGCACCACGGGCAATGACGCTCGTCCCTTTTCGGGGGCGGGCGTTTTTTTTGTTGGGAACTTTAACCTTCCCGGAAGCTGGAAGTTAAGCAGTGTGTGTACGAATGAATAAGCTTGGTCGCGTTTGTATAGCTTCCGGGAAGGTAGATCACTTAGTTAATCAAAGATCAGGGAGGTGTAGGATGAAGAAACGCATATTAACCGGGGATCGTCCGACGGGTAAGCTGCATCTGGGCCACTACGTCGGCAGTCTCCAGAACCGCGTGGCGCTTCAGGATGCGTACGAGTGCTTCTTTATCATCGCGGATTTGCACACGTTGACGACGAAGCCGGAAAAGGAGCATATCGAGAAGCTGGGGCGCAATATCTACGATGTGGTGTTGGATTACCTCTCCGTGGGCATCGACCCGGAGAAGAGCGTGATCTTCTTGCAGTCGGCGCTGCCGGAGACCTACGAGCTGAATCTGGTGCTAGAGATGATGGTCACGCTGCCGCGCTTAGCGCGCCTGCCTAGCATTAAGGATATGGCGCGCGCCGCGCAGATCAACGAGGAGACGATGCCCTTCGGCCTGATCGGCTATCCCGTGCTCCAGGCCGCCGATATTCTGCTGCCGCGCGCGCACCTCGTGCCGGTGGGCAAGGACAACGAGGCGCACGTGGAGATCACGCGCGAGATCGCCCGCCGCTTCAATCGCATGTATGACGAGGAGGTCTTTCCCATCCCGGATGTGATGATCGGCGATGTGCCGACGCTGGTCGGCACCGACGGCCAGGCGAAGATGAGCAAGTCGCTGGATAACGCCATCTATCTCTCCGATGATGCTAAGACGGTGGAGCACAAAGTGCGGGGCATGTACACCGATCCCAACCGCATCCGCGCCGATATTCCGGGGCGCGTCGAGGGCAACCCGGTCTTCATCTACCACGATGCGTTCAATCCCGATGTGGATGAGGTGAACGATCTCAAGGCGCGCTATCGCCAGGGCGCGGTGGGTGATGTGGAGGTCAAGCGCAAGTTGGCCCGCGCCATCAACAACTTCTTGGATCCGATCCGCGAGCGACGGGCGGCCTATGCCGCTGAGCCGGGCAAGGTCGAGGAGATCTTGATGGAAGGCACGCGCCGCATGCAGGAGGAAGCGCGCGCCACGATGCACCGCGTCTTCTCCGCGATGGGCCTGCCCGGCCCGCTCCTGCGCGGGGCGCAACAGCGCGGCGAGCCGTTCCGGCTGTTGGATGTTTGATCCGGTCACATTCTCCTTGCGAAGGTTTCACAAGCGCCTGGGAGTGCAAAAACTTCGGGGCCTTGGAAGATGCCTCGATCACAAGAGGCTCCGGTTGACCTTCGTAAGGGTGAGTACAGTGAGCGTTGACTTAGATGTAAAGGAGGCTTTGCAATGCAGCACATTACCGGCGTGAAACTCTATCACGATCATTACCCTACCGAGCAATACTACCCGTTCAATTTGAGCGTTTTGCGGGAGACCTCGCGCCTGACCTTTCGTAAGCCGATGGTCTTCTTCGTGGGGGAAAATGGATCGGGGAAATCGACGCTTTTGGAGGCGATCACGCGCAAGTGCGGCGTCCACATCTGGCATCGAGCCAAGCGCCACGTCGCGCATCACAACCCCTACGAGACGCGCCTGGTCGATTTCATCGACATCGATTGGGCCGATGACGAGGATCGCGCGCCCGGCTCATTGTTCCGCGCCGAGACCTTCCGCGAGTTCGCCGATTTCTTGGATGACGTCGCGCTCTGCGATCCGGGCCGGCTCAAGTACCAGGGTGGGGAGCTGCTGAACACCCTCTCTCACGGCGAGGCGATGTTGTCCTACTTCAGCGGGCGCTATGACGTTCGGGGCGTCTACTTCTTGGATGAGCCGGAGGCCGCCCTCTCGCCCGCCAGTCAGGTGAAGTTTTTGCAGGTGTTGCAAGAGGTCGTCGCCAAAGGTCAAGCCCAATTTATCATCGCGACGCACTCGCCGATTTTGTTGGCCTATCCAGACGCGCAGATTTTCAGTTTCGACGACACAGAAATCAAGGAGGTGGCCTACGAGGAGACGAATCACTATCAGATCTACCGGGATTTTCTCAGCCATCGCGACGCATATTTAAGTAATTGAGGTTGGTCTTGCTATGCAGTTAATTTTAAATCAGAAGGAGAAAATAAAATGAAACAGTACAAATATCTTTTGCCAGAAAGCGAAATGCCCACGCATTGGTACAATGTCCTGCCCGATATGAAGACGCCGCCCCCGCCCTATCGGCATCCGGCGACGTTGGAGGTGCTCACGCCGCAGGATTTGGCGCCGATCTTCCCGCAGCCGCTGATCGAGCAGGAGGCCAGTCAAGAGCGCTGGATCGAAATCCCCGAAGAGGTGCAGGATGTGCTCCGCATGTGGCGCCCCGCGCCGCTCTATCGCGCATATCGTTGGGAGCAGGCGTTAGATACGCCGGCGAAGATCTACTACAAATGGGAAGGCGTCAGCCCTCCGGGGAGCCACAAGCCCAACACGGCGGTGGCGCAATGCTACTACGCCAAGGAGGAGGGCCTCGAGGGTGTGTCCACGGAGACGGGCGCCGGACAGTGGGGCAGCGCGCTGAGCTTCGCGGCGCAGTTCTTTGGCCTGAAGTGCAAGGTCTTCATGGTAGCGATCAGCTATCAGCAGAAGCCCTATCGGCGGATTGCGATGGAGACGTGGGGCGGCAATGTGATCCCCAGCCCCAGCTCGACGACCGACGCCGGGCGCGCGATGTTAGCTAAAGCCCCCGAATCGCCGGGGAGCCTGGGCATGGCCATCAGCGAGGCTATCGAGTACGCCGTCAAGCACGATGGTTGGAAGTACTTACTGGGCAGCGTGGTGAACTTCGTGATGCTCCATCAGACGGTCATTGGCCTGGAGGCGATCAAGCAGATGGAGATGGCGGGCGACGAGCCGGACATCCTCATCGGCTGCGTCGGCGGCGGCAGCAACTTCGCCGGCCTCTTCTTGCCCTTCATCCCCAAGAAGCTGAACGGCGAGCGGCCCGACATGCGCGTCATCAACGTCGAATCGACCGCGTGCCCCAGCCTCACCCGTGGCATCTACGCCTACGATTGGGGCGACACGGCCAAGACCGGCCCGGTGGCCAAGATGCACACCGTTGGGCACAACTTCGTCCCGGCGCCGGTGCACGCGGGCGGCCTGCGCTATCACGGGATGTCGCCCATCATTTGCAGCCTCTTAGATGACGGCTTTGTGGAGGCGCGCGCGTACAATCAGAATGAGGTCTTCGATGCCGCGCACAGCTTCGCGCAATCCGAGGGTTTCATCGTCGCGCCGGAGACCGGCCACGCGGTCAAGGCCACCTATGATGAGGCGATGGCCTGCCGTGAGTCCGGTGAGGCCAAGACCATTCTCTTCAACGCCAGCGGCCACGGCCACTTTGATCTCTCCGCCTACGACGCCTATCACCGCGACGATCTCATCGATTACGCGCTGGAGGAGGACAAGCTCCAGCGGGCGTTGCGAGAGTTGCCAAATATCAAGGGATCGTAACGTCT
>CAYXVS010000089.1:0-1197 GCA_964468735.1 uncultured Anaerolineales bacterium | reverse complement strand
GTCTGATCGTCAATCCGCAGCGCCTCGATGAAATCAGCGATCTCGCCATCCATCACCGCGGGCAGGTTATATGAACTCATCCCAATGCGATGATCGGTCACGCGGTTCTGAGGGTAGTTGTAGGTGCGGATCTTCTCGCTGCGTCCGCCGCTGCCCACCTGGGAACGGCGCGCCGCGTCGATGGCATCCTCCTGCTTCTGGCACTCGATCTCATAGAGGCGGGCACGGAGTACGGCCATCGCGCGCAGCTTGTTCTGCGTCAAGGAGCGCTCGCTCTCGCAGGTCACCACCATATCGGTGGGCGTATACACAATCCGCACCGCCGTGTCGTTCTTCTGCATATGCTGGCCGCCCGGCCCGGATGCGCCGTAGGTGGTGATCTCCAAATCCTTATGATTGATGTCGACCTCCACGTCATCGACCTCCGGCAGCACCGCCACGGTGACCGTCGAGGTGTGGATGCGCCCGCTGGATTCGGTGACGGGGATACGCTGCACACGATGGACGCCGCTCTCGTACTTGAGGTGCGAATAGGCGCCCTGGCCCTTCACCATGAAGGTCACCTCTTTGTAGCCGCCGATCCCGGTGCGATTCTCGCTGATCATCTCGACCTTCCAGCCGCCCTGGCGTTCGGCGTAGCGCGAGTAGAGGCGGAAAAGCTCCGCCGCGAAGAGGCCGGCCTCGTCGCCGCCGGCGCCGGCGCGAATTTCCACAATTACGTTTTTCTCATCGCGGGGATCCTTGGGGATCAACAGCTTTTGGAGGTACTCCTCCAATTGTTCCTTCAGGTCCTCCAGGCGCGTAATCTCCTCCTCCGCCATCTCCTTGAGTTCGGCGTCCTCTTCCTCCGCCAACATCTCGTAGGTCATCTCCAGTTCGTCCAACACCTGGCGATACCGGCGGTAGGACTTGACCGTCTCTTCAAGATCGGCGCGCTCCTTAGCATAGGCAGCAACCTGTTCGTAATCTTGCGCGACCTCTGGATCGGCCATCAACTGCGTCAACTCGACGAATCGATCCTCCAAGGCGCTCAAGCGCGTTAACATCTTTTGTACATCTATATCGATCATACGTATCCTTTGTCCTTCAAGTTTGACATAAGCAAACGGCCCGTTGTATCACGGGCCGTTGTCATCCCAACCAATCTGTAGCCTTGATGGGCCCACCAGGATTCGAACCTGGAACCGACCGAGGGTT
>CAYXVS010000088.1:0-11181 GCA_964468735.1 uncultured Anaerolineales bacterium | reverse complement strand
TATCAGTTTAGTTACATGAGCAGAGCAAGGTGCAACGCACTTAAACGGAAGGAAAGCCCACGCCTCATACAGGATGTGTCTAGTGATAAGCCGAAAAGTGCGTTGCACCTCCCAAGACTAAACGATTACAATACGTCAATCCCGATGAGTTTTAACTTTTAACTTGCAACCTAAAACTTTCAACTGATTTACACAGGAGGCGGCGGATGCACAAGAAAATATCTCACACATTCATGTGGTTGGTTATCATATCGATAGCGTTGGTGGCAGCGGGATGCGAGCAATTACCCACGGTGAAACTTCCCACGGAGGAGCCGACGCCAGCGCCCCCCACGCCAACGGCGATCGCCATGCCAGAAGGGCCATATCCGCCCGCCGTGGTCTCCTACACGCCGCTATCCGGCGAGGAGGTGACGACTGACGCGGAGATCGTCCTCCATTTCGATCAGCCGATGGATCGCGACAGCGTCATGCAGGCGCTGCGCATCTCTCCAGAGGTGGAGGGTGAAGGGGAATGGGAGGATAGTCGCACCTTTATCTACACGCCCAAGGCCCTGGCCTCCGCCACACGCTACCGCGTCCTGATCAATCCAACGGCGGAATCGGAGGAGGGCGTCCCGCTCTCCACCGAGCTGGCGTTCGCCTTCTCCACGCTTTCCCCGTTAGAAGTGACGCGCGTCGATCCAGCAGATGGCGTCAGCGACCTCCGGGCGGACACCTCGCTGCTGATCACCTTTAATCGCGCGATGGCGCCCATCAACTGCACCGGCCAACCGGCGCAGGAAAACGGCCCATGCGCACCGCTCCCCCTGAGCATCGAACCGCAGGTGCTGGGCAGTGGCGAATGGATCAACACCTCGCTCTATCGCTTTACGCCCCTCACCGGCTGGGGCGCCGGGCAGACCTACAACATCACGGTAAAGCCTAGCGCGACCAGCGTGAGCGGCGCGTCGCTCACCAGAGCCAAAACCTGGTCTTTCTCCACGGCCCAGCCCCGCATCGTCGAGGTCTCGCCACGGGATGGCGCGAAGGTCGTCCTCTTAGATACCGGCGTGCGCGTGACCTTCAACACCCCGATGGACTCGGAGATCACCGGCAGCGCATTCACGTTGATCACGGAGGAAGGCTCGCCGATCCCCGGCGCCATCACCTGGCAGGATAAAAATGCCGCTTTGATCTTCACGCCGACGCAGCAATTGGCGTTGGGCACCCGCTACACCTTCCGCGTGGGCGAGCGCGCCCGCGCGGTGACCAGCGCGCCGCTCCAGAATCCCGGCTCATGGACGTTCACCACGGTCCCCACCCCCAGCATCGTCAGCTTCACCCCCTTCCCCGGCGCCGAGGGCATCGGCGTGAACGAGCCGGCGCGCGTGACCTTCGAGGGCGCCATCGATCCCCAGACGTTGGACGAGCACATCGAGATCGAGGCGAATGTGGAGATCAACGATCTCTACACCTACTTCGATCAACAGACCGGCGTCTACCGGCTCTCCTGGAATAAAGCGCCACAAACAGAATACTGCGTCAACGTCGAAGCGGGCATTGCGGACATTTACGGCAACACTATCGACGAGGACGACGTCGCGTGCTTCACCACCGGCGATCTGCCGTCCTTCATCGGCGCGGCGACGTCAATGGACGCCGTGACCTTGGATGCGGCGGAACCGGCCGAGATCTACTTCCTGGTGCGCAACCTCACCGGCGCGGCCTTCGGGCTTACCCAACTGAGCGAGGCGAATTTCATCAAGACGTGGGAGACCGGCGGCGCCTCCGTCCGCGAGTGGACCGAGCGCTTCGATCCGCCGGATAACGTCGCTGCGGTGGCGCCGGTGGCGTTGAGGCGTGGCGGCGGCCCCTTGCCCACCGGCTACTACGCCTTAGAGTGGGAGAGCAATGAGGTGCAGCAAGGATGGCAACGCCAGTTGAAAATCGCCGTGATCGACCGGCACGTGACGCTCAAGCTGGCGGCGGAGGAGGCCCTGGTCTGGGTCACAGATCTGCGCACCGGCCAGCCAGTCACCCGCACCGCCGTCCAGTTGATGGACGAGGAAGATGTGCTCATCGCGGCAGGAACGACCGATATGGAGGGACTGGCTCGCATCCCCCTGAGCCGCCGCGAGAATCTGTGGGAGCGCGTGGCCGCCGTGGTGGGCGAGCCGGGATCGCCCGGCTTTGGGGTTGCATTCACGGGTTGGAACGCCGATGTCAGCCCCTGGGATTTCGACATCACATTAGATCCCAGCGCGGCGCCGGAGCACAACATCGCCCTGAGCACCGATCGTCCAATCTATCGGCCCGGTCAACGGGTGAAATTCCGAGGCATCCTCCGGCAAGATGATGACATGCAGTACACGCTGCCGGCCCCGGAGACGCAGGTGACGGTCTCCGCGCGGGACGCGCGCTGGACCGAATTCTACTCCGAGACGCTGCCCCTTTCCGAGATGGGCGCCTTCGATGGCGACATCCAACTCCCCCAGGACGCGCCCATCGGACGCTATGCCCTGCAAGCCAGTCTGGCGATATCGGAAGCGACGGAAGCTACAACGGAGGACGCCGAGGCTGAGGTTGCGCCAGTTCCGCCGCGACAGCCACAATGGAGGCTGGATTTCGATGTGGCGGCGTATCGCAAGCCAGATTTCGAGGTGACGGTCACGCCGGAGTTCGATGAAGTGTTACAAGGCGAGCGGGTGCAAGCCCTGGTGGACGCGGCTTATTTCTTCGGTGGGCCGGTCAGCGAGGCCAAGCTGCATTGGACCATCAGCGCGGAGCCTTATGCGTTTTCGGCGGATGTGCCTGGCCGCTGGCAATGGGGCTATCACCCCGGCCCGTGGGTCGAACCGCAAGTGATCGCCGAGGGTGAGGCGCAGACCGACGCGAATGGCCGCTTCCTCATCTCTGCGCCGGCCGATTTAGCGCCGTTGAGCGAGAAAGAAGAAAGCGAGGAGAATGGAGAGATCACCTCGCAGCGCTGGACGGTAGAGGCGACGATTGTAGATGAAAGCGGCTTCCCCGTGAGCGGGCGCGACGAGGTCGTCGTCCACGCGGCCACCTACTACCTGGGACTGCATCCGCAAGGCAAAGTCTTCCAGGCCGGCGATACCGCCGAGATCGACGTGCTGGCCTTGGATTGGGAGGCCGCGCCCGTGGCCGATCAAGAGGTCGCGGTCACGTTGGCGCGCCGCGCGTGGTATCACGCGTCCGCCGAGCGCCCCTTCGAGCAGCCGACGTGGGGCTACACCGACACCGTCATCTCCACCATCGAGGTGACGACCGACGCGGAGGGCGAAGCGCTCGCCGAACTATCGCCGCCGCGCAGCGGCGCCTACGTCGTCATCGCCGAGACGACCGACACGCAGGGCAACCCCGTCAAGGCCGAGACCTCCATCTGGGTCAGCGGCGCGGAGGCAGGCCAGTGGCAAATGGCCGAAGGGCGCATTCGACCGGTGGCCGACGCGGACAGCTACGAAGTCGGCGACACGGCGAAGATCCTCCTGCCCACGCCCTTCGATGAAAGCTCGTATCAGGTGTTGATGACCGTCGAACGCGGCGGCATCCTGGCAGCGCAGCTACTGACCTTCGACGAACCGAACCCCCTGATCGAGCTACCCATCGAGGAAAGCTACGTACCCAACGTCTACGTCTCGTTCCTCGCCATTCGCGGCGTGGATGAGAACCACCCCACGCCCGATGTGCGCGGCGGCTACGTCAAGTTGGCGGTCGCGCCGACGGAGAAGATACTGACCGTGGAGGTCGTGCCGGACAAGACGACGGCGGGACCGGGCGAGGACGTGACGCTCACCGTGCGGACGACGGACGCCGCCGGCCAGACCGTCGATGCCGAGGTGGGATTGGCCGTCGTCGACAAAGCGCTGCTGGCCCTGAGCGCATCCAACGTCCCGCCGCTCCTGGAGACCTTCTACGGCGAGCGCCCACTGCGCGTGCAGAGCGGCGACGCGCTGCTGATGCTCTTCAATCGGATGACGCAACAACTGGAAGAGAAAGCCGACCAGATGATCGCCGAGATGACGCTGGGCGGGATGGGCGGCGGTGGCGGCGGTAAGCCAATGATGGCCGACGTCCGCCAGGAGTTCCCCGATACGGCGCTCTGGGAAGCACATCTCCGCACCGGCGAGGCAGGCCAGGCGGACGTGACCTTCGAGCTGCCCGACTCCCTGACGACGTGGGTCGCGC
Organism: uncultured Anaerolineales bacterium; assembly: GCA_964468735.1. Lineage (GTDB taxonomy): Bacteria > Chloroflexota > Anaerolineae > B4-G1 > SLSP01 > JAAAOZ01. The sequence continues at coordinate 6,990 of CAYXVS010000088.1, read as the reverse complement.
AAGCGCGGGCCGTGACGGCGGAGACCGAGGTCGGCGAGGGCGAAGCGGAGATCATGGTCACCAAACCGCTGTTGGTCCGGCCCGTGACGCCTCGCTTCTTCGTCATTGGAGATCGGCCGGAGGTCGCGGCGGTCGTGCACAATAACACCGGCGAGGATTTAGATGTCACCGTCCGCCTCTCAACGACGATGGGCATCGAGATCGAGGGGGAGGCGGAACGGACGGTTGCCATAGCGCAGGGCGAGCGAGCGCGGCTCGCTTGGCCCCTGTACGTCTCGGCGGCGACGGGCGACGAGGTTGTGTTGACCTTCGCGGCGAACGGCGGCGGCTATCAAGATGCGGTCCGGCCGGGCATCGCGCAAGGCGGCGCGCTGCCCGTCTATCGCTACACATCGCCCGACGTGACAGGCACCGGCGGCGTCCTGACGGAGGCTGAGACGCGCTTGGAGACCGTGATCATCCCCGAGGACGCGAGCGACGCCAGCGCATTGAAGGTCCAAGTGGCGCCCTCGCTGGCCGCTGCGATGGTAGACAGCCTCCGCACGTTGGAGCAGTATCCCTACGCTACCACCGACGTATTCGTCAGCCGAATGTTGGCCAATCTCGCGACCTATCGCGCCTGGCAGGCATTGGACGTGGCAGACCCAGAGATGGCCAAATCGTTAGAGACCTTGATCGTCGACGCGCTGGATCGGCTCTATTCTCGCCAGAACCCGGATGGCGGCTGGGGATGGCGGCTGGGTTGGAGCAACCTGCACCTCACCTCCTACACGGCGTGGAGTTTGATGGAGGCTCAGCACGCCGGATTCACCATTCGGGAGGATGCATTAGATCGCGCGTTAATCTACATTGAAGAGACGCTGGCCCAAGGATTGCAGGCCACCGAGACTCGCCCCCACTACGCCCTGGCGCTCTACGTGCTGGCCGAGGCAGAACATCCCTGGCCGACGAGCGCGGGCGGCAATTTGTATGCCGGGCGGGAGCAGTTGGACATCTCAGGCCGGGCGTACCTGGCGATGGCGTTGAGTCTGAGCGATCCCTCAGATCCGCGTGTGACGACGCTTCTGGACGAGCTACGGGGCGCCGCCTTCATTTCAGCGACGGGGGCGCATTGGGAAGAGGCGGACGCTGACGAGTGGCAGACCAGCACGCAAGCCACCTCGGTCGCGCTGTTGGCGCTGAATCGCTTGGCGCCCGATGATCCGCTGCTGCCTCAAATCGTGCGCTGGCTGATGATCGCGCGCCGGGGGGACAGTTGGGAGACGACCTACGAGACAGCGTGGGCTGTGATAGCCTTGACGGACTACATCACGGCGACCGGCGAGATAGACGCCTCATACGCCTGGGGCGTGGCGCTCAATGGCCGCCCGCTGGGCAGCGGCGAAATAGCCACCGACACGATTCGATCCTCGCGCCAACTCCAAGCCGGCATCGACGAGATGTCGCCGGGCCAGACGAACGTGCTGGAGATTTCACGCGACGAGGGAGCAGGACGGCTCTACTACACCGCTCACCTCAACTTAGCCTTGCCAGCGGATCAGATCGCGGCGGAGGATCGGGGGATCTTTATCCAGCGCCAGTACTGCACCCCCGCAACGACATCCACGGCGACGGAGCCTTCAAATCAGCCCCGTCCGTGCGACCCGATAGAAGAGCTGCACGTCGGGGAAAGGATAGAAGTGCGCCTCACCCTGGTGCTGCCGGAGCAGCGCTATTTCCTGCTGGTGGAAGATCCCTACCCAGCCGGGATGGAGCCGGTCGATGTGACGCTGGAGACGGAGGGCCAGGCAGGGCCGTCGCAGGAGCCGGGCGTAGAGCCGGTCAACAGTGGCCGCTGGTGGCAAAATCCCTTCAACTATCACGAGCTGCGCGACGAGCGCGCCGTCTTCTTCAGTCGAGCGCTCTCGCCGGGAACCTATCAAGTCACCTACACGCTCCGCGCCACCCACCCCGGCGATTACAATCTGCTGCCGGCCACCGCATCGGAGACGTACTTCCCAGAGGTCTGGGGGCGCTCTGCCGGCGGCCTCCTGAACGTGCTGCCGGCCACTCCCTAACCTAAACACAAATCTGATGGCCTAAGTCCATTCGGATCACAATAGACATAGCAAGGCGTCGGGGCGATTCGCGGAATCGCCCCGATTGGCATATAATGGTTGAGAGAATATCCCTCATATCAGTCCGATGAAATCTGTCTGAAACCTATTGGAGGAGCACAAGATGGCAAAAAAGAGTTCCGTGATTAAGAGTGAGGTCTTTATCCCCCCGGCGCCACGCAACATCAAGCAAACCGGTTTGAACATGGGGATGCTGACCGACTTAGCGTTGAAAACCCTCTACTTCGAGAGCTATTTATCCGGACGCGATCTAGCAGAGCGGATGGCGCTGCCGTTTCCCGGCGTGGTCGATGAGGTGCTGGAGTTCCTCAAACGCGAGAAGTTGTGCGAGGTGCGCGGCGCCAGCGGTCGCGGCGGCCTTTCGGAGGCGCTGTACGAGTATGTGCTCACCAGCAAGGGCCGCGATATGGCGCGAGAGGCGCTGGCGCGCTCACAATATACCGGCCCCGCGCCGGTGCCGCTGTCCTACTATAATAAATCCGTGCACGTGCAGGGCCTGAAGGAGGTCACAATTCATCAACGGCAGGTGCGCTCGGCGCTCGCTCACCTGGTCTTCAGCGAGGAGACCTTTGAGCAGGTCGGGCCGGCGGCGAACTCCGGACGCTCTATCTTCCTCTTCGGCTATCCGGGCAACGGCAAGACCTCCATCGCGGAGGCCATCGGCTCGATGCTAATGGAAGGTGATATCTACATTCCTTACGCCGTCGAGGTGGAGGGCCAAGTCATCAAGGTCTTCGATGATGTCAATCACCAGTTGACCGAGGAGAAGCCGCAGCGCAGCGTCGACGCCCGTTGGCTGAAGGTCCGGCGCCCCTTTATCATCGTCGGCGGCGAATTGACCTTAGAGGGCCTCGATCTGGTGTACAATCCCAACAACAAATTCTACGAAGCCCCCTTCCAGATGAAGGCCAACGGCGGCATCTTCCTCATCGATGACTTTGGACGCCAGCAGGTCACGCCGGAGGTGCTGCTCAACCGCTGGATCGTCCCACTGGAGAAGCGCATCGACTTCTTGACGCTCCACACAGGACGCAAATTCGAGATTCCCTTCGAGATTCTGATCGTCTTCTCCACCAACTTGGAGCCGCAAGAGCTGGTGGATGAGGCGTTCCTGCGGCGCATCCGCCACAAGATCGAGGTCAAGGACCCTTCGTGGGACGAATACGCGGAGATTTTCCGGCGAATGGCCGACGCTAAAAAGATCCCCTTCAATGAGCAGTCGTTGGCTTATCTGATCCGCGAGCACTACATCAAGGCCAAGCGCCCGCCTCGCGCCTGCCATCCGCGCGATTTGCTGGATCAGATCATCGACATCGCACGCTATCTCAGCGTGCCGCCCACGATGAGCCAGCAGTTGATCGACCGGGCGGCGGCGTCGTACTTTGTGGATCTGTAGGGGGCATAAATGGCAACCTTTCCACCTGAATGGTGGCGCGGGCGCCCGCTGATCATCGCGCATCGTGGGGCGAGTCGCCTGGCGCCGGAGAATACGTTAGCCGCCTTCCGCCGGGCGGTCGAAATCGGCGCAGACGGCATCGAGATAGATGTCCAGCTCTCCACAGACAGCGTCCCGGTGGTGATCCACGACGCGACGGTGGATCGCACGACGAACGGCAGCGGATGGGTGCGCGATCTCACCCTGGCGCAATTGCAGGAATTGGATGCTGGAAGTCACGCGGGCGCAGCCTTCGCCGGCGAGCGCATCCCCACCTTGGAGGAGGTGCTGACCGAGGTGGGCGACAAGCTGTTGATCGACATCGAACTGAAATATCCGACGCTGGAGACGGCCAGCCTGGAGGCCCAGGTCATCGAGGTGATCCGGCGGCTGGGGATGCAACAGCGGGTGTGGCTCTCCTCGTTCAAGCCCTACGCGCTGCACACCACCCGGCGATTGGCGCCGGAGATGCCGTGCGGCTTGATCTACGGGCCGCTGAGTCCCGGCTCGTGGCTGCTGGCGCCCATCACGCCGCACGAGGCGCGGCATCCGCACGCGAGCTTGGTCAGTGAGCGGATGATGCGGCGGGCGCGGCAGCGGGGACAGCGCGTGATCACGTGGACGGTCGATGAACCCGCGCAGGCGCGGCAGTTGGCCACGCGGGGCGTCGATGCGATCATCACGAATACGCCGGCGGCACTAATTGGGAATTTAGAATTGCGAATTGCGAATAGTGCTGTTGAGTAAAGATTCAAAATTCGCAATTCATAATTTTAATTTTTTTACTTTGTATATTTTCCCATTTGTTGATTTGTTAATTTGTAGATTTGATGGGGCGCTTTGGGCGCTCGACCTACGCGCTGGTCGATCTGACCACGCGCGAGGTGACGATCACCGAGGTGTTGTCGTCCTGATGCGGCGATAGCGCGCCTGCGCGGCGAAGTCAGCGTCGGAGAGGTCGCCATCGCGCCAGGCCGTCAGGGTCGCGCCATCGATCTGGGCGACGTGGTGCGCGACGCCCGCCGCCTCGCGCACGGTAAGATGGATCGTCACCTGGCGCGATGCTGGGCAATCCGCTGAAAACTGCGTTGCAAGCGCATCCAAAATCGGCCAGAGGGCCTGAGCCGACGGGGGTAGCTCTCCAGAAGCACCATTATCATTAGGAGGCGGCAGCGTGAGCGCCAGATGCAGCGCGTTCGTCGCATCCCACGCGATCTGGGGATCCATCGCGTCGAACTCGGCCAGAAGTTGCTGCGCGCAGGGAGAGATATCGGCGCGGAGCACGGGCCGAGGGTGAAGTTCGAGATATATCAGACTCCCCAACATCACAATAACGGCCACATCTAACAACGCAAAGAGTATCAAGATAAACTTCTGTCGCTTTGTCATCAATCCAGAGTATAGCACAAGAACGCACAGAAGAGAAACGACGAGGGGTATAGTGCAGATTATTGGGGAAGTTCGGGCCGGCGTTTTTTATCCTCCCGGAGAGGACTCCGCCGTGCCCGTGGGGGCTAGGCCAGGTCCCCTTGAGGGGGATAAACAAGGCCGGCCACAACCTTTGAGGGGATTTTTCAAATCCAGAACTTCTTTTTCCCTATAATCTGTCGTATACCCAACAACGAGGCGTTTACCATAGCGTCGGAAAAAGCCGGAGGATAAAAATGAAGCAGCAAACGGAGAAAAAGCAAAGACAAGCGCGAGGATTGTCTGGTATTCAAAGCGGGTTGCTGGCCTCATTTTTGTTGGGTTGGGCGCCGATCCTGGGGAAGTTCGCCTATCAGGCCAACGTGGATCCGATGACGTTGGCAGCGCTGCGCACAGTGGTGGCCGCCCTCTTCCTCTGGCTGACCTACTCGCTCTTCTGGCGCCGCCGAATGCGCTTACGGTGGCAAGAGATGTCGAGCTGCCTGCTGGTCGGGATGATCAACGGCATCGGCTCGCTCTTTTATTACAGCGGCCTGCAGCGCTTGGATGCCTCGCGCGCCTCGCTCCTGGCCACGCTCTATCCCGTCTGGGTGGTGATTTTTCTGGCCGCTTCGGGACAGCCGATCCGCCATCTGACGCTGCTACGCCTGGGCACCTCGCTCGCCGGCGCGGTGCTCGTCACCTCCCCGTGGATGATGAACAGCATCGCCGATTATTTGGGGGTGATGTTGATGGTCGCGTCGGCGGCGATCAACGGCTGGTACCTGGTGATGGGGCAGTGGGTGTTGGCCGATGTGCCGGCGCGATCGGGCACATTGTACATCATCACCGGGATGGCGATGATGGTCGCAACCGCCCGTGCATTGAGCGGCGATGCCTTCGAGCCAATCGCAGTCTCCGGGTGGCTATCGATCATAGCGCTGGGCTTGACGACCGCGCTTTCGCGGATGGCGATGTTCCTGAGCTTGGAGAAGCTGGGGGGTGTGCAGACGGCCATCATCAGCCTGACGGAGTTGGCCGTGAGCCTGGGGTTAGCCTTCATCTTCTTGAACGACCGCCTCTCGGCCTTCCAATGGATCGGCGCGGTGCTGCTGTTAGGCGGCGGCGTCCTGGCCCGAATGGATGTCGAACATGGGGCAATGCCGGCCCCCTCGTTCAATCCGATGGATAAGGAGTGACACGCAGGGGCAAAACATCAACGCTCGCACATTAGAGGCTTTGGATTTCCACCGCCTCGGCCTCCTCGAGGCAAGGCTCCAGCCGGGGCTTGAAGGCCCACCCCGTGCGCTCCATCAACGCGATCAGAAGATAATCTCGCAGAAAGAGCACGCGCCGCGCCTTGTAATAGAGGTATCGATAGAAGGTGCTACGTTTGACGGGATCATAATCCACCAGGATGATGCGATGTTCAGGCGCGGGAGTGAGCAGCAGGTTGTGCGAGCGAAGGAGCGTGCGTTGCACCAGGAAACTCCATATCCGCTGAGGGAGCCTACACGGCGCGTTGCGGCGCTCGCGCTCGGCCTTGCTGTGGCTGAGCCGCCCGTAGAGATCAGGCATCGCGCCGGTCTTGCGATAAAACACCAGCGAGCGGCGGACGATGCTCCGCAGTTGCGCGGCGATGCGCCGCCGCTCGGTCGCATCCAAGGTGCGATAATCCACCTCAAAGAGCGTTTGAGCGTAGCGAATGTAGGGTTGGATCGCCACCGGCTGGACTTCGCCCTGGCTGTTGCGGGCGATGAAGAAATAGTTGGGGATCGTGTGCTCTGGGCCAAGCGCCTCGGCGAACGAATCCGCGGCAGCGCGCAGCACCTGCGCTTCCAACAGCGCTTCTTCGAGGGTGCTGCCCCCTCCCTCGCTCTTGACCTTGACGACGTACTTGCGGTCGTCGGTGCAGTAGACTTCCGTCTCGTTTCCGCCCGCGATGCGCTCCATATTCAAGTCCGCATCTAACGAAGCGAAGAGCTTATCCGCGTACATACCCGCGTATGTTGATGAAAACATCTCTAACCT
>CAYXVS010000087.1:9642-11204 GCA_964468735.1 uncultured Anaerolineales bacterium | reverse complement strand
AAAATTAAAATAGTTAATTTGTATTGATAAGGTTGATTTAAAAATGAGAAAATGGATCGTGTTGGTTATCTTAGCCGTTCTGATTGGTATTTGCTTTTCATCGTCCCAGAGCGTTCAGGCGGACCCCCGCCCGGCGTTCCCCGGCCCGTGGTATTTATCCTCCCACAGAGGACTGGAGTATATTCCTGAGCTTTCGGAGACGGACCCCAATAACCTCCTGGTCAACGGCAATATGGAGGCGTTGCCCTTCTACTGGAGGCCGCCCAACCATTTCGTCGCGGGTGGATGGTCGCGGTGGTGGATTCACAACACGCCAATGCCCGAATACGACGACGTGCGGGAGTGGCGTCCACAGCGCTACGATGGGAATCACGCGCAGATTTACTTCATCTGGGGGAAGCTGTACACGGCGGGCATTTTTCAGGTGGTCGAGGGGGTGACGCCGTGCACGCCCTATCGATTTTCGATGTGGGGACGCACGCACTCACTGGCGGGCGCCGAACCGCACGCGCGCGCAGGCCTTGATCCGGCGGGATCTGAGGTCACGCCCGATGGCGCCGTCAAGAACGGATTGCCCCCGCTGATGGTCTGGTCGCGCGAGCAGACCCAGCTTTCCGTCTGGGAGAAGTTTTCCGTCGAGGCGGAGCCGTTGGGCGACCGATTGACGGCCCTGGTCTACGGCGCGCCGCGACCGGGCAGCGGGGCCCAGCACTACTACGACACCTTCTGGGATGCCGGCATCTTGGCGCCCGTCTCGTTCCCTGATGAGAAGCTTCCCGCGCCCGCGAGTTGGTCGCCTTCTGGTTTCATCCGAAATTTGGCGATGTCGTGGGAGTTGGACGAGTTAGTAGTCACCTGGGAGACGCCATCGCCGGCCTCGACGCAGGTATGGTATGAGATGTCAACCACTTCAACCGGTATCTCGCCCGCGCGATATTCTGGTGCGACGCTGTTGCATACCGAGCCGGTGACCCAGCATCGGGCTGTGATTGAGACGCCGACCGGCGGCCAGACCGTTGAACTTGTCGCGCTGTCGCGTCGTCCCGGCGCGAGCGCCTGCGTGACCGAATCTTCGGGGCCGCTAACCTTCCCGGTGCCGGATCGCTTGCCGCCGGACGATTGGGAGTCGTCCTCGCCCATCTTCCAGAACCTCACGATTGAGCCGGTGTTGGATAACTTGGTGGTCACGTGGGAGACGCCGAATCTCTCTTCGACCACGCAGGTGTGGTATAACTTCGTCTACACTCCGACCACGCCCCCATCCTCCACGTTGATGCTTGGCGGCGCGATCTATCTGCCCCTAGTCGCGTGCAACTCCTATGGTTATCCTTACAAGCAGGTCAGCACGCTTGATCTGGCGTTGACGACGCAGCACCGGGCTGTCATTCCTCATTTGGAGGATGGGCATGTTGTCCAATTGATCGCGGCCTCGGCGTATATGGAGGATGAGGCAGAGGGGAAAGTCATTCGAGGCATCAAGACCTCAGAATATGAGCACACGATGAGCGTGCCGCCGCTGACGCGGGTGTATCTGCCGGCGATTAGCAAAGCGTTAGAATAAC
>CAYXVS010000087.1:0-9542 GCA_964468735.1 uncultured Anaerolineales bacterium | reverse complement strand
GTGCCGCCGCTGACGCGGGTGTATCTGCCGGCGATTAGCAAAGCGTTAGAATAACGGCAGCACCAGACAGCTCGGCCCGCCGGCGCCCTTGACGAATTCCGAGAGATCAAGGGGCTGGACGGTGAAGCCCGCCGCTCGCAGCGCCGTGATGGCGCGAGGGTTGCTCTGCTCAGCGATGATGCGGCCCGCGCCCAGGCCGATGACGTTCCCGCTGATGAAATCGCTCTGGGGGATGGCGATGACCTCGAAGCCGGCGAAGAACTCCGGCGGGAAGACGCCCTTGCAGGCGAGGATGTGGCGCGGGCCGACCGTGCTCATCATTCCACCGATATGCAAAGAGGGCGAGGGTACGTCGGCGACGCGCACATCGTAGCCCAGCGGCGCGAGTCGGGCCGTGATCTGGCGGACGCCCGCCGCGTTGGTGCGACTGGAACGCCCGACGAAAGCCACGTCGCCCGCCAAGATGACATCGCCGCCCTCGACGGTGCCTGGCGCCGTGATGCGCCCGATCTCCGGCGTGCCCGCCGCCGTCAGCACCTCGGCCATCCACGCCGGTTCCCCGCGCCGCGAGGGCAACCCCATGCGCAGGCGAATGAAGCCCTCCGGTGTGCTGAGCGCCACATCCTGCACGAAGACGCTGTTGGGATGGCCGGCCAGCGCCGGGACGGCGAGCACCTCATTACCGGCGGCGACGATGGCCGCGCACAGCGCGCGATGTTGGGCGTAGGCGCGCTCGCGATCCGCCCGTGCGGTGAGGTTGTGCGCCGTCAGATCCGCCGCCTCGACGTAGGCCACGCCCGGCGCGGAGACGACCATCCACCGGGGCAGTTTGTCTCTCATCGCACTCACCTATCGAATGAGAAGGTGGCGCCGACGCCGACGAGGTCGCACGCTTCGCCGAAGGCGGCGGCGAACATCTGGCGCGCGGTGTCGCCGGTGCAGTGCATTGGGGCGACGCGCTGCACGTCCAGCGCCTGCAACGCCTCGATGATGCGCGTAATTTCCCGCTCCGACGCGCTCCCCAGGTGGAAGCCGCCCATCGCCAGCCGAATCTCGCCGCCCGTCGCTTGTTTGGCGGCGCGCACCATCTCCACGATGCCGGGATGGGCGCAGCCGGTGATCACGACCCAACCCTCGGCGGTCTCGACGGCCAACGCCTGCTCCGGGATCGGCCCGCCGACCTGGCCCGTCGTCCAGATGCCTCGTGCGATTTCTGCGGGCGCATCGACCTCGACCAACTCGGCGGCGGCGCGGATCTGGTTTTTGGTGGTCGCGGGGAAGCTGGCGGGGATGTAGACCGCCGGTTGGATGCCTTGCTGGAGCAGATGATTCAGGCCGCCGGTGTGATCGCCGTGGTTGTGGGAAAGCACGACGGCCTCGATGGCGTGCGGGTCTTTGTTCAGGTTGTTCATGTTGCTGAGCAGGAGATCGCCCTGGCCGCCGGTATCGAAGAGGATCGTCGCGTCTTCGCCAGAACGCTCGACCAGGCAACTGAAGCCCCAGGCGGTCGTCAAATTGGCATCATGCGTATTGTTATCGTAAAGGACTGTGAGGGTTATCATCTCAGTTGGCTCCTTTTGTGATGCGACGGGGACAGGCGTCTCGGTCATCGTTGGCTCAGGCGTGGGGGTTGGCTGTCGAGTGGCCGTTGATGTTGGTGTGGTCGTCGCGGAAGGGGCGGGCGTCGATGTGGGTGGGAGTGGCGTGGGGGAGTGTGGCGTCGGATTTGGCGTTGTCGCGGCGCACGCGGGCAGGAGGAGGAGACTTATAGCTAAGATCCATCGATAGATTTTCATAGCGCACCTCGGTGAGATAGCGTCAGAAACGAAACTGCCGCGTGATGTGTAGCCTCACGCGGCAGGGGTTGTTTTTCCAGGCTGGGGTGGAGCGTCAGATCGGACGCGCGCGGCCCTCGATCCCATGGCCAGGGATGCGCACGACGTCCTCCAGTTTCGACAGCGCCATCGAGATGCCCAAGACGACGACTAAATAGATGGCGCCGACGGTCAGTAGAATTTCCATCGGATTATAATACTTGCTGATGATGAATTGCCCGCGCGCCAGCAGATCCGGCACGGAGATGACGAAGACGACGGATGTGTACTTGACCATGTAGGCGACCTCGTTCGACCACGCGGGGATCGCCAGGCGGAGCGCCTGCGGCATCACGATGTTGAGGATCGCTTGGAGTTTGCTCATCCCTAACGCGCGCGCGGCCATCATCTCGCCCTCGCTGATGGCCTGGATGGCGCTGCGGAAGTATTCCGCCTGATAGGCGCCGCTGTTCAGGCCCAGGGCCATATATGCCGAGAACATGCGATCGAAGACTAGGAATTGCGCCGGGATGCCCATATTTCCCAAGAAGCTCGCTATGTCGGGAACACCGTAGTAGATGACGAACAACTGTACCAGCAGCGGCGTGCCGCGAAATAGCTCGATGTAGGCGATGGCCAAGGAGCGCATCCAGCGCGGGCCGTAGACGCGCATCAAGGCGGTGGGGAAGCCCACGACCAGGCCGATGGCGAGCGAGACCACGCTGATTTGCAACGTTGTCAGCAGGCCTTTGCCCAAAGCGGGCCAGATCATATTCCAGAACTCTAGTAACTCTGCCATGCTTACGCCTCACTCGCTTCTAATCCAAGGACGACATCGCCGGTCGCTTCTTCTTCTTCGTCGTCATCCTCTTGCTTGCCGTATAACTCGGTGATCTTGCCTAAGAACTCTCGCGTGCGTTGATGTTGCGGGTTGTAGAAGAGTTGATCCGGCGGCCCCTGCTCGGCGATGACGCCGTGCTCCATAAAGAGCATGCGATTGGAGACCTCGCGGGCGAAGCCCATCTCGTGCGTCACGACGATCATCGTCATGCCCTCGCGGGCCAGTTGCTTCATCACCTCCAGCACCTCGCCGATCAGCTCTGGATCGAGCGCGGAGGTTGGCTCATCGAAGAGCATCGCCAGCGGATCCATCGCCAGTGCGCGCGCGATGGCCACGCGCTGCTTCTGACCGCCGGAGAGCTGTGAGGGGTAGAGATCGGTCTTATCCGCCAGCCCCACGCGCTCCAACTCGAACTCGGCCAGATCGCGGGCCTCGTTCTTGGGCATCTTCTTGACCTGCAGCGGGGCGACCATCACGTTGCGCAGCGCGGTCAGGTGGCTGAAGAGGTTGAAATCCTGGAAGACCATCCCCACGCGCTCGCGGAGATGGTTGACGTTGGCATCCGGCGCGGTGATCTCCTTCCCATCGATCCACACGTGCCCCTTATCCGGGCGGGTGAGGAGGTTGATGCAGCGGAGCATCGTGCTCTTGCCGGTGCCGCTGGGGCCAATTGCCACCAGCACCTCCTTCTCGTGCACCTCCAGCGAGACGCCGCGCAGCACCTCGGTCGGCCCGTAGGCCTTGTGTAAATTCTCAACTCGAATGATGACTTTACTCATAATATGCTCCTCTGCTTTCGTAGGATGGCTTGATGATGGGGCTACAAATAACTGCTTATTCTGTCGCGCAGCTTATTCTGTCGCGTAGCTTATTCCGATGCGGAGAGCGGGGTGGGGAGGCGGAACTTCTTCTCCAGTCCCCCCAAGATGCGATTGACGCCCAGGGTCATCAGGAAGTAGATCAGGGCGCAGATGGAGTAGACGATGAAGGGTTGGTAGGTGCGGGCGGCGACCTGTTGGGAGCGACGCAGCAGTTCGGCCAGGCCCACGGTGTAGATCAGCGAGGAGTCTTTCAGCACGACGGCGGCCTCGTTCGACCAGGAGGGGATGGCCAGGCGGAGCGCCTGGGGCATCACGATGTGGATGATGGCTTGCAACTGCGTCATGCCTAAGGCGCGCGCGGCCATCATCTGCCCGCCGCTGACCGATTGGATCGCGCCGCGCAATAGCTCCATCTGATAGGCGCTGCTGCAAAAGCCGAGCGCGATGCTGCCGGCTATAAAGGCCGGCAGGCTGATAATCGAGGACATCCCATAAAAAAGAATGAAGAGCACCACCAGCGAGGGCAAGCCGCGCAGGACGGTGCTGTAAGCTACGGCAAATCCAGAGAGGACTCTGCCGCCGTAGACGCGCATCATGGCCAGCGGCGCGCCGATGATAAAGCCGACGCCCAGGGACAACACAGTGACGGCAATCGTCAAGGTGGCGCCTTGGAGGAGATAAGGGAGGCTGCTAATAATATCCAATAGTTTATCCATAAGGAACTCCTTTCGACAGGTGGTCAGGTTTGGTATTTGCGTTCCGGGTGAAAATTATTCGTTTCGCGTTGGCTTCTAAGACTCTGGAATCCCAGTGGATGTGGATATGACGGTCAGATGGTCTTCATCCCCTAGATCTGTTAACTGGAAATCGATAATGACGCGGCGATATTCGGAGAAGTGGGTGTTTTTTCTCTCTATCATCTCCGCCAGGACTTCTCTTAGATCTGTTTTTATGTCTTCATCGTCTGTGATATCATCTAAAGATGATTGCAGCATTGCCTCCTGTTCCTCGGGAGGTGATAACGCTATATTCCAAGCGCCTATCGCCAAACTGATTAACTTTCTGAGTTCATCTCCTGCGGGGGCGGTATGACGATAGGGTTCTATGAACGCGTCCAGCACTTCGGACATCTTGACGCCATCTTCTGTTGGCTCTGTTGTGATCTTTTGTCCTCGTAGTTTCCACTCCGCCTTTTTCAAAATACTCGCTGTGAGTTTTCGATTTCTTGATCTTCTCTCTCTTCTTTGCCTTTGCCGCTTATCCTTCCTTTTCACGTCTCTGTTTGCCTCCTTCTCTTAAGGTTTTATATCAGCCTTGCGAAGCTGGTAAACTCCGCAAGGCTGATTTGATGGTCAGATGGGATGCGTCTATTCTTCGGCCAGGTACTCCTCGGCCAGCTGCTCGACCGTGCCATCGTCCCACATCTCCTGGATGACGGCGTTGAGTTGCTGGCGCAGCTCGGTCTCGCCTTCCTTCACGGCGATAGCCATATTCTCGCCGGCCAGGTTCTCCTCCAGCGCCATCTCGATGCCGCCCTGCTCGATGTAGGCCTTGGCGGCGAAGTAATCCATCGCCACGACCTCGATGCGCCCGTTCTTTAGATCAGAGATGACCAACTCGGCGCGGTCATAGCGCGAGAGATCGGCCTCATCCATCTCGCCGGTCTCGACCAGATTCGTCTGAACCCACTCCTCGTGGATGGTGCCGGCCTGCACGCCGATCTTGTAGCCGGCCATGTCGGCAGGCTCGTCGATGGTGATGTCGGCGCCTTCGCGGATCAGGATGGCGTCGGTGCCGACGTAGTAGTTCATCGTGAAGTCGACCTCTTCCTCGCGCTCCGGGGTAGCGGACATCGCCGCGATGATGGCGTCGATCTGCTCCGCTTTCAACGCCGCGATCAGGCCGTCGAAGGAGATATCCTGAATCTCGACTTCCAAGCCCAATCGATCCCCAACCTCGCGGATCAGGACCATGTCGAAGCCGTCGTACTCGTTGTCCTCATTGACGAACTCGAAAGGTGGATAGTCCGCCGAGGTGCCGACGACCAATGTACCTTCTTCTTGGATCTCATCCCATTTGCTCGGTTCTTGGGCGTCGGGTTCTTCCGTCGGTTCCTCAGTCGGCGCTTCCGTTGGCTCCGGCGTGCCGCCGCAGGCTGTCAGCGCGAGTGAAAGGATCAGGGTTAAGATTATAGGGACATACAACCATTTGCGTTTCATCGTAATTCTCCTCCTGTCTAAGGTTCTAAAAGATGCTAATCGAAGTCAATGGGTACGGCTGTTATTTTTCTGGCTTCTATTTATCACCCCCTTTTGGGCCGTTCCAAGAAAATAAACCTCCCAAAAACAAGTGGTTTTCTGAGGAAAGATCCCCAAGTTTGGGAGGTTTTAAATCCTGGAACTACCTTGGTTCTCTCAATTAGTTTATCCTACCCATAGAAAAGGTAAGTGTCAAGCTGGCTTTGAGCCGGGCAAACGAAGCAGTTCTGAGGTGTCCACGATGCACGCGGTTGCGCGCTAAGCAATTTAGCACCCACATCAACCACCCCAGCTTTGTTTGCCTTGAACCCGCTTAAGCAGGCTCTGAGGCAGCGAGAGCGATTTTTCCTGTGGTTCTGCTTTGAAATCCCAAGCCTCTGATCCACCCTCAAGTCAAAATACCCCACAAACTTCTTGTGGGGTATCCTCGCTTGCTATGATCAACTCTGCCGTCCGTGGATTGCTACATGCTCTCTTTGACGGCCTGTGCGAAGCGATACCCCAACTCGACGCCCTTGTCCAGCGCCTCGTTGGTAGGGCTGCCGGGGAATTCCCAGGCCTCTGCTACTTCCCAGCGAAGCTCTTCGGCCCACGTCTCCAACTCGCGTCGTGCGCCGCCGCTCCAGCCGTAGCTGCCGAAGTAGCTGACCATGCGCTTGCGGATTCGCTTGCGCTTGACGATATCCAGCAGGTGGGCCATCGGCGGGAAGAGTTCGCCCTCGTAGGTTGGGGCGCCGACCAAGACGCCCTTCCGCGCGTAGATCGAGGGCAGAATATAGCTGGCGTGACTGTGGCGCACGTCGAAGATATCGACCGGCACGCCGGCTTGGGTTATTCCCTGCGCCACCGCGTCGACCATCACCTCGGTGTTGCCGTACATCGTGCCGTAGACCAGCGTCACGCCCAACTCCGGGCCGACGGTCGCGTACTCCGCCCATTTCTTGTACAGTTCGATGATTCGCTCCGGGTGCTCGCGCCAGATCAGGCCGTGCGAGGGCGCGACAATGTCAACCTCCACGTCTGCCAACTTGGCGATGGCTTTGAGGACGGGCTTGGCGAAGAGCGAGACGATGTTGGCGTAGTAGCGCAGTGCTTCATCCTCGTAGAAGCGCAGGCTCTTGCAATCGCTGTCGAAGATCGCGCCCTGCAACGCGCCGTAGCCGCCGAAGGCGTCGCAGCTAAAGAGCACCTTCTGGTTAGATTCATAGGTCATGATAGTCTCCGGCCAATGCACCATCGGCGTGTGATAGAAGACCAACTCGTGGCTGCCTAGGTCCAAGGTCTCGCCATCCTCCACGAAGTGGACGTTGTTTTCGATTCCGTAGAAACTGGAGAGCATCTTCTCCGCCCGGGGCGACGCTAGCACGTTGGTATCGGGCGCGAGACGATGGAACGTGCGTAACACGCCGGTGTGATCCGGCTCCATGTGGTTGATCACGATGTAATCCAACGCTTGGGGATCGACGATCTCCGCGATTTGGGCCAAGAGCGCGTCGCCCTTCATATCCTTGGCCAGGTCGACCAGGACCTTCTTCTCGCCGTCGATGACGTAAGCGTTGTAAGAGACGCCCTCGCTGGTGATGGGCCATAATCCCTCAAAGAGATCGGTCGTGCGGTCGTTTACCCCGATCCAGTAAATTCCAGAGCTGACTTCTATCGCTGGCATATAGTACTCCTTATGTTAGTTGATTGGGTTGAGTTGTTTCGCATTACGGCAAAAGTGACACGCCATTCAAAAAAGCTCCCAGTCCCCGTCCCCGGGGACGGCCAAAAGCGTCTTTCTCGCTTTATAGACGCCCCCGAGACGGGGGCTTTGAGCTAATAGGTCCGACTTTTTCCACAATGTGTTGCTTCACCTTCCGGGAAGTTGCGAATAGCCCAACATCATCAAAAAACTGGCCTACTTGTAGCTTCCCGGAAGGTTTACGGGTAATTTTTTAGATAACCATCTTCTATTATAGAGAGATGGGCAGAGTTGACAAGATCAGGTTTTAGCCGTCGTTAAAATAGCAATGCCGCCGACGGTCATCGCCATGCCCAGGGCCTCCTGCCAAGTCAGCGACTCGCCGCCGAAGAGGATGCTCATCAACGCGCTGAAGAGGGGCGAGGTGAAGGCGATAGGCATCACCTGCGCCAGGGAATCCGCGCCTTTCAGCGCCGCGTAGAACGAGAGCATCCCCACCGAGCCGGCGATCACCCCGCCGCCGATGACCATCATCAACAGCGCCTGGGGACCGGCCTGCGCGACCGTCTTCCACTGCGGGAAGCTGGCCACGCTCAGCACGATCAGCGCCACGCCGGTGCGAATCGTAATGCCCATCTGGGGCGAGAGATGGCCCAGATACAGGCCCTTCTTCTCAAAATACCCGCCGATGCCCCATGCCATCGCCGTCAGCAGCGCAAATAATTCTGGTCTCACACTTACATCTCCTGTTACAACCGACGTAACCGTTTAGGTGCAACGCACTTTTGGGCTTGTTACCCGGCATATACTGCCTGATGCGTTGTCTTTTATTCAGTTCAAGTGCGTTGCACCTTAATCTGCTCAGTCAGAGATCGTCCAGGTAAACCACTCTTGGATATTGACCTCATTCTCCTCGGCTAACATCTCGCCTTCGCAGTCGTCCACCGATAGGTCATACGTCCCGGCATCGACGTAGAAGATGCGCGTGCCGCCGCCTTGGGGGATGACCTCCTGCGCGCCCATCCAATCCTCGCCCCACTCATCGGAGGTGGTCGGCGAGATGTAGATGAAGCAGACATCCGAGCTGCTCTCGTTGATCACCTCCAAGGGGATGTCGCCGGAGCTGCCGGGGCGCATCGTCGTGTCCGAACCGACGTCCCAGCCCGTGCCGACGACGGCGCCATCGCAATTGGCCAACATCACGTCGTAGGAACCGGCCTCGACGAAGAAATCTTGCGTCTCGCCCACTTCGACGACGTCGCTTTCGCCCAACCAATCTTCGCCCCATGTATTGGCGTTGGCCGGTGAGATGTGGACGTAGCAGACGTCCTCGATCATCTCGTTCACCACCGAGAGAGTGAAATCCTCGCCGCTGCTCGGCGGCGGTTCGTCTCCGCTCCCCGACCCGGCGCCGGTGACGCTCCATAGCTTCTCTTCGCGGATCTCCACGCCGTAGCTTTCCTCCAGCGTGTTCGAGTCGCAATCGGCGGCCATCAGGTCATAGGCGCCCGGTTCCACAAAGAAGATGCGCTCGCCCCCTGCGAAATCGATGATCTCCCATTTGCCCAGTTCATCCTCGCCCCACTCCTCCTGGGAGACGTCCGCGATGAACATATAGCAGATGTCCGTGTCCGTGTCGTTCACGACGCGGAAGGGCACGAGATCGTCCCCGCCCAAGGTCATCGTCCGCGCCGCATCGACCTCCCACGCCGTGCCCAGCGTCACCTGCTCACAATCCTGAGCCAGCACATCGTGAGAGCCTTCCGGCACCTCGAAGGTCCATGCCTCATCGACGCCGATGGCGCCCTCGTTAGCCAGCCAATCATCGCCCCAGTACTCCGCTTCACTGTCTGAGATGAAGACATAGCAGATTTCGTAGGGCGTCTGATTTCTGATCTTCAATGAGAACGTCGCACCTTCTTCGCCGGCCTCGGACGTTACGACTTTCGTAACCTCTGCCGGCTCCGGTGTGCTCCGTCCAAAGTTACATGCCAAAGTCAACAGTAGAAACAATCCAATCCAAATCCATCGCTTGTGTCGCATCATCGGAAACACCTCTCTCCTCTTTAACCTAAATGAACTATTTTTCAATACCGTTAAAATCATTATACTGAAGAGTAGGCG
>CAYXVS010000086.1:4637-11303 GCA_964468735.1 uncultured Anaerolineales bacterium | reverse complement strand
ATTCTAAATTCGCTTCATTCGCTGATAATCACCTGCTGGCTCGCTGAGCGGCCCCAGCGCGTGGCGTCGTACATCGCGGAGACCTCCACCGGCAGCGCGACGAACGTCCCGGCGTGGGTGGCGCGGGCGTAGTAGGTGTAGGTGTACGTCCCCGCCGGCATCTCGGTGATGAAGAAGGTCACCCGGTCGTCGCGCACCTCTTTATGATTATAGCCGTACTCCCGCCAATAGAAAACCGGCTCCGCTCTGGCCTGCGCCACGTGGCTGGTGGTGTTCAGGCGCTCGTTGAGGGCTTCTAATCCGCCGGGCAGCGCGTCCTCCACGATGATGTACGAGCCATCTTCGGGCATCGTCACCTCCAGCTCGACCCGGATGAGTTGCCCCGGCTCGATGGACTCCAGGGATTCCGGCGCTTGATTGCCCTTTGCGGGCAGATAGCGGCGTTGGATCTCGATCTCCCCGGCGGCGTCGATGCGCTCTTGCGCCAGGTAGGCGCGCCGATTGAGGACGTAGTAGAGTTGCCCCTCGCCGCCTTTTGTGACTCGCAGTTGGTTCTCGCCGGCGCGCAAGGCGGGCGTATCCGCCGGCAGCGACAGGCTGATGGCCGGCTCGCCCCGACCCAGCGCGCCCTCCGCGACGACCTCGCCGTTCAGCTCGACGGCGTAGGATGTGGTAGCGATCTCGCCGTAGCTCGTCGCCAGCAGGTGATCGGTGAGGGCGATGATGGCGTAGGAGGTCTCGTTGGTCGATCCCCAGCCGTGCTGCTGGCGCTGGCCCATCAGCCAGCGGACGATGTAGGGGATCAGCTCGTGATCGGGCGCGATCCTGACGAAGGCGTCCAAGGCTAAGGCCGTGCTCCGCGTCGTCGAGGCCATTGTCTTGCGGCTGTAGTGGCCCTCGTCCGCGTCGCCCGTCCAGTAGGCCTCGCCCCGCGCCGCCTCGATGACGGCGTCCTCGGCCAGCGCATCGATCAGGGTGCGCGCAATCTCCGATTCACCCGCTTCCTCTAACGCCAGCGCCAGCCCCGCGCGGCTGAAGGGGCCGAGGTTCTGCTCTTCATCTGACTGTAACTGTAATTGCTCCGCCATCTCCAACGTCGCCGTGACGTTGGGCGATCCGGCCACCGCCACGCTGTAGAGCGCGTAGGCCCGCGTGCGCACGTCCATCTGATCCAAGTGCTCGTCGATCCAATCGATGCCGCGCTGGATCACCTGCGGATCGACCTCGTAGCCCGCCTCCCGTGTGGTGTGCAGGCCGAAGACGACCCACGCCGTCTGATAGGCGTCGCTGTCGTCATCGTACCACCAACCCCAGCCGCCGTCGTTGTGCTGATAGCCGTAGAGGCGCTGCACGCTGGCGTTGATCTTGGCCGGCAGATCGGCCTGGAGGGTGGGGGCGCTCACGCCCAACGTCTGGATCGCGCGCCCGACGACGGCGTTGGGCAGCGCCTTGCTCATCGTCTGCTCGACGCAGCCGTAGGGGAAGCCGGTGAGGTACTCCAGGCCCTCCAGCAGCGATCCGGCGATGGTGCGGCTTAAATCTAACTCAATCGTGCTCATCGCCAGCGCATCCTCCGGCATGATGAAGGTCGTCGTCAGTTCCGACTGGAATTGCCCCACCTGCGTCGCCACGTCCGGCACGGCCAGCGGGTGGATGGTGAGCGGCAGTTGCACCGCGTCCCACGTCACGCCGTCGATGGCGGCGCGGACGATGAGATCGACCTGCCCGGCCGCTTGCGCCGTGGCCGTCCATCCGCCGAAGGCCCGCGCGCCGGAGGTGATGTTCACGGTGTGGGTGAGCGGGCTGGTGATCTCCAACAGGGCCGACGTCGTGGGCGAAATCTCTAAAGAGAGATCGACCGCTTGACCCTCGTCGCTGTAGTTGTGGATGAAGGCGGAGAAATTGAGTTCGTCGCCGCTGGTGAGGAAGTGCGGCAGGATGGGGCGCACGATGATGGGCTGCCGCGTGCGGATGTTCATCCGCGCCTCGCCGACCTGCGTCGAATCGGCGGTCGTCGCCTTGGCTGTCAGCCGCCAACTGGTGAGACTATCCGGCAGCGTGATGGTAAAGGTGACCACGCCGTCATCGCCCGTGCGCAGCGCCGGAATCCACGCGGCGGTATCGGGGAAGTCGCTGCGCGGCGCGCCAATCGCGCCGCCGCCTCCTCCGCCGCCCCCGCCCATGCCGCCGGCGATCAGCGCGCGCCGGAGGGCCAGCGCGTTGTAGGTGCGCACGATGTTGGCGCGCTCATCGTAGAACGCTGTGAAAATCGATGCCGCCGGCGCGCTGCTCAACGCGAAGATCGCCTCATCCACCAGCGCCAGCGAGAGTTCCGCCGCTACCGGCCGGCTTAGATAATCCGTGATGCGCGCGGTGAAGGTGACGGTCTCGCGCGGCGCGTAGTTATCCTGATCCGACGCAAGCGTGACGGTGAGGTGTTTCTCCGTCGCGGGGACGCTGAGGTTGACGCTGGCGGTGTGCAGTCGGCTGTCGACTTTGGATCTGTGGACGTTCTCGTCGGATGTCTCATCTTGCGGTTCCCAGGCGTTGACGGTGACGTGAATGTTGGGCATATCGTCGGGTTGGATGGCGGTCTCGATGGTGGTGAGCGGCGCGTTTAGCTCGATAAGCTGCTCGCGGCGCGTCGTACCCCGCTCGAAGGTGAGCAGCGCCGGGCCATCCAACGCGGCGTCGGATTCGATGAAGAGGCGGGCGGTCTCGCCGGGGGCATAGCTCTCGCGATCCGCGCTGATGTGGAGCGCCGCCTCCTGCCCGCGCCACGCGGCGAAGTTGCGGCGATAGGCCAGCGCGTAGGTGCGGGCCATCATCTCGTTGCCGAGGCGGTCGACGCCGGCGGCGTGCAGATGATAGTAGCCCGATTCCTCAATCGTCATGTTCGTGCGCGCCTGGCCGGCGGCGTCGGTCGTCGCCTGCGCCTCTTCTATGATGAGGTCATATTCCCCGCTCTCCTTGCTCCAGCGGCGCGCCGTCAGCGTGATCGCGCGGTTGGCCACCGGCTCACCCGCGATGGTCTCGACGGTCACCTCGACCGGGAACGGTTCGCCCGGCGTGTGGACGTAGTCTCCTGTGTCGAGTTCGATCTTCTCCGCCGTGTTGTAGACCTTCACCACCGTGAAATTGCTCACGGTCTGGTGGCTGCCGTCGTTGACCGTCGCCTCGATGCCCCAGGTGCTCTCTTGGAGGTTGGTGTGCCAGCCAAATCTCTGAGGGGTACTGTACTTCTGGAGTTCCGCCTCGAAGGTGTAGGTGAGACGGCCTTCGTTGTCGGTGCGACCGCTTCGATCTGGCTGTTCGCCTTGGTACCAGATGTAACGATCGTCGGTCGAATCGTCCCATCGCGCGCGCTCGCCCAATTGATAGAGCGTGATCTTGACCGGCGCATCGGTCACCGGCTCCCCGAAGTAGTAGTCGCTCTCGATGAGCACCTCGACCTCCTCGCCGGCGATCACGTGCTCGGCGGCGGGCTGGAGCGTGACCTCGTAATCGGGCTTGCGATATTCCTCCACATCGAAATCCTGCCGGTGGGTCTCGCCGTCCACTTCGATCTCGACGGCGTACTCGCCCAGCATAATGTTCTCGGCCAGTTGGAACTCGCCATCCACCGCGCCGAATTCGTTGGTCGTCAACTCGATGGTGCGCACGATGTTGTTGCGGGCATCGCGAAGGCGGACGGTGATGGGCGTGTCAGTCGGTAGTGGGCTTAGAACCGCATCCGCATCCCGCCGGATGATGGCCTTGAAGTAGACGGTGTGGCCGGGGCGGTAGATGGGCCGATCGGTGATGATGTGCGCGGCGTAGTCCTGCGCTGCGGGCGCGGTCTGCCACCAGCCCCGCCACGGATCGTAGCCCGTGCGCCACTCATTGCTCAGCCCGCTGATGGTGAGATCATCGCCCTGGCGCGCGACGACGATCAAGGGCTGCGGATCGGTGGCGACGGTGGTGCGGTAAACCCCCTGCGCATCGGCGCGGCCCTGCTGGAGTCGCGAGCCATCGCGCGCGTAGACGCCCACCTCGGCGTTGGGCGTCGCCGCCCCGTTGATGTCCGTGACCCACGCGACGATCTGCCCCTCGGCCTGCTTGACCATCAGCGTGTTGGCGGTGAGCGCCAAGATCAGTTGATCGTTGACGACGCCGCTCTCCAGGTTCAGGATGTAGAGGCCGGGCGGCACGTCGTCGGGGATCGTCGTCTCCTGGATATTTTCGTACTGGGAGAGAGAGTCGTCCGGCTGCATCGTCCAGCGGCGGACGCTGGTTGTCCCCTCGGTGCTGATGGGATTGAACTCCCAGCCGGCCACGCCCCGGAAGCCGGAGGCGTAGCGATCCAAGAATTGCTCCAGGCTGAGGCGATATAGCTCGAAGGCAATATCTGCTGTGTCGCTCCGGCGCGCCAGCACAAACTGCACGGCGCGGCGCCCGTCGGCGTCCAAGACCTGCGCGTTCGGCCCGCGCCCGAAGCTGGCGATGCGCTCGAACTCGCCGGTCTGGAAGCGCCAGGTGTAGGGTTGATTCAGGATGTCGCGACTGGCGGCGCTCTTCGCTGCCGCGCCCAGCGTGACGGAGTACGGCGTGTTTTCGGCGAAGTGGCCGCTTTCGGGCTGGAAGATGAGCGTCGTCTCGTCCCAGTCGAAGGTCCCGCTGATGGGCGGCGTGATCTGGAGCGCGGCCTCCGTGGCGGCGTGATCCATCGGACGGTCGAAGGTCACTCGGAGGGTGGTCTGGGGATGAACGCCCTGCTGGGTGGGATGGGTGCGCAGAATCGGCGGCGGCGTGGTGAAGTGCAGCGCCTCTGTGAGGCGTGCGCGATCCCCCTCGGTGAGGCGCAGGGCGCGCGTGAAGCGAATGGAGAACTCGGTATCGGCGGGGAGCTTCTCCTGCGGCGTCAGCGTCATGACGGTGTGGTCGTCATTCCACGTCTGCGTCACCGGGACGGACGGCTCCAATTGGAACGCCGCTTGGACGCTCGCGGTCTCCATCGGATAGTTGAACTCGATGGCAATCGGGGCGTCGGGGCGGCGCTCGGTGGGCGCTGTTATCTGCGAGATCAGGGGCCGGGGCGTGACGGTCCATTCATAGTCGCTGGGCAGCGGGATGCCCTGGCGATTCGCGGCGGCGCGATCCAAGACGAAGGTGTACGGCGTCTCTGGATCTAGGGGGCGGGTCACCTCGATGATGAGGATGTTGTCTTCCCAGGAGGTCTCAATCGGCGCGTCTGGCTCGACGTGCAGCGCCGCTTCGACCGCCGCTTGAGCCATCGGTTGGCTGAAGATGAGGCGCATCTTGGGGCGCAGCGTCGAGACGCTTGCGGTCTTGGTCCCGACGTAGCGCTCGCCATTCCAGACCTCATACTCTTCGACCTTCGGCGCGGCCGCCGCCTCGATCTCCCACGTGGGCGGCGTCTCGAAGCGCTCGCCATCGCGGCTCGTCAGATCGGGATTCAAGGCCAGCGTGTGCGTCTCGCCGGGCGCGAAACCCTCGCGCGGGACGAAGATCAGCACCGTGCCGCTCTCATCCCAGGTGAACGTTCCCTCCGTCGCCGGTTCGATGTGCAGCGGCGGCGCGGCGCTCGTCCTGTCCATCGCCCGGCTGAAGTGCAAAATCACAGGCGAGCGGGGGAGAAAATCGGTTGGCGAGACCGCATCGTCCAGTCGCGCCGCCAATGGCGCGATCCGGGTCGGCGTGGGGCGCGGCGTTAGGGTGGGGAGCGGGGAGATGGTCGCAGGCGAGGGTTGCGAAGCCTCTGGCGGCGTCGGCGGCGTAGGCATGGCAAATCGACAGGCTAACAGCATCATCATAGCTACAAACAATCCGAGGAACCTACCAAGGCGTGGACGTGTCATCGTGCACCTCCCTGTATGACTCAAGATTACCCTCTCTACGATACCATGATAGCATATCTACCCTTGAATTTAAAGTGGGATGACAACCATTCGATTCGCGTTTAGAATAGACGAGGACAACATAGGGAATATCGCAGCCAGCGCTCAAAGTCCCCGTCCCGGGGACGTCTTTAGATGAGGGAGCCACTTTGCATAAAACGCCGCCGAGACGGGGGCTAGGAGCGTTATAGCGATGAGGGAAGTGAGGAGATAAAATGCGACGTGTGATTTGGTGGTTGATCTGGGGAAGTTGCGTCATCTGGTTGATGGCGTGTGGGCGGACGGAGGATGGACAGCCGGCGCCGACGGCGACGCCGGTCACCGTGTCGCAGTGGGCGGTGGCTGCGCAGGCCAGCTCGGCGTTTGGGAAGCCGGATTGGAGTCCGGCGCGAGCCGCCGACGCCCCGGAGATCGATGCCTGCGTCGATGATTCGAGGGCGTGGGCCTCGGCGCGCGGCGGCGGCGTGGAGTGGCTGGAGTTGACCTACGCGCAACCCGTCTTCGCGACCGGGGTGGAGGTCTACCAGACCTATGGACGCGGGGCCGTCTCGCGCGTCTCCCTGGTCGACATCGAGGGTAATGAGACGATCATCTGGGAGGGCGTGGATGAGACGGAGCCGTGTCCGGGCGCGTTGGCCGTGGCGATACCGCAGACCTCATACCGGGTGCGCGGCGTCCGCATCGATTTGGACGAATCGCGCCTCGGCTACTGGAATCAGATCGATGCCGTGGCGTTGATCGGCGTGGAGCCGTGAAGGGATCAGCAGAT
>CAYXVS010000086.1:1221-4537 GCA_964468735.1 uncultured Anaerolineales bacterium | reverse complement strand
ATCTGCTCTATCTGCTAAATCTGCTGATCATTTACCCAGCAGCCGTTTTTTGATCGCGTCGGGCACGTCGCCGCCAGCCTCCAAGATGCGCAGCGTCTCTTCGGGCGTGGGCGGCGGCTCCGAGGGGGCTGCGATCAGGTCGTCGGCGCCGGCGGATGCGGGTTCCGGCGCCTCCGAAGCGCCCGCCAGCCAGAGCAACACATCCGTGGGCGTGGCGGCGACGTGGATGTGAGCGGGGAGGTCGCGTTCCGGCGCCTCGTTGCGGATGAGCAGCGTGGGACGACGGAGTTTCTCGTTTTGCTGGATGCTGGCCAGGTCGTGGCCGAGGCATCGCGCAGCCGCTGCTTCGGCGGTCTGATGGAGGAGCGGCTCCCAGGCGGGCTTGGCCGGCGTCTGGGGCGGCAGCGGCGTGGCCAAGACGAGCCGCTCGTCCGCCAAGTAGGCGCGCTCCCGTTTTGAAAGATCGATGTTCTCCAGGCCCGCGTAAGTGAAGAGCAGGACGTCGCCG
Source organism: uncultured Anaerolineales bacterium (assembly GCA_964468735.1). Lineage (GTDB taxonomy): Bacteria > Chloroflexota > Anaerolineae > B4-G1 > SLSP01 > JAAAOZ01. The sequence goes on along the minus strand of CAYXVS010000086.1, from coordinate 4,029 downwards.
GCGGTGGCGCGCATCGCGTCCAACAAGAGCATCGCCTGCTCGCTGCCGTGGAAGGCGGCGGGGAGATATTCCTCGCCCAGCACGATGCCGAGCGTCTCCTGGAGCAGTTCGTGCGTCCCCTCATCAGCCGTCTCTAAGGGCGCGGGCGGCAGATAGAGGATCGGGCGCTGGAGCGGCGCGCGCGCGCCGCGATAGAAGAGGAGTGCGGGCCGATGGCTGAGCGGCAGATCGCGCAGCCCGTTGGGATAGAGCGGTTCATCCCAACCCACGGCGTCCGGCGCGGCTGAGGAAGAGGAGATAGAGGCCGGTGGGCGCAGTTGCCGCGCTTCCTGGGGCGTCAACCCCAGCGAATTGGCTCCTTGCGGCAGGCGCGTCAGCACATCCTCTAACGATAAATCGCGCTTTTGCCAATCGGCTAAGAGCGTCTTGGCCCGTTGCGTCGAGAGGTTGCTCTCAAAGAGGAACCAGTACCAGAGCGCGATGTTTCGCTTTTGCTCGGCTTGGGCCTGGGCCTGTTCTGTCGTTGCGGTTTCTTCTGAAGGTAGCATTACGCCGAGGCCTCCTTCTCCAGAAGGATCGTCACCGGGCCGTCGTTGACCAGTTCGACGGTCATATAGGCCTGGAAGATGCCCGATTCAACCGGCACATTTTCCTTTCGGATCACGGCGATGAAATGCTCGACCAGCGGCTCGGCGACGTCCGGCGGCGCCGCGTGCGCGAACGAGGGCCGGAAGCCGCGTCGGGGATCGCCGTAGAGGGTGAATTGCGAGACGACTAGTATCCGGCCTTCAATATCCTTGACCGAGAGATTCATCTTCCCCTCGTCATCGGGGAAGATGCGGAGATTGGCGGTCTTGTGCGCCAGCCAGCGCGCCTCTTCTTCCGTATCGCCCTCGCCGACGCCTAACAGTACCAGTAGGCCCTCATCAATCTCCCCAACGGTCTCGCCCTCGACGGCGACGGATGCGCGGGTCACTCGTTGCACGACAGCTCGCATAAAATCATTTCTCCTTTAACTTCGACTAACCTTCCGGGAAGCTGAAAAGCGTGGTAAGTCCTTGCAAAGGATACCGTGTAGCTTCCCGGAAGGTGACTAATCATGACATCGCGACGACAAACGCGATGGCGAAATCCCCATCGTGGCTCAGGCTGATGGCCCATTCGGTCAGGCCTTGGCGCTGAGCTAACTCCTCGGCGTGATCGTGCAGAAGCACGTAGGGTTTGCCGCTGCGCTCGTTCAGCACCTCGATCTCCTGCCAGCCGACGCCCAACGGGGAGAGCATCCGCATCCCCACGCCTAAGGCCTTGGCCGTAGCCTCCTTGCCGGCGAAGCGGGCGGCCAACTCGGCGGGGCGCTCGCGGCTGTAGTGCACCTCGACGGGCGTGAAGACGCGCTCCAAAAAGCGCGGCCCGAAGCGCTCCAACGTGCGTGCGATGCGCGAGACTGCGATGAGGTCGACGCCGGTGGCTAACATTGCTTATGATTCTGGTGGTTCTGGCAGCGATGGCCCGGCGATGGCCAGCGCGAAGTTCTCTGGATCTAGCCATTGTTGCGCGGCGGCCTGGACATCCTCGGCGGTGATGGCCATAATGATGTCGCGATAGCGCTGGAGGTAATCAAGGCCCAGTTGATAGCGCTCGATGTTGATCAGCGATTGCGCGACGCCCTCGTTGGTCTCCAGTTGGAGCGGCAGACTCCCGGTGAGGAACGATTTGCTGTCCTCGAGTTCCTCCTCGGGGACGCGCTCCGCGCGGATGCGACGCAGTTCCTCTTGGATCAGCGTGATCGCACGCTCCAAGTTCATCGGATTGACGCCGGCGAGCACGCGCCAGGGGCCGGGGCCTTTGCCGCCATCGATGCGGCTGTAGGCGTAGTAGGCCAGTCCATTCTCCTCGCGCACTTTCTTGCCCAAACGGCCATACATCCCAAAAATGCCCAAGATGGTGTTGGTCACCCCGCACGCGATGAAGTCGGGATGGAGGCGGGGGGGGCCGGGCCAGCCCATCACTAAGTTGCTCTGGACTTTATCGGGGATGATCACCTGCTTTTCGCGCCGCTCGGTGATCGCGGGCACGTTGGGCAGGGGCGTGCGCGCCGGGCGGCTGCGCTCCCAATCGCCGAAGGTCTCCCGCACGATGTTGATCGCCTCTTTGGGCTTCACTCCGCCGACGATGACCAAGGTCAGGCCGTCGGGCGCGAAATGGCGGCGGTGAAAATCGACCAGATCCTCGCGCTGGATGCGCGCGACGGTCTCCTCGTAGCCGGTGAGGCTGTGGTGATAGGGGTGATTGGCGGGATAGGCCAGTTCGTGGAAGGTGCGCGCGGCCATCCGGCGGGTGCTGTCGCGCCGCTCCTGGAGGTCGGTGAGGATTTCGGCGCGGACCTTCTCGACGTGCTTCTCTGGGAAAGCGGGGCGGCGCAGCAGATCGCCGATGAGGTCCATCAGCAGGGGCAGCGAGGACGCCAAGCCCTTGGCGCTGAAGGAGCTGATGTGCGCGCCCGCGCTGAGGCCAAAGCTCGCGCCGATGGCCTCCACAGCTTCGTACAGTTCCTCGAAGGAGCGGCGCTGCGTGCCGCGTTCCATCATATCCAAGGTGAAACTCGTCAGCCCGTGCAGCTCGGCAGGCTCGTCCTCCGCGCCGGCCTCGACGTAGCCGCTGACCACCACCGCCGGGCTGGCGAAGTTCTCGCGCGCCAGGACGGTGATGCCGTTAGGCAGCGTCTCGCGCCGGGTATCGTCGGGGCCGGGCAAAGCGTGCGCGGATCGGCGCTGGCGTTGATATTTTCTGTTGTCCATGGGTTGTCAC
>CAYXVS010000086.1:0-1121 GCA_964468735.1 uncultured Anaerolineales bacterium | reverse complement strand
ATCTCGCTGAATCCCAGCCAGAAGGCTTGATTGGTGATGCTCTCGCTGGAATAGGCGAAGAGCGCGCGGGCCTGACTGCGCGCCTTCTCCAACTCGTGCTCGGTGACCAGATCCTGTTGCAGGCGCTCGATCTCCGTGGTGAGCGCGGCTTCCACCTCCGCGATGTCGCGCTCCGGCCAGATGGTCGCTTGCAGGCGATAGAGGCCGGGATCGATGGTGGGCGCCAGACTGCCGTGGATATCGATGGCCAGCTCGCGATCCACAAGCACGCGGTAGAGCCGACTGGTGTAGTTGGTCAGGGCGCCGCCGCCCATCAAGAAAGAAGAGCCGCCGCTGAGCACGGCGTTCAGCACGGTCAGGGCGAAGAAGTCCTTATCGCGCGCGGCCGGGGCGTGGAAGACGACCTGGAGATAGTGCGTGCCGCCTTGTCCCTTGAGGGTGACGCGCCGTTCTTCCTCTTGTGGCGGCTCGGTGGCCGTCACCGGCGGGATTGCATCCCCCCGGGGAATGTCGGCGAAGTAGCGCTCGATCACGCGCTCGATCTCGCCGGCGTTGAAATCCCCGGCGATGGCCAAGAGCGCGTTGTTGGGCCGATAGTAGGTGCGGTAGTAGGCGTAGAGGTCGTCGCGCGTCATCGCTTGGAGATCGCGGAGATGGCCCAGCGTCTCGTGGCCGTAGGGATGCTCCTGGAACGCAGCGGCGTCCACCGCCTCGGTCAGTTGGAAGCGCGGGGAGTTTTCCCGGCCCTGCCGCTCGCTGATGATCACCGTGCGCTCGGATTCGACCTCGTCCTCGGTGATCATCACGTTGCTCATCCGATCCGACTCGATATCCAAGGCCAGCGAGAATTTGTGCGCCGGCAGCGTCTCGTAATAGGTGGTGAAGTCGTACCAGGTCATCCCGTTGAAGACGCCGCCCTCGCGGGCGATGGCCTGATCGGTGCTGCCGCTGGGCCAGCGTTCGGTGCCCTTGAAGAGCATATGCTCGACCCAGTGGGAGATCCCCGTGATGCCCTCGCGCTCGTTGCGGCTGCCCACGCGATACCAGGCCCAAAAACTTACCACCGGCGCGGTGTGACTCTCTCGAATGAGGATTTTGAGGCCGTTATCTAAGGTGGTGCG
>CAYXVS010000085.1:0-11417 GCA_964468735.1 uncultured Anaerolineales bacterium | reverse complement strand
CATTTGAAAACCTCCTTTGATAGTTAGATTATCAACGACAAGGTTAGTATACCTTATGCGCGGAAGTTTGTCATCGGGAGAACCTCCCTAAGAGTCTTGCACCTCCTAAACGTGGACGAGCCATCGCTCATCTCCAGCGTGAAATCTCCCAAGGCGCCCCTATTCCCTGGCTTATTATCACCGGGCCTATATGATAGCCATAATTCCAAGTTGTCCAGCGCAAAAGAGCGACGTCCCCATCTTGGTACTGGACGTGGATGTCCATCGTCATTTGGTATGTAGGATCACTGACACTCAAAGGGCGATGCAAATTCTCTATTATGACTTGCTCAATTTTCCACTTCTCACACGGATATACTGAAACCTGAGATATAAACGTCCTGCATTGCAATAATGACGCTTCGGCCTTCGGTAGACCTCCATCACGGTCGACAATATCCGCTATCCGCTCCTGAAAACTCGAGTAGCAGTGTCCTATGATGATCGGGCGAGGTATGTATTTGTTCCGGCGGTAATGATACGGTGACCATCCTACCCCTACTATGAGAGTCAGTATTACTATGCTCCCCCACCACAAGGTAATTCTTTTCTTTAACATCAACGCGTTCCAGAATCTCAAAACTATGACTACTGAACCTTGGAATAGTTTTCAACAAACCAGTAAGGAGATTCTAGTAAAACTCCTATCGGTTTGCCCTTAGCCTTATCACTCAACTTATCCGCTAGAACCTGTCTCATCACATCAACAAGAAACACCTCAGACTGGCTATTTAACCAAGAATAAGACTGGGAGGGCAGATTACCTTTAACGGAGATCACACCAGCGAATTCTTCTCCTCCTGCTTCCCGAAGGTCTTCCGATAGCATTTCTAATTCATCTGTAGGAAAGAGCGCATCCCCCCGGGGAGCACAACCAGCGGTAAAGCGATCCTGCGGAGTATCCCCGCCATTGACATAACCCCGTAGTTGATATGACTCAACTGCCAGGTCACTGTTACTCACCAATTCGGCAACTCGCGAAAGAGGCACCGGCTTCCGAAAAGTAACTACAACTGACAACTCGGAATCTTTTTCAGTGGTTATATTCGCGACTAGATCACTATTATTTGCTTTGTATTTTTGTATTTCCTCAAGCGTTTCCAACTCCAAGACAACAAAGACAAGGATATTGTCATCTTTTTCAATAGCCGTATACTCATAACCAAGACCTTCACCGCGTCCAATCACGATTTGCTGTGAAGCTGTATATAAATCCAAATGAGGTTCAAACTGGTCAAATCCACTCCTCGTTCCACTCTTGCTAATGGCAGGCTTTCCTTGAAACTGAGGAGAGCTATAATAACCTTTATATATCAGTTTAGCCAACCATTCACGCCCTACTGCTGACCATAACTGGTTGTCCAGTGCATATCCACTAACATTGATCCATCCTTCCTTCATGTAAGAAACAGTGTAATAAGCTTTGGTTTCATACCAGGCGCCTGGTATTAAGCCTTGAGGATATGTAACGACAAAATTAGCCTCATGTTCGGATTGACCAGTGAAATAGAAGTAGCCTGGAAGATTGCTGAAATATGTAGATGTCGAGGGATAGGCTGGCCATAGACTTGACTCGTCATCGTAATGAATGTCGGAGAAATACCCATAATACTCGGCATAGGAAGTCATTGAGTTAATTCGGCCCTCATCCCACCTAAACGATGCATGAGCCTTGACGGTCTTCGATCCCGAGTACTCTCCTCCATAGTATATCTCATTGGGGGACCACCACTGAGTCGTCGCTGTCCGATGTGCTACCCATTGCGTGCTGGCCAAAGCGGCAATGGCGGTAACCAGCGTCACTACTAGAGCAACTACGATTGCCATACTTCTCTTTTTTTTAAGCATAATGACACCTCCCGTAATCTATAATACTCTTCGATTTCTCCGGTGACATCTTTAACTCTGCTGAAAAAAGCTAAAGGGTCTCGCAAAGCCGCAAAGACGCTAAGGAAAAACAAGGTAACGGTTAATTTTCGTGATCAGAGACTGTGATTTTATGAATAAAATTAAATCAAACCTTAAAAATCTTTGCGACTTTACGTCTTGGCGTGAGATAGTCCCCCCTTCTTTCAAGAGAGTCAACTTTATCTTGCGCATTTGAAACCCCCCTTTGATAGTTAGATTACCCAACGACAAGCTTAATATAACCTATATCTGCTTGGTTGATGACCACCGGACCATCCGATGGCCCTTTCAGTATAGCAAACGCGAGGCCGCCCGTCTACTGTAACTTCTTACAGGTACCTCGCTCCCAGCGACGAAAAAACCCGGCCTCAAAGGGCCGGGTTCGTTGTTTGAAGCGCTCTGCCGCATCGCTCAGGGGATGATCCCCTGATCCTTCGCCCACATCGCCGCCTCCACCCGTGAAAGTACATCCAGCTTCTCCAGGATGTTGCTGACGTGGAAACTGACCGTGCGCTCGACGATATCCAAGGTCTGGGCGATCTCGCGGTTGGTCAGGCCCTCCGCCAGCAGCCGCAGCACCTCCAACTCCCGCTCCGTCAGGCCGCCCGGCGGTTCCCCGCACACCCAGGCTTCTACCTTGCCCGCCACGCCGGGGCTGAAGTAGCCTTCACCGCGCGCCGCCGTCCGCACCGCCGCTACGATGGCCCCCGGCGCCTCCTCCTTCAGCAGGTACCCCACCGCGCCGGCCTCCAACATGCCGCGCACGTAGCGCTCATCGTCGTGCGCGCTGAGGGCCAACACCCGCACCTGCGGACACAATCGCTCAACCTCCGCCGCCACCTGCGGCCCCTCGATGTCCGGCAGCTCGCAATCGACCACGGCCACATCAGGCATAAGTTCCTCGATCAGCGCCAGCACCTCCAAGCCGCACTCGCCATCGGGGTCATCGACGAAGAGCCGGGCCAACGCTCTCTCCACATCGGCCGACATGCTCCACGCTTCCCCTGCATCCTGGTTCGAAACGCGGCCACAAGCGGCCAGCATCAGCCCAATCACGATAAGCGATACAAGCGAAGATCTCTTGATTCCCAACCTTTCCTGTCCCACGCCCCCATCCTCACCCATGTGAACACCGAAAAGCCCCGCATCGCTTCCTCAGATTGATGCTATCAGCACTTGAGACTCCCTCATCCCTGAGTTTGTGCCTTCAATCGTCCATGGACAACCGGATCTTCCGCCAGCAATTCCAGTATACCACGCCCCCGGTTACACGGTGTGACAGCTGGTAACCATCTCGTCACACCGTGTAACCGGCGTCAGAGGAGCGCGGCCGCGGAGCTATCGCAGCACCTCCATCAAGACAATCCGAGGTCGCTATCACCTTATCACATCGCAGGGAGATTTGTCAACTGCTTAATCAAACACGATGGCAGCCGTCCAGAAACCGCCACGCCCGTTGGTCAAGAGCAGCCGCTCACCATCGGGCGCCAGATCGAACCAGGCATCCCAGCGCGGCTGGCTCAGATCCAGTACCACGCCGGTGGTCACGTTCACCGTCAGGATCCGCCGCCCGCAGAACGGCGAGGTCTGAACGAAGAGCCATTGCCCATCAGGCGTCCAGCGCGGAGCCGACGCCTCGCCCTTGGGCGCGATGGTCACGCGGCGCTCGATCTGGCCGTCGCGCCGGGCGATGGTGAGCACTACGTCATCGTGGCCCTCCCAGGCGACCGCCGCCAGCCGCGAGCCATCCATGCTCCAGGCGATCTGTTGGGCCTCGGCGTCGATGGTGCGCCGCGCGCCGCCGCTCCGATCCTGCAAGCAAATCCCCGCGCTGCAGGCGTAGGCGACCAGAGAGCCATCGGGCGCCGGTCGCACGGGACCTTTCGCGCCCCAGTGGGCGAGATCGATCCGCTGCGCCGGGCCACCATCGAAAGGCGCCAACCAAAGAGCGCCTTCCGATATGTACCAGACGCCCACTTCGCTCACGCCGGGGAAGTCGTAGCGTCCCACCTCCGCCGGCTGCGCCAGTTGACGCACCCCACCCTCCGCAAGCGATAGGGCGAAGATGCCCATCGCCCGTGCGCCGATACGCCGAGTGAAGATGACGCGCCGTCCGCCGGGCGACCAGTCAAAATCGATCACATCCTCGGCCAGGCGCTCGGCCTGATCACCCTTCGCTGACACCAGCCACAGGTCGTCGCGATGGTAGTCGGCGAAGGCACGCGCTAGGAAAGCATCATCGCTTGGCGACCAGGCCATGTGCCGATACCGAGCAGTGTGCCTCGAGCAATACCAGTACCAGTTGGATGGGTTGGACGTGTCCAACCACTGGGCCGTCTGGGAGAGCGGCAGGCGCTCTGGCTCCCTAAAGCGCACGGTCGAATGTTCCATCAAGGCGAGGGAAGTATCATCGGCGAAGGGTGTGTCCGGCAGTTCACGATGCTCGGTGCGCAGGCGGGCCAGGCCGTCATACGCCCAGCCGGATTGATAGAGACCGGAGAAGCCATTAGGATGATAGAGTGGGAGAGCATAGGTGCGGCGGGAACCGTCAGCGTAGAGGAAGCGAATCACCACCTCGACCGCCGCGCCGCGCCGCCGGGGAACGCGCACGCGCACAGGCTCGTAGCGCACCAGGGGCGCGGTTGGGTCGAGCGGATCAAGGCCTGTCTGGCCGATCAGCCCGTCAAGCCAGGGGCGTAGGCTGTCCTCGGGGAAGCCGGCGACGAGGAAGCGGTCGGCGAAGGGAAGACGGGGGTCGTGGACGTAACCGCCGGCCACGGCCCAGACGATCCCCAGGGGATCGGGCAGGTAGGAGAAGGGCGGCACGAAGGTGATCAGCAGCAGGCCCAGGGTGACGTAGCCGATGGTCCGCATCTGGGGCGGCCGGCCCCGAAGCCAGAGGACCGCGCCAGCCGCCGCCAACAGGCTCAACGCCCATACGCCCCAGTAGATGAAGCGCCGGAAACGGGGTATCGGCTGCGACTCGGCCACGACCACGGTCTGGGTATCCGAGGTGATCGCGCGGCCGTTGGCGAGATCCAGCGTGAGGCGGGGGTGGTAGATGCCGGACGCGCTGTAGGTATGGCGAGCGGTGAGAGTCCAGGGAGAAAGATCGGCGGGACACGGTTGCTCGCTCTCGCTGCCATCGTCGAAGCGCCAGCGCAGCGACTGACACGCGCCATCAACCCCCATGTAAATCCTGGCGGAGAGTGTGGCAGCGACTGGCGGTTCCCCGTGCAAGGGCGCGCCGAGGCGGACATGCGTCTCTTGGGCCGGATGTTCCGGAGCGACCGCCGTTGGGACAGGCAGCGGTGTGGATGGGGCCGCCGGGTTCACGGTTGAGGGCGAGGGTGGCAGCCCCATCGTTAAAGCCTGTTCTGACGGAGCCGCCACGATCCCCCCAAACGTGATGACCAAGACGATCAGCAGCAAACCCAGGGCCACCCACACCAAATGGCGCACGGGCTGCCGACGCCAGGGCCAGCTCGTCCCCTGAGCGAAAAGCAAAGCCAGCAGGAGCGTTGCGCTCGACACAAGGCCGGGCCAAGGCGCCCACGCACGCGGAAGAAGATGGTGCATCGGGATTGCCAACCCGGTGAAGAGGACAAGAGAGAAGAGGTGATTGAGAGCGAAGATCAGGATCAAGCGGAGCCTATCCTGCTCACGCACCATTCGAACCAGGAACAGCAACGCGCTGGCTCCGATGATGACAGCGGCGGGCAAAAAGACATTGGGGCGCGTGGTGAAGGATTTATGCAACGGTTCCAGGTAGATTTCTGTCATCATCTGCATAGCCACGTATAGGAAGAAGTAACTGATCAGCAGAAGCAAGCCGCTTCCGACGTAAATCGAGGTGGTTCGCATCCAGTTTTCGTTTTTGTTTACACTCATAGGTATCCTCCAATCCTAAAATAAATGGGTCTTTTGGATTTCGACGGCCCCCCTATCTATCCACAAAAGCAGCGGGGACAATATAATTGCACCCGGCGAATTCCTGAAGAGCCGGTATCACCACATCGCTTTCTTCTTGAATATGTGAATATGCTTACAGTGTACCGAACGCGAGGCCGCCCGTCTACTGTAACTTCTTACAGGCGCCTCGCTCCCAGCGACGAAAAAACCCGGCCTCAAAGGGCCGGGTTCGTTGTTTGAAGCGCTCTGCCGCATCGCTCAGGGGATGATCCCCTGATCCTTCGCCCACATCGCCGCCTCCACCCGTGAAAGTACATCCAGCTTCTCCAGGATGTTGCTGACGTGGAAACTGACCGTGCGCTCGACGATATCCAAGGTCTGGGCGATCTCGCGGTTGGTCAGGCCCTCCGCCAGCAGCCGCAGCACCTCCAACTCCCGCTCCGTCAGGCCGCCCGGCGGTTCCCCGCACACCCAGGCTTCTACCTTGCCCGCCACGCCGGGGCTGAAGTAGCCTTCACCGCGCGCCGCCGTCCGCACCGCCGCTACGATGGCCCCCGGCGCCTCCTCCTTCAGCAGGTACCCCACCGCGCCGGCCTCCAACATGCCGCGCACGTAGCGCTCATCGTCGTGCGCGCTGAGGGCCAACACCCGCACCTGCGGACACAATCGCTCAACCTCCGCCGCCACCTGCGGCCCCTCGATGTCCGGCAGCTCGCAATCGACCACGGCCACATCAGGCATAAGTTCCTCGATCAGCGCCAGCGTCTCCTGGCCGCCCTCGGCCTCGGCCACCACCTCGATATCGGGCGCTCGCTCCAGCAGCACCCGCAGCCCGACGCGGACGGTCGGGTGGTCATCGGCCAAAAGCACGCGAATCACTTCAGTCATAGGCATATCATCGTGCAAGCGCATCATCGCTGCAATAGCTCCTCGAATTCCTCAGCCGCGTCGAGCATCCGGCCCGGCTGGCGAGTCAGGCTGAAATACTCCCATTGCGCGCTGTGGGGGAAGTAGTCCAGGAACCAGCAGAGCGCCTTGACCTGCGGCTCCTCGTCGATCACCTCCAGCGCGGAGGTCAACCAGCCCGCCGGATAGCTCTGCGCCGGGGGAACGCCCACGTCCGGCGCGAAGGTGTTGGTAGAGGTGATGTAGATCGGCAGCCCGCGCGTGGTCGCGTAGGCGTTGACGATGGCCATCCAATCCCGGTAGATGCGGAAGCCGGCCTGGGCGCCCTCCCAAGCCTCACGCCGCAGGTCGATGCGCGGCTCGTCGGCGCGCTCGCGGCCCGCCATCTCCGGCGCGTCGGGGCGTCCGGGGGCTTGGACGGCGAAACCGTCGGGCGCGACCAGGGGAATATCCGCCGCCGCTTTGGTCCGCGCCGCCTCATTCAGCGCAGCCACTAAGGTGTTGAAGTAGTTGAGCCATGGCGCGTCGATGGCGTAGGACCGCTCACCGCCCTGATCTTGGCGCCAGGGTTGCATCGGGCCGACCAACAGCCGCACCTGGGGATCCTCGGCCCGCATCACCTGGATGGCGTTGTCGGTGTGCGCCGCCTCCTCGCCGTAGCCGTTGAAGACGCGGGCATACCACGTCGGTGAGACGCCCTGGGCGTTGTAGCCGCTGCCCAGGACGTAGGCATAGACGCCGTCCAGCCGCTCGTCCCGCGCCAGCCGCTGCATATAGTGCAGATACTCGGCCAAAGCCAGCTCGTCGCCCTCCGCCGGCAGGCTCTGGCCCTGATCGTAATCCACGCGCACCAGCACCCGCAATCCCATCTCCCTGGCCCGCCGAACCCGCAAGGCCAGGTCGTCGATGCCCCAGTAGTCCTCCTCAGCCAGGCGAGCGTAGGTCAGCTCCACGTCCCAGCCGCTGCGCCCATGCCAATCCCGCGCTGGATTGGCAAACACCACGCCCAGTTTGGTCGGCGTCCGAGCGATGTGCCGGGATGGCGGCGCCGCTCCCACCGTCGTGCGTCCCCGGGCGATACAGCCGGTGTGACAATCGTGATAGAAGATCAGCTCGGCCGCGCCATCCTCCGGGAATGTGAAGGGCCACGTCCAGGTCCAGGTGTCGTCGGGATTGGCTTGCCACGCCATCTCCCGGATCGGCTCATCATCGATGGTCAGCAGCACGTAGCTCCAGGGAGCGTCATCCGTCACCCATAGCATGGTCTCCTGGCCAGGCTGCGGCGCGGCGGGAGCAAGACGCATCTGGGGATAGCCTACGGCGCTATCCTGCGGCGTCAGCGCCACGCGCCCGGAGATGGGCAACAACCAGACCCCGCCGGCCAGCATCAGCGGGATGAGGAACCACCACCAGCGTTGCAAGCTACGTTTCATACACTCTCTCCGAATTGTTACTGTCACAGAGTATTCGCCACTGCGCCGCGCCGATGGTTGAAACCCTCGGCTGATATCCAAAGTGCGTTAAAACGCACTGAGGTTGCTTTCTTGAGCGGTTTTTCAACCCGTTTTTAACGGGTTTTGGGTATCAGCCTCGAATTCATTCGTAGGCGGGCTAATAAGCGGCGAAAACTTTAAGCCACTATCCCGAATTCATCTCGCCAACAGCTCCGGCAACGTCACACTTACTCCGGCAGGACGGGCAGGACGAAGCGCACGCAGGTAAACGTCGCTTCGCCCTCGGCCTGGCTTTCGATGGTCAGCTCGCTTCCGTGGCGACGCAGGATCTCCTCCACCAGCGCCAGCCCCAGGCCACTGCCCTCCACCTTCTGCGGCGCGGCGCGATAGAATCGGCGCGTGATGTGGGGCAAGTGCACAGCAGGGACGCCCGGGCCGGTGTCGCGGACGGTGCATACCACGCCCTCCTCCATTCGCTCCAAGGAGACCACGGCTCCATCGCCGGGCCGGCAATGCTTGATCACGTTATCCAACAGATTGAGAAAGACCTGCATCAGCCGATCCCGGTCTCCGACCACCAGCGGCACGGGCGTGTTGGCTTGCAGGGAGAAGGTGATCTCTTGCTGCTCGGCCCGGGGCGCGAGCTGCGCCCCGGCCTGCTCCGCCACAGCCATCAGATCGACCGGCCGCCGTTCCAGCCCGGAGCTGGTCTCCAATCGTCCCAGCTCCAGCATCAGTCGCACCAGCCGCGAGAGACGCTGCGCCTCCGTCTTCAGCATCCGCAGCGACTGTTGGCGGATCTCCTCGGAGATATCGGGAAGCTGCAGAATCTCCAGATGGGTCAGGACCCCGCTCAGCGGCGTGTGCAGCTCGTGGGAGAGGCTGTTGAGCAGGTAGCGGGAAGCCTCTTCGGCCCGCTTCTGGTCGGTGATGTCGAGTAGGAAGGCGATATCCCAATCGCGCCAGGCCGTGACCCACCAGCGGGTGATTTTGCCCGAGGGCAACGGGACATTGCGATAACGACCGAGAGCGGCCTCAGTCCCTCTTGCCGCCGAGCGATCCTTCTGTAATAGGGCGACCCAATCGGCCTCCGGCAGGGAGCCAGCCGGCGCGCTCAAATTGAGGAGGCGGCGGGCGTAGGGGTTGGCGTAGCGATAGGATGCTGTGTCGTCCAGCACCAGCCAGCCAAAAGGCGCACGCTCCAACACCGGCCCCGCGTTTTCGGGGTCGAAGAGCGCGGCTTCCTGCTGTCGCCGGCGGCGCCGGTCGAGCCAAACGACCAGGGCAACGACAACGCCGGTCACGATAAAGAAACCTGAAAGTATCCAACGCAGATCGATAACGTGCATGGTTAAGTCGGTGACTGCCATCCTGTATCATAGATTATCCAATGGAATATGGGTCTTTTGGATTTCGCCGGACAACTCCCTAGACAGCCCTAAAAGTAGCGAAGATTTACGTGTTTGTGGGGGTTGCAGACCTTTTTCATGTCGTTACTGGGTTGAGGATGGGAGGCGCAATAGCGCTTGGCAGATTGCACCCGGCGAATTCCAGTAGAGCCTGGAACATCAGTGTACCAAAAACAAAACGAGTTGTCCACTGTAAGAATTGCCAGGATCACCCCGAAAAGAACCGCCACCGAGCGAAGCTTGCTCGATGGCGGTTTTGTTGGTTTTGAGGCATTTCATTCGAGCGAAGGTCACAGCTTGGTGATGCGTCCAAAACGTAGCTTAAGGGAATACCTGCTTTCCGCTCGACGACCAGAGAAGCTCGCCCTCGGGGCTTATTGCCTGAGCACGAACCTGTGCAGCATCCAATGAGGGGCCTACCAGTGAGAGGATGAACGCTTTTCCCGAGCTATGTCTCACTAGTTGAGGAGAGAGGTACGCGGCTGCCTCGGGATAGACGGAGACACCATTCTCCATCCACTGGGCGCGCCCCTTTTCATCTAGGCACTGGATCCAGATGTTCCCCCCTCGCGCGGTCTTGCTCGCTTGCCAGGTCACGATTGCTCCGCTGGCGCCATCGTCCACCAGGTCGATGCCATGCACATTGTCATCCGGCGCAGAACTGACGAAGACAGGAATCTTCTCCCATAGCTTCATACCCATGGGATCTAACTTCTCAACGTAGAGGGCCCAATGCTCGGGAAAGTCGACCGTAGGCTGCGGCGGTTCCGCCCATCCGATCAAGAACCCCTCTGGCCCACGGGTCACTGTCTTCTGCCCTGGTGTGGAGGTTGTAGCGGCTAAGCGCACGCCTTTCTCCGACCACAAGAGCTGGCCCTCTGAGCCAACTCGCTGGACATAAAGACCATCGGGGGATCCCCATACGACCACAGCTCCACCCTCCCCATCATCGATCACCCTGGGTGCTCCTTCGCCCCCACTCATGACCCGCTCAGATACTAGGATGCCACCCTCGCGCCACAGCAAGTTACCTTGAGAGTCCACGCGTTGAGCGTGGAGCATCCCTGGAGCGCCGCTACTCTGCCAGATTACGACGACGCCCCCTTGATGATCCCGCACAGCTCTTGCTCTCTCCAGATTTTCGCTCGCTCGCCCCACCCGCACACCGTCAGCCTTCCATAGATAGCTTCCAGACGTATCAAGCCGTTGCGCATAGATCTCCTGACGATCTTGCCAAACCACGATGACGCCGGCGTCACCGGGTATGATGCCGGCGAAGACCTGAGAATCGCTGGCAGCGGATACCGGCCCACCCCCATCCTCCCATACCAGCTTTCCATCGCTACTTATCTTTTGAAGGTAAAGAGCGGCCTCTTGCTGCCACCCGACGACCGCACCTCCCGCATCGTCTCTTGCCATCTCGATGTACCTCGCCTGTGCGTCGGGCATCGAGACCTCCCACACCGTCCCACCTTCCACGTCCAGCTTCTTGATGTGTATCTGTCCCTGCTGTATCTGGGCGACATAGAATCCATCAGGGCCAGCCATTACGGAGGGCGGCATTCCTAACTGCTCGCGTCCTCCCCAGGCACACGCGGAAAGAGACAGCAACGCGAGGAGCAGTGCGCTCGCAATTAGAATTCTCCAACGATCCTGCATCATTCGAACCTCCTTCACAGGTTAAGCGTAAACACACACCGAGCAGAGGCGGACCTATTCACAGCCCGTCTCTGCTCGGTCAAGCACCACAATGCGCCAGCAGTTGAGTCGCTATCCGCTGCCACTGGGC
>CAYXVS010000084.1:0-11462 GCA_964468735.1 uncultured Anaerolineales bacterium | reverse complement strand
TCTGCTACATCTGCTGATCCAACGTAGTCCTGGAAGAAGTGTTCGGTGACTATCAGGGTTTAATCAGATTGTCGGATAACGACCGGGAGGAAGATAACCGAGACATCCCTCGAAAGCATCACAGAACTGGGCAAGTATCGCTCGTCGCTCAGATCGATCACCGCGCCGTCCTGCAAGGTCACCGCATCGCCGAACGTCACAAGCGCCGATTGCAGGTAGGCCGGCAGATCAGCGGCGGCGACGGTCGCGCGGCCGAGGTAATCGGTCGTGAGGGCCGCTTCATAGTCCCGACCCTGCGTCGCGCCCTGGGCGATGAAGAGCATCGTGGTTTCGGCCAGCGGCCCGCCGTTGGCATTCGTCAGCGTCACGGTGAGCGTACCGTCCGCGCCCAGCGCCGCGATGGCCGCCATCGAATCCGGCTCAAGCGTGATGTTGGTCGCCTGCCGCGTGATGCTGATGGGCAACGCGGCAGATGCTCCCTGGAACTTACTATTGCCCTGGAACGCGGCGCGAATTTCGTAGTCGCCCGGCGAGACCAGCAACGCCATCCGCAGGGTCGCCAAGCCGTTGGCGTTGGTTCGAGCATATCGCCGCTGCGAACCAAGACCAAAAACGATCCGTTGGCCAGCAGCGGGGACCGGCATCGTATTCGTGCCAGTAGTCATCAACTGGGCGGTGACGGTGACGCGAGCGCCGTAGGGAGCTTGCGGGGAGGAAACGGTGAGATTGAGGAGGGTAGATTGCGGCGGCTCTGGCGGCGGTCCCGGCGTCTCCGATTCGACGGTCGCCAGGCTGTGATACTCGCCCAAGTTCGTGTCCATCGATACCAACCCCACGCCGTTAACGGCCTGCACGACGTAGCGCAGAGCTTCGGGGGATGCGCCCTCCTTCAGCGTTAGCACGCCGCGCCACAACATTGATTCCTCATCATCCTGCACCAAATTGAGCGACTGCCATCGCCCCGCCAGCGTGCCGCTGATCGCGCTGTAGGTCACCCAGACCTCCTGGATGCCCGCCGCCGGATCGCCGTAGGCTCGCGCCGTGAAGGTGACGACATCGCCCCTGCTCACGGCCTCGATCTGGGAGAGTGTCGGCGGCGCAGCCAGCGCCGGGACGTGGCCGTTGTACGATGTTGTGTTATTGCTGTAGTAGAAGCGGAAGTCCATCGCTTTGAATTGTCGCAATATACTGCTTCCCGACACCTCACCACCGCCCTCATCAAACTCGAACCAATACTGGGCCGGGGTCAACATCAAGTGCGCGCTGCTCTCGCTTTGCCGCAACGCCTGGAAGTAGTTGACCTGCCAGGGGCGGATGGGGTAGAAGACCGAGGTCGGGAAGAGGCCGTGCACGCCGCGAATCTCGGTCGCCGGCGCGCCGGTCAGCGCCAACATCTCCTCGTGATCGGTGTACGCGCCGCCCCGGAAGCCGACGCCGCGCATCGCCATATCGGGGAAGCCCACCTCGTAGATCGCCAGCGGCAGCGCCGGCTCCATCGGATTGGCGACCACGCCCTCCGGCCCGGAAAAGTAGGTCGCCGCAACCTCCTGCGCTGCCCCGCCATCGATGGTCGTGAGATTCACCGTGTGGCGCGTCAAGGGCGGCGTGACGGTCAGATCCGCATAAGCTAACCCCAACGCCAAGCCTGGATTGGTGGTGAAGGTGATGACTTCGTTGACCTGTGACACATCCGAGGTTGAAAGCGGCTGCTTAGCGGCGTTCCGCTGCGGGAAATCCACCCGCAACATCGGCAGGCCGAAGAGCGTCGCCTGCATCACGGACTTTGTGTGGATGCCGCGCCAATTAGCCGTATCGACCATGTACTTGTGCTTGGCGTCGGTCAGAGCCTGTCCCAATGGCACGGGGCTGTTTCCCTGGCCCAATAGCCGGGTAAAATCGCGGTAGAGGCGCTCGCTGTATTCGATGAAATCCGTATCGCCATATTGATATCCCGTGCCAGCGATGAGCGTCGCGCCCTTGCGGGCAAAGGCCTGCGCCCAATCCGGCTCCAGCGTGATGCCAGGGACGTCATGATCATCCACGATGTTATACCCAGAATGGCACCCCGCGCTGTAGAAGATGGCGTTGGTCATATCGACCGTCGAGGAGACAACCTCCGTGCTCAAGAAGCGCGTGCTGTAGTCGGCGGCCAAGGCGCTGCTGGCGCTGAAGTGTCCGGCCAAGAAGGCGATGTCGTAGCGATTGTCAATCACCAAATTGCGCAGATCCTCCGCCGTCCACGCCCGCGGATCCTGCGGCGAAATTGTCGAGGTCAAGATGAGCGTATCGGCGGGGGCGCCAATCCCTTTTTCCAACTCACCTTGTACATCACGGGCCACATCCTCCAAGAAATCATAGCCCGTCACCAGCGCCGAGGAGGGGGAGACGACGCCGTCGGGCGTGCTCAAGTAGGCATCGATCATCCGCATAATATCGGCGGGCGTCTCCACCAGCCGCCCGATGCCCAACTCCGGCACCGGGAGCTTATGCGCCTTCTGCGAGAGATTGATCCGCGCCGCGTAGCGATCCTGGCTCAGGACATACCCTAACTTGAGGCTGGCCTGCGAGGCGGTGTTATCCCGCACCGGCGGCACGTAGCCCGACTCATTGGCCAACATCGCCTCGTCGGGATGCCGGAAGAAGGGGATCACGTCGTCATTTCCCACGATGACGATGTATTCCAGCGGGTTTTCATCCCAGTAGCGATCCGACACCGCCTTAACGGCCTCGGCCACGAGATTCTTGGCGTAGGGGCACGTGGGATGGGCGTCGGCCTGCGCATTGGCCGCCGCGACGCGCGCATCCTCCCCCACATCCACGACGACGCCCGCCACTTCAGGACGGTTAACAAAATCATCTAATCGAGTCTGAAGCGTAAGATTATCTGCACCTCTCATTCTTCCAAAATCTGCCAAGACAAGAGTCTTGTAGTCGTCCGCCGCCGCCGTAAGACTGGTCGCGGGCAGCGCATCGGTCACGTTGTGGCAGAGGCTGCTTTGCAGGATAAGGTTCAGTCTGAAGGGATGGGCGGTATCATAGGCTTCGCCTCTCCCGCGCACGCGGATGTAGAAATCGCCTGAGTTCTGCCAGGTGTTCAAGAGAATGCCCTCACTAAGATTGCCATTAAAGGCAGAAACACCTATAAGACTACGCATTTGAGCGCTAGAGTAAGCGTCTGGAGAATAAGCATCTGGGGAGTAGGCATCCGGCGAATAGGCATCCGGTGAATAAGCGTCTGGTGAATAGGCATCCGGCGAGTAAGCATCCGGGGAGTAGGCATCCGGCGAATAAGCGTCCGGAGAGTAGGCATCTGGAGAGTAGGCATCTGGAGAGAATACATCTGGGGA
Organism: uncultured Anaerolineales bacterium; assembly: GCA_964468735.1. Classification (GTDB taxonomy): domain Bacteria; phylum Chloroflexota; class Anaerolineae; order B4-G1; family SLSP01; genus JAAAOZ01. The sequence continues at coordinate 8,115 of CAYXVS010000084.1, read as the reverse complement.
GTAAGCGTCTGGAGAATAGGCGTCCGGCGAGTAAGCGTCTGGAGAATAAGCGTCCGGAGAGTAAGCATCTGGCGAATAGGCGTCCGGTGCGAATTCCGCGTCCAATTCCTCCAAATCGTTTGTGTCCGTCAGCGTGGTGAGTGACTGATACATCTCCGCGATATCCTTATACACGGTCAGATCGTAGTTCGCGGGGAGGTCGGTGAGCGCGATGATGAGCCGGCTTTCCGGCTGGACGGTGAACTTGTACCAGCGCGATTCGCCCGGCCGGGTGATACGCTGTTCGATGCCCACCCGATAGGTGTTGGTTGTAGCCTCGCGCCACTGCAAGCGATGCGCTTTTGGCCACGAGGTGTTGTCGATGCCCGGCACGGCGCAGAGGGAGAACTCGGAGGTGTTGCCGGCGGGATCGGTCGCCGTGGCGGCGACGAAGTGGCCGTCGGGCACTGCGTTAGCCAACTCCGCGCGGAAGTAGACGTTCCCCCGCGCGTCCGTCTCGACCACGCGCGCGCCAAGGAAATCCTGCCCCTCGCCATAGCCGCTCGCATCGCACGCGGGGCTGCTGAAGAAGCGCAGCGTGAAGGTCGAGGTCGGCGCGCTGTGGAGGCGCCCGCGAATCGTGGTGGTGACGGTGTCGGTGACGACGCTGAGCAGTACGGGGAAGTTCTGCAAGTCATTCGGCCCAAAGTCAATATCTAGCTTATCGTTGCGCGTGACGCCCTCCCCGCCCAGATCGATGCCCAGCGCGCCGTTGCTGTGAATTCGATTGCGCAGCAGCGCGTTCCCGTGGCTCTCGCTGCCCTTCACGACGATGCCATCGCCGTCGTTGTAGGCGATGATGTTCTCGCTCGCCGCCGTCAGGCCGCCGATGCGATTAGCGCTGGCCCCCTCGCGGATGAGGATGCCGTTGGCGTTGGGCACGGCGATGAGGCCACTGGCATCGGCGCCGATGTGGTTGCCGACGACGGTGTTGCTCATCGCGCCGCTGCCGCCGATGTCCACGCCGTTGCCGCCATTTCGACTGATGAGGTTCCCTTGCCCCAGCGGCCCCGCGCCGATGCTTTGATCCCCGCCAATCTGGTTGCCGCTGCCGGTGACAGCGATGCCATGATGGGGGAAATTGACGATCTGCACGCCGCGCACGGTGTTGTTATCCGAGACGAGCGACAAGCCGGTCGCCCAAGCATCCGAGTGATCGAAGTTAATCTCCAACGCAAAGGCCACGAGGTCGGCGGGCAACGTGACGCTGTACACGCCCGGCGTCCATTCACGCGCGGCCTCGAAGCGCTGATCGCCGAACCAATACCTTGAGCCATCAGGCCGCAGACCCCAAAGCTTGAGGGTCAGAGAACCACTATCATAATCATATCGGTACCAGAAATCGATTTCAACCGTCATGCCGCCGGTGGCCGTGATCCATACGGTGCTGGTCGGTGGAGGCGGCCCATCCAGCGGCGCATCGGTCGCCGTTGTGTCATAGAAGGTGCGCCCGCTGCCCACGTGCGCGACCGTCTTCCACGAGTAGGCGTGCGGGGAGGTGTAAGGCTCCGTCGTGTTGATGCCCCGCACCGCGCCCGGCTCATCGTCCCAGGGACGCCAGTGATCCGTCCCCGCGTCGAAGTCGCCATTGACGATGAGATCGGGGCCGCCGTCCACGCGCATGCTTATAGCGTCCAACAGCAGCGTCTCCGGCGTCGATCCGACCTGGCTGCCGTCGATGATGACGCCCGCGTCGCTGCCGTCTATCGTCAGATCGCCCATCTCGATGATGGGCAGAGAGCTGAGAAGCGAGATCGTCGTGGGTGAGGTGGGCGGGAAGACGCCCGGATCGAAGAGAATCGTGTCCCCACTGCTCGCTCCGGCGAGGAGATCGCGCAGCGTTTCCAATCCGCTGTCGGCAGTCGTGGTGACGTAGCGCGTCGTGACAGGCGTCCCGACGAATTCCAGCGCGCCGATGTCGAAGCCGCTGTTTTGCGGACGCATCGTGCCGTCAAGGTCATAGCCCGGCGCACCGGTCGCCGTCCCGGCATCGATCAAGGGAGACATAGCTTGTAGATGATAGTCGTGATTGGCAGCATCGACAAACCGTGGCGCGGCATCTAAATTGCCCTCGCCAGGCCAACCGCCCTCAATATCAGAGTACGCGATGTTGACGGCCTCCATATTCCAACCTCTGATGGCGTACCCATTATGATAAAGAACACTGTTGGTGATGCGCAATGTGCTGGTAACAAGGGGATTATATGCCAGGCCGTCATCGTTATCCGCGATGGTGACGTTCATCAAGCGCCCGCCGCCGTTGAAGTGCAAAGCCGCGTCGCCGCGATTGTCAGCGATCAGCGTGTTGGTCACGGAGAGGGTCATCACGCGGATCGCGCTCGCGCCGGCCCATTTGGTACGGTTCTCGGTGAAGATGCTATCCTCAACACGCAAAGTATCATTGGCGCGGATCGCGGCGCCCGTGCTGTGATGATTGTCGGAATCAGCGGTGTTATGGTGAAAGTGACACTTGCGAATGCTGACACCATCCACGCGGACGTCAACGCCGCCCGCGTCCCTCGCATCGCCGCCCGTGATAGTGAAGCCCTCGATCACACTACCCTCACCGCCCTCATCCAACGTCACGACCGGCTGTCCCCACTCACCACTATTATCCGCCGTCAGGATGGGATTCTCCTCATATTTCGACCAGGTGACGCCGTCCGGGGAAACTGCATAGCCGCGCTGCCACTTGAAATCGGAGCCGCCGAAGCCTGCATACCACATCCGATACTCGCCCTGATCGAAAAGGACGTGCGGCGCGGCGACGTTGGTATCGTCCCATTCCCCAGAGACACCGGTAAAGAACACGGGATTGCCCCCGTATTTATTCCAGTCGATGCCGTTGGTCGAGGTGGCGTAGCCCATCAGCCAATTCGAGGCGTTTGCGTACCACATGTGATACGCGCCGCCATCGAACCAGAGGGCGGGATCGCCGACGCCGTCCTCATCCCATACGCCCGTCCCGCCAGGCGTGAGCACAGGCGTGAGGTGTTTCGTCCACGTGATGCCATCCGTCGAGGTGGCATAGCCAATGCCATCCTGATCCTCAGTCTGATACCACATCCGATAGTCGGAAGCGCCGAGTTGGAGGACAAACGGCGCGCTGATGCCGGACTCCTCCCACGTGCCCTCCGTGCGCGCCAGCACCGGCGCGCTCGTATCGACATCCCACGTGATGCCATCGCCGGACTCGCCGTAGTAGATCGCGCCCTCGCCCGCATACCACAGCTTAAAGGTAGCGCCATCTTTGAGCACGAAGGGATAACTAATGTGCCCCCAATGCTCCGTCGTGGTGTAGACGGGATTGTCGGCGGCCTTAGTCCAGTTGATCCCATCGTTGGAGATGGCCAGGCCGAAGCCCTGATAGGCCAGATCCCGGCCGTGATACCACATTTTGTACATCCCGCCGTCGGAGATGACGGAGGCGCTGTGGATGCCGCCGCCGTCCCAATCGCCGCGCATAGTTTGGTTGGCGGAGCCATCTAGGATCGTCTCGTAGGTATGGATGTCGCGCGTCCAGCCGGCGGATTCGTAGCCGCCCGCCAGCGTGAGGGGCTTGTAAATCGAGAGGTTTTCGGTGTAAACACCCTGCGCGACGTAGACCGTCCCGCTCGCTTCTGCCATTTCGATGGCGTGGGCGACGGTGCGACAGGGCGCGGCGCTATCGGCGCAGTGATTCTGCCCCTCGTCATCGTCCCCGCTGAGCGCCGAGACGTAGACCTCATCCGTGGCGATGGGCTTATTGCGCCAGATGGTGTTCGCCACGCCCGCCGCATCATGGGCAAAGACAATGTCCAGCGCGCCATCGCCGTCCATATCGCCGAAGGCCGCGCCGCGCGTGGTCGTCGCGGGCATGGGATGGGGAATCTCGAAGAAGTTGCCGGCGCCATCGTTGCGCCAGATGGTGTCCTGATTGCTGATATTCGCGCCGAAGGCGTCCAAATCGCCGTCGCCGTCGAGATCGCCGAACGCCACGCGGGCGGTGTTGTTGCTCGCCGGTCGCTGGCCGCCATCGAAGAATTGCCCGCCGCCGTCGTTAAGCCAAATCTCATTGGTGGGTTTGAACTCATTGGACAGGAACGCATCTAAGTCGCCATCGCCGTCGATATCGCCTAAAGCAATATCCGTGGTGTAGCTAGTCCCCAGCGTCCGAGTGAGCGGGAAGTGGCCGGCGCCATCATTGAGCCAGATCACGCTGGGTTGGAAGAGACTGGCCGCGACCACATCTAAATCGCCGTCGCCGTCCACATCGCCCAGGTCGCCGCCGCGACTCTCCTCGTTGCCCAGGGCCTGGCCTGTATCCGAGAAAACGGCTGTACCATCGTTCAGCCACACCGTGTTGGGTTGGCCGTTGTTGATGACATAGACGTCCAAATCGCCATCGCCGTCCAGATCGCCCAACAGCGCCTTCCAACTGTAATCCGTGCTTATCTCTGTGAAATACACGAAGTTGCCGCTGCCATCGTTGCGCCAGATCCCATCCTCCACGCCGTCCTGCACGATGAAGGCGTCCAAATCGCCGTCGCCGTCGAGATCGCCCAGCGCGACATCCTTCGCCCACGGCGTGCTGAGTTCCTGATCGCTGTCGTCGAGGTTGCCGGCGCCATTGTTCAGCCAGACCGTGCTCGTCCCGCTGATGGCAAAGAAGGCATCGAGGTGGGTATCTCCATTCAAATCGCCCACGGCCACATCGTAGGTAGGCGCGACGTCCAAGCTCTGCCCCGTGGCCGTCAGCTCTCCCGTGGCCAACGCGGCGCCGACGCGCGCCTGCCAGACGTAGGGCGCGACGGGCGCGCCGCTCGCCTCCAGCACGCCGGAGGTGACGCTGGTCTGGAGCAGCTCGCCGGGCGCAAACTCGACATCCGGCGCGAACTCGATGCTGCCCGCGCTGAGCGTGCCCGGCACATTGCCGTGGAATCCGGCGTGGACGACGAAAGTCTGCGCGGTCACGCTCGTCTGGCTGATGGGGGCGCTAAAATCCGCGCTGATCGGCCCCCACGCCGAGGCGGCGATGCTGTTGGGAGGCGGATCGGTCGCGATGACCGCCGCCTGGTTGAGCCAAACCGCGTCACCGACCTCCATCATATAGTTGGAGAGGAGCACGTCCAGATCGCCATCGCCGTCCACATCGCCCAACGCGACGCCGTAGGTGTCCGTATCGCTGCCGAGGACAGCGTTGGCGGTAAAGTTCGCGTGGCCATCGTTGAGCCACACGAGATCATCGCGGCCCCAATTGCCGACGTAAGCATCCAGGTCGCCATCGCCGTCGAAATCGCCCAACTCTGTATCGTAATTTTCCGTTTGAGGCATCGATGCGTTCTGGGCCGAGGGCGTGAACACGCCCTCGCCGTCATTCAGCCAAATTTGATCCGGCCCGTCATAGACCGACAGCCAAATGTCCACATCGCCGTCGCCGTCCAGATCACCCACCGCCACATCCACCACGTCCCCGCCCGTGGGATATTCTATCGACCCGGCCTCCTGGAACACGCCGCGTCCATCGTTCATCCAGACGGTGGAGGTGATACTGGATCTGCCTCCGACGAAGGCGTCCAAGTCGCCATCGCCGTCGAAATCGCCAAAGGCCACATCGCCATTATGATAGTTCCCCAGCGCTTGACCCGAATCGACGAAAGTACCGGCCCCATCATTGAGCCACAAGCGGTCGGCGCTCGCATTGGCCGCCCAGGCGTCCAAATCGCCGTCGCCGTCCACATCGCCCAACGCGACGCCCAAGGTGTTGGTCATCCCGAAGTTAGCGGTGAGGGTGAAAATCCCGCCGCCGACGTTGCGCCAGACCTGATTGTCGCTGCCGATCATGCTGTAACTCTTGGCGATGACCACATCAAGAAGGCCGTCACCGTCCACATCGCCCATCGCGATGTCGTTGTTATTGTTCATATCCATCGTGCCGTAGATAAACCCGCTGTCGCTGAAGACGCCGCTGCCGTCATTGAGCCATACCCGACTGGCGCTATACACATCTAAAAGAAAAGCGTCCAAATCGCCGTCGCCATCTAAATCGCCCAAGACGCTGTCGCGGCCATATTCGGTGCTGGTGATGGATTGCCCGCTGTCGATGAAGTGCGCGCTGCCGCCCTCGGTCGCGGCCCAGAACTGCCACACCACGGAGGAGGGCGCGTGCGTGCCGGTGATGTTCTGCGTCCCCGTGGTGACGCTGGCGTCCACGCGCTCGCCGGGGAAGAAGGCGCGCGCGGGATCGAAGGAGACCGTGCGGCTGAGGTTGCTCAACTCGTAGGCGCCCTTGAAGCGCGGCCCCTGGCTGCCGTGAACCGCGAAGGTGCGGCTGGTCACGGAGGTCAGATCGACCGGCTCATCGAAGGTGAGCGCCACAGTCGCCGTCGCCGGGACATTCAAGGCGTTCGGCGCGGGCGCGGCGTCCTGAACGATGGGGGCTAACGGCTGCCATCGCCGCGCTGCCGCCGGCGGCGCTCCGCTCCCAATCATCGCATACCAGATCAATACCAGCCCCATCCCCAAGAAAATCGTCAACAACACGCTCAACTTAACCTGCCACCGTCCCGTGTTCATAGCTACCTCCGTATAATTTTGATTGACTTGGATGCGACATTTGACGCAATCAAGAGCGTGGAGGAGAAGACCAAATATGGATCTGGTCGCGTCGATGATGGAGTAGGCCCCATCTACTCTTATTATAAGGCAATCTTGGGCAAAGGGTAAGGGGAAACAAGGATTAAGAATTGAGAATTTAGAATTGAGGATTAAGGGCAGGAGGTGAGTTACTTGTGCGAAACAATATCCAGCCTCTAATTTCCAACCTCCAGCCTTGACAACACAGCGAAACGGGATTACAATATATACGTAACGACGTTACACGTAACTTCGTTACACAGACTTACACTTACACATAGCCCATTAGGAGGGACAGGATGAACGAAGAAGCGAAGATTCTCAATGAAGAGGTCAGGGAGACGCCAGAGGCCGAAGCCGAGATCGAGATCGAAGTCGAGACAGAGGGCACGCCGGAGGCTGAGGAGATCGAGGGCGAGGAGACCCCCGAAGCGCCAGCCGAGGGCAGCAAGAAACCCGTCTCCGAATCGCTGCGGGATGCGTGGAAGCAGGTGGAGAGCTTCGGGCAGACGTTGGGCGCGGCGCTGCAAGATCGCGGCAACGTCGTGACGCTCCGCATCAACGATGAGGCGTTGCATCATTTGGATATGTTAGTCGAGGCGGAGATCACCAACAGCCGCTCGGAGAGCGCCGCCTTCCTTATTAACGAGGGCATCAAGGCCAACCAGCCCCTCTTCGACAGGATCAGCAACATCACCCAGCAGATTATGGAGCTGCGCGAGCAACTCCGCGAGCAAGTCCAGCAGGACATCGTCGAATAGCGAGCGGCTTAGGCCCTGCTCCAAGGGGATCGACAGATCCCCGCCGACAGGGACTAGAGACTAATCGACTATCTGACGATCCGACTAAATTAAAGGAGAGACCCAATGAACGAAGAGACCATCATCGCAGAAGATGCCGGGGATGTGATCGCGCCAGACCCCGCCCCAAGGTCGGAAGTGGAAGTGAAAGTAGCGCCAGAAGAGGCAGCGGCCAAACCAGACCATCGCGAGACCGCGCAGGCGTTCCGCGCCGTCCTGGATGAGACCGCCAAGCTTTTCGCGGCGGTGGGCGAGGCGGTCGCCGTCACCGCGCAGGATGTCACCCGCCGCATGGTGATCCGCGTGGATGACGAGACGCGCCATCACCTGGATCTACTGGTCCAGTTGGACGCCGTCGACACCCGCGAGGAGGCCGCGACCCACCTGATGCAGGAGGGCATCAAGGCCCAGCAACCGCTCTTCGAGCAGATCGAGCGCACCAACGAGCGCATCGCCGCCCTCCGCTCGCAACTCAAAACCATCGCCGCCCAATCGCACGAAACTAACGCAGCGAAGCCCTAACGTTCAACTTGCGCCGCGCCGATGGTTGAAACCACCGGCTGATATCCAAAGTGCGTTAAAACGCACTGGAGTTGCTTTTTGAGCAACTTTGTAACCCGTTTTTGACGGGTTTTGTGTATCAGCCTCGAATTCATTCGCA
>CAYXVS010000083.1:0-11826 GCA_964468735.1 uncultured Anaerolineales bacterium | reverse complement strand
TAAGCAAGGCGCTTCTGGAATAGCTTACGTTCCATTATACCATGTACCAGGTAAACCAACAAGGTTTTGTACTTTTGGAAATAGATAGCACAATTCATAGCTCCATCATCTTGTTTTGCCTATCGTTCCCCTTTTATAGAATCGTAACCGACTGGAAACTATTGACAAGCTGATGTACAGTATGATAAAAGTAGCATCACGCCCCAAAATGTATTGTCAAGAGCACAGTCACATATTTTCACATAAGGAGGGAAATATGAAGGCTCGAAATCTGATCAGTGTCGTTTTAGGCGCGGGCATCTTGCTCGTCTTTCTGCTTTACCTCGTCTACTCCGCGCCGCCCGCGACGGCCAACCCCGACATCTTCTATGTGCAAGCGGGCGCGGCCGGCGATTGCTCGTCGGGCAATCCGTGCGGCAGCGTACAGCAGGCCATCAATTTGGCCGAGGAAATCGGAGATGGTAATGAAGTCTACGTGGCAGCCGGCGCCTATATAGAAAATATCACCGTCACCTACGGGATCGCGGTGCAGGGCGGCTGGGATCAGACGTTCACCACGCAAGATCCAAGCGCCAACCCGACGATCATCGATGGGCAAGGCGAACATAACGTCATAGTCGATGGCAACGCGCCGAGCACCGAGATCGTCGTCGCCGGCTTCATTCTAGAAAATGGTCGGGACGGCTTCCACATCGAGGGCGGCGATGTCACCGTCGCCGAGTGCACGATCCGCGACGCGGCTAAGCAGGGCATCGAGATCAACGGCGGCACCGTTCTGGTCACGGCGACGCAGGTGCTCACCGCCAAGCACGGCATCGACATCGACGGCGGCGTCGCCCGCATCGTCAACAGCCATTTCGCTCACACCCGTGAGGAGGGCCTCTTCTTCAATGGCGGCACGGTCGTGACGGTCACCCACTCCACGGTGATGGATGCGGGCCAGCAGGGCGTCCAAATCGACTCCGGGACCATCTACTTCGCGCACAACCGCGTCACCCACGTCATCTCCGAGGCGATTTTTATCACCGGCGGCGACGTCCAGATCATCGACACCGAGGTGCTGACGGCCCCGCAGGGCATCGACATCAAGGCCGGCACGGTTCGAATGGATAACGTCACCGTCGCGCACACGACGGGCGAGGGCGTGGTCGTCCGGGTCTCCGGCAGCGATCCGCTCCCCGACGTGACGATGCGCAACAGCACCATCGAGCACACGGGGGAACAGGGCCTCCGCATCAGCGCGGGCACGGTGCGCGTCATCAACAGCACCATCCGCCACGGCGCCGAAGAGGGTGTGGCCATCCTCTACGAGGATGGGGCCGATCCGCCGAATGTCGCCATCACTAACAGCGCCATCGAGCACATCACGCGGCAGGGCGTCGAGGTGGAGACCGGTCAGGTCGAACTCAGCAACAATCGCATCGCGAACACGGTGCAAGAGGGCTTGCTGGTCAAGTATGAGGGATTGGCGTCCAGCCCGGTCGTGACGGCCACCCAGAATATATTGACCAACATCGGCGAGCACGGCCTGCAGGTCAACGCCGGCCAGGCCTGGCTGCTCGATAATCATCTCACCGATGTGATCTCCAACGGCATCCGCGCCCAGAACAGCACGGTGGTCGTGGCGGATAATGTCATCGAGCGGGTCACCGGCGATCAATACCCCGGCATCTACGTCCGCGATACCAACAGCGCCATCATCCGGGGCAACTATGTGGCGGATGTGGCGGATCATGGCATCTTCGTCGATAACGCCAACGCCGTCATCGCCGCCAACGAGGTCATCTCCACCGCGAAGCACGGCCTGAACGTGCGCGGCGGCAACGTCACGGTGGAAGGCAACACCGTGCGCAACGCCGGCAGCGACGGCATCCACACGCAAGCAGAAACGCAGGAGGTCACGATCCGCGATAACGTCGTCGTGGGGGCGGGGGATGACGGCATCGACGCGCGAGGGGCGCGCGTGTGGGTGATCGGCAATCACGTCACCGACAGTCTCGATGACGGCCTCAAGTGCGAGGAGATCGGCGCGGGCATCACCATCGCGGCGAATCGCATCTTCAACAATGCTGCGATGGGCATCGCGGTGCGCACCACCCCGGCCTTCACCATCACCAACAACTTCATCGGCGATCACATCTCCAATACGATAGAGTTAGAAGACCCCGGCCAGGGCGTCATCTATCACAACACATTAGTCGGCGCCAGCGCCGGGCAGCAGGGTAAAGGCATCGAGATCGAAGGGCCGATGACGGTGACGATTATCAATAACATCATCATCAACCACGAAATCGGCGTGACGGCCATCCCGACCGCTGAGGTCGTGTTGGATCACACCCTGCTCTGGAACAACGCCAGCGATCCGCTGAGCGGCACGGTTGTGGTGCAGGCCGATCCGCAGTTTGTCGATCTGGCTGGATATGACTATCACTTGCAGGAGACCTCCCCCGCCATCGACGCGGGTACAGACGTCGGCGTGGACATTGACATCGACGGCGATCCCCGTCCGCAGGACGCCGCGCCCGATCTCGGCGCCGATGAGATCGCGGCCCCGGCGGAGCTCGTCATCACCAAGAGCGGGCCGGCCACGGCGGAACCCGGCGCGCCCATCACCTACACGCTCACCATCACCAACCTCAGCGAAAGCCCCTGCGCGCAGATGGTGATCACCGACCAGGTCCCCACCGGGGCCACAGTGATAACCCACACGCAGGAAGGCTCGGCCTGGTTGCCCGCGCCCTCGCTCATGCGCTGGGATGAGATCACCCTGACCGGCGGCGCAACGACCACCGTCAGCTTCATCGTCCAGGCGGATCACAGCATCACCAACGACGATTACGCCGTTGCCTGCGCCGATGGCCGTTCGGCCCGTGGGCAACGCGCGGTCGAGACCACCATCACCAGCAGCATCTACCTCCCACTGATTATGCGCAACGCCAACCCCGGCACCATCATCATCTCCCCACCCTCGGCGTACCACATTTCGGCCAGCCCGGCAGATTTAGCCTGGCTGGCCGAAAGGCCATACTACAATGACACCGTCCCGGCCACGTTCTTTCACGAACGTGGCTGGGAGGTCGATCTGCGCTATCGCGGCGACACCTCGCGCCTGATGCCCAAGAAATCGTGGAAGCTCTTTTTCCCCGGCAGCGATCTGTTTCAAGGCAACGAGGAGCTGAATCTCAACGCCGACTACATCGATCAGACGCTGTTGCGGAGCGCGGTGGGCTACAATTTTTTAGCGCGCGCTGGAATCCCCACGCCCCACGCCAAATACGCGCGCGTCTATCTCAACGGCGAGTACGCCGGGCTGTACTCCCAGGTCGAGCAGATCGACGAGCGATTTTTGCATCGTCTGGGCATCGATATGCAGGGCAATCTCTACAAGGGCTACGGCAACCTGGAGCCGCCCAAGCCGCATGAGGATCACGTCGAATGGTGGGCCGATCACTATTCGAAAAAGACCCACCGCGATAGCGGCCTCGAGGACATCCGCACCTTCGTGGGCCGCTTGAATACCATCCCAGAGGCGGAATTCCCCACGGCCATCGCCGAGATGTTAGATGTGAACGAGTGGTTCGATTGGTACGCGGCCAATATTTTATTAGGCAATTTTGAGATGTTATCCAAAAATTATTATCTTTATCATGATTTTAGCCGCGAAACCTGGATCGTTCTGCCGTGGGATGTGGACTTATCGCTGGGGCACAACGCCGGATGGCATGATCTCTTTGATGAGACGCTGAGTTGGGATAATCCCATCGACAGCGGCACCTTAGAGAGCAAGAAAATCGATGGCAAATGGAATGTCTTGATCGAGCGGATGATGAATATCCCCGAATTTCGTTATTTTCACGGGCGACGCCTGATCGAGATGCTGGCGTCGCCGGATGGCGCGTTCAGCCCCGAGGCGATCTTCCCCTACATCGACGGCTACTTCGCGGCGATTCAGCCCTACGGCGAGGCCGATCTAAATCGGTGGCGACCGGAGGGCTTCGAGTTCGCCCACGGCCCCGATGAGATCGAGTACTACGTCACACATCGGCGCGAATGGCTCTACGAGCACCTCCCCGCCTTCATGCCCGATTTGGCTCCGCCGCTCGTGCTCAACGAGGTGCTGGTCCACAACACCGCCACGCTCTCCAACGCCGCTGGCGCCTACGCGCCCTGGCTGGAGATCTACAACGCCAGCGAGGCCCTCACCTGGGATCTGGGCGGGATGTATCTGAGCCTAGACACAGATGATGAAAGCGGCGCGCGCTGGGAAATCCCGGCGGGGACGAACATCCCGCCGCAGGGGGCGCTCTTGATTTGGGCCGATGGCGCGCACACCTTGGCCTTGGATCATTTAGGTGATAAGGAACTGCACGCCAGCTTCACCCTCACGACGAGCGGCATGCTCACGCTCTGGGATCGCGACGCCTTTGATCGGGCCGTGATCTTCCAGACGGCCTATGACGCGCCGGACGCCGATCTCTCGGTGGGCCGCGCCCTCGACGGCGGCGACGAGTGGAGCGCGCTAGACGCGCCGACGCCCGGCTGGCGCAACATCGGGCGCGCGCCGACGGTTACCGAGGTGACGCGGACGCCCGCGCGACCTTCGGCGACGAATGCTGTGACCATCGCAGCGCGCATTAGCGACGCGGGGCCAATCACCGCGACGCTCTGGTATCGCGCCTTCGCGCCGGAGGCGACGCCGGGCGCCTACGTCCCGATAGAGATGACGCCGACGCCGGGCGACGATGGTGATCTTTATAGCGCGGTGATCCCCGCCCAACCAGCGACCACGTGGGTCGAGTACTACATCACGGCGGAGGATGCCACCGGCCAGGTGTCCGAATCGCGCCCGCGCTGGCCGGAGAGCCGCTACGATCTGGCGCTGATGCGCTCGGTGGGCTATCACTACATCGTCGGCTGGGAGCGGCCTTCGCTGGTCATCAACGAGGTGATGGCGCGCAATCGCGGCGCGATTGAGGACGCGGCTGGCGGCACGCCCGATTGGATCGAGATCCACAACACGGGCGCGCGCGACATCGACCTGCAGGGGATGTTCATCACGGACGATCCCCACATCCCCACGCAGTACAAGATCCCGGAGAGCATCATTGTGCCCGCCGGGGGCTACACGCTCCTCTGGGCCGGCGGCGAGCCGGGCGGCGATCATCTGCCGTTCAAGCTCTCCGGCGCGGGCGAGGCCGTGGCGCTCTTCGATACGCGCGCGGCGGGGCTGGGCCAGATCGACGCGAGCTACTTCGCGCCGCAGCCGGTGGATGTCTCGTGGGGCCGCTATCCCGACGGCGGCGACGCCTGGCACGCGATGTATGATCCCACGCCCGGCGCGCCCAATCGCCTGCAACCGCCGGCCTTCGCGCAACTCACGCGCGCGCCGCGCTGGCCCGCCGCCAATGAGAGCGTCGCCGTGACGGCGCACATCACCGCCGGGCAGACGTTAGCGCGGGCCGTCCTCTGGTACGACGCCGGATCGGGCTTCGAGGGCGTGCTCTGCGATCTCGCAGCGAGGCCGGAGGGGCGCGTCGTCACCGCGACGGCCCAGATCCCGCCGCAGGCCGCTGGGCAGACCGTGCGCTACTACGTGATGGCGGAGGACGCTCTGGAGCAAGCCGCGCGCTATCCGCCGGGCGCGCCGGACGCCGCCGACGGCTATCACGTGGGCTACACGCCGCCCGCGCTCGTCATCAACGAGTTCTTGGCCTCCAATGATCGCGTCAACAGCGATGAGGCGGGCGAGTACGACGATTGGGTGGAGATTTACAACGCGGGCGAGACGACGGCGTCGTTGGGCGGGCTGTATCTTTCGGATCATTTAGATGATCCCCGTCGCTGGCAGATTCCGGCGGACACGGAGCTGGCGCCGGGCGCGCACCTCCTCATCTGGTGCGATGGCGATCCTGAGCAGGGCGCACTGCACACGCCCTTCAAGCTCGCGCGCGAGGGGGAGGCCGTCGGTCTCTTCGCCGCCAACGCTCACGGCAACATCCCGTTAGATTATCTGACCTACGGCATGCAGACGCCGGACACGTCCTATGGTCGTCGTCCCGATGGCGGCGCTGCGTGGGTTTTCTTCACGTCACCGACGCCGGGAGGGCCTAATGAATGAGTTAGATGTGATTTTTGTGGATAAAGCCTCACCCCTTCCCGACGCTTCGCGCCCCCCTTCCCCTCTCCATCGGAGGGAGAGGGGAAGGGGGATAAGGGGATGGGGAGAGGCTGGGGTGTGGATAGTCGGAACACTCCTCAAGATAACCTTGGCCCTCGCCCTCTTGGGGTTGACGGGCCGGGTCAGCGGCCAGGAGCCGCCGCCCCCGCGTATCGTCATCAACGAGCTGAATTATCATCCCCGCTCCGATGACCACGGCGAGGAGTACATCGAGCTGGTCAATCCGATGACGACCACGGTCGATCTCTCCGGGTGGCGCATCAACGACGGTGTCCATTACCTCTTCCCCACCGGGACGGTGATGCTGCCAGGAGCCTACCTCGTCATCGCCAGCGATCCGGCGACGGTGCGCCAGGTCTACTCTCTCACGGCGGAGGCGCCGGTGCTGGGGCCGTTCGCGCGCGGGCGGTTGGCCAATAGCGGCGAGCGCGTGGCCTTAGTCGATGCCGCCGGCGCGTTAATCGATGAGGTCCACTACGATGATCACGAGCCGTGGCCAGAGACCGCCGACGGCGAGGGGCATTCGCTGGAGTTGATCAATTCCGCGTTCGATAACGCCAGCCCTTGCTCGTGGGAGAGCAGCCTAGGCGCTGGCACGCCCGGCGCGCAGAACAGCGCTTACATCGATGGCAACATCCCGCCGTGTGTGACAGAGGCGACGCACGCGCCGCCCATCCCCAAAGCTGTCGATCCGGTGACGGTGACCGTCCACGTCATCGACAACCAGGCGGTCATCTCCGTCACGCTGGCCTATCGTCGCCAGGGGGAGACGGGCTTCACCTACCTGCCGATGGTGGACGACGGCGCGGACGGGGACGCGGCGGCGGGCGACGAGACCTACACGGCCATCATCCCCTCGGAGGGGATCTCCGGGACGATCTTCCCGCTGCCGGGATCGGGGCGCTATGTGGAGTTCTACATCCGCGCGACCGATGACGAGGGCGCGGTGCGTTTGATGCCGGATGGCGCGCCCGGCGGCTACTCCGAGGAGACCGGCATGGCGATCACGACGAGCTATCTCTACTGGATAGAGGATGTCCCGCCCTCCAGCGAGCTGCCCCTCTACCGGCTGATCGTCACCGAGCAGAATTTGGCGGAGTTGCAGAGCCGCGATATCGATTCGAACGAGAAGTTGGACGCCACGTTCATCTACAGCGATGTGGTCTATTACAACGTCGGCCTGCGCTATCGCGGGGAGAGCACGCGCGATGTCGAGCCGCGCCCGTATCGCATCAAATTTCGGGATGCGCAGGAGTTCGAGCGCCGCGAGCGCGTCAACCTGGTCTCCGATGCGATGCACAAGGAGGCGATGACCTACGATCTCTTCCAGCGGCTGGGGATGCCGGCGTCGGACACGCGCTTTGTGACGCTCCGCATCAATGAGCGTCAGTCGGGCCACTACCTGGATATCGAGGAGGTGGATCGGGACTTCCTGCGCGCGCATCTGCCGGGGGATGACGGCGGCAATCTCTATCGCGGCAAGGATGGCGCCGATTTAGAATACGAAGGCCCAGACCCGGACGCCTATCGGCCCTATTATCTGAAGAAGACGAACGAGGACGCCGACGACTACACCGATGTGATGTCGCTGACGCACGCGCTGACCTACGCCTCGACCGAGACGCTGATCGAGGAGGGAGAGCAGGTGGCCGATCTGCGCCAGTGGATGCAGTGGTTCGCCGTCCAGGCCGTGTTGGATAATCACGAGGGCGCGCTCTGGGTCGGCCGGGGCGATGATTATTTCCTCTACCATCGGCCCTCGGACGACCGCTTCATTCTCATCTCTTGGGATCACGACACGCTTTTCCTCCACGCCGATCACACCATCTGGGAGCCGGATTGGTACGCGAAGGAGATCGTGAAACGTCTGTTGCGTCATCCAGAACTTTCGCGCTGGTATTATCAGGGGGTTGCCACGCTCATAGAGGATGGCGGGCCGTTCACGAGGGACGAGATGTTCCCCCGCATCGATGCGCTGCCCGATGTGGCCGTGAGCGAGGGTGAGAAACAGGAGTTGAAGGACTACGTCGAAGCGCGGGTCGCGTATCTGTGGGCGCATCAGATCCCAGACGTTCGGCTCTCGATTGAGACGAACGGCGGCGCGAACATCATCACCACCGAGAACCACGTCACGCTGGAGGGGCGCTGCTCGCCCATCCGCGACGTGCGCATCAACGGCAGCACCGAGGGCATTAAGTACGATGGGCCGATGCGATGGCGCTACGAGGCGGACTTAACCACGCGCGATAACGTCTTCCAGGTGAGCGACGGCGAGGACACGTATACCATCACCGTCTTCCGCGATCTTTTCCACGGCGGCGAGCTGACCGAGGACACGAAGCTCCCCACGAGCGCGCTGCCCTACGCCATCGAGCAGGACATCCGGCTCTCCGGCAATATCACGCTGACGATTGAGCCGGGCGTCACGCTGCACTTCAACCCCGACCGGGTGATCCGCGTGGAGGACGGCGCGCGCCTCCTGGCCGAAGGGACCGCCTCGCAGCCGATCATCTTCACGCGCCGCGAGTCGGGCTATTGGGGCGGGATTTTGCTCTATAACACCCAGGCCGATAACCGCATCCGGCACGCGGTGCTGGAGCATATCCACGAGGTCATTGTCAATCCGCGCTCGCACGGGGTATCGGCCTACGCCTCGCATCTCACCTTAGCAGATAGCGTGCTACGTCACATGCGGCGGAGCAACGCGGTCACGGCGGATTACGACTCGACGCTCTATCTCCTCCGCAACGACATCTACGACATCGGCAGCGACGCCGTCCACGCGACGGGCGGCTACGCCTACATCCAGGGCAACACCATCCACGATTCGGTCTATGATCCGGGCTTCAACCCCGCGCCGCCGGAGGGCATCGAGATCAGCCACATGAGCGTTGAGCGGCCCGCCGTGCTCCTAGATAATCACATCTACAACATCACTGACGACTGCCTCGACCTGAACGACTCCTCGGCGCGCATCGAGCGCAACATCATGCACGATTGTGGCGACAAGGGCATTTCGATTGGGCTGCCCTCCTCCACGACGGTGGTGAATAACCTGGTCTATAACTGTTTCGGCAACGACGATGTCGAATACACGGGCTTCGGTATCGCCGTGAAAGATGGCGCGGTCTCGCGTTTGATCAACAACACGCTGGTCGATAATCGCCACGGCCTGGGGCTGTACGAGCGCCACGAGGGGCGGGGCGGCCCGACGGTGACGGTGACCAACAGCATCATCTGGGGCAACGAGGTGGGCATCGATCTGCGCCAGGATTCGGCGCTTTCGATGACGCACTCGCTCATCCAAGGCGAGGCATGGGATGATTCGAATGGCAGCATGCTCTGGGATATTGATCCCCTCTTCCGAGGGCGCGCATACCACAACTACCGCCTGCAGGAGACCTCCCCCGGCATCGATAGCGGCACGCCCGTCGGCGCGCCGGACGTGGACATCCAGAGCATCGCGCGGCCCAAGGGCGAGGGCATCGACCGGGGCGCGTATGAGTTCTTCGAGTTCTTCTCAGTCTACCTGCCCTCGGTCGTGCGGGGGGAGTAGATTGGGAGCGGTCGTCGCCGCGATTGGGTTCAAATTTCGGGATCGGTCAGGCGCTAAACTGACCGATCTCTTTTATTTGCGGAGGGTATTTTGTCGAAGTTGGGTATCCATGCTAAAATTCAGGCAGTGCGGATGGGAATCGGCACAGAAAAAGAATGTCACGCGGATGAGTAGGACTTGAGCAGATTAATCATTGACTTTTCTCTATAATCCATATAGTATATAAACAATAAGGATCAAATGTATGCCTCAATGTGAAGTCGAATATTTCGAGACACCCACGCATCGCTGTCCAGTTAAAGAACTTCTTGATAGCCTGGAAGTGAAAGAAAGGAAACGAGTCCTATGGACTATCGATCTGCTAAGTCATTATGGATGGGAACTCCACAGTTCTGACCGAGATCATGCAGCTCATCTTCGAGATAAGATTTATGAGCTACGAGTGCGTGTCCGACACAAGAGGTTTAGAGTTTTCTATTTTTTCTTTGATAGAGACAAAGTTATCTTGACCCACGGGATAGTTAAAAAGACTGGCAAAGTTCCCGATTCAGAGATCGACAAAGCTATCGCTTGTCGCGAATATTATTTTAGCCGATATACACAAGGGGATTAAATATGAAACACAAAGCATATATCAAAGAACAATGTCAGGACCCAGCTTATGTAGAGGCTGAAAAAGAGCTTCAACCTGTCCTGGATCTAGCGGAGGACATCATTCGCCTTCGAATACAACGGGGGTGGACCCAGGAGGAACTAGCCCGGCGAATGAGGACGGGGCAGGCAAATATCTCCCTATTGGAACATGGCCTTTCTAATCCAACTTTAGAAACGCTCAGAAAACTTAGCGAGGTTTTTGACGTCGAGTTGACCATTCGATTGGACAAAGAGGAAGTATCTGAAAACGAATCACCAATTTACATGATGCAGTTTGCCGATGAGAATAGAATAGGTTGGTCTGAGAGCAGTGTTAATTCAACCCATAGTACATCCGAACTCTCACTTCCGAAATCCAAACAAAAAGGAGTTGCAGTGTGATCCATCATCGCTGGTCTATAGCATGCGCTCGCGCTGTCGTTGATCGCCATTCCAACAATGTCAGTCTGGAACATATTATTGAGCAAATCACTGTCCAGAGGACAATGCAAGTCGAGAAGGCTATTCCTATTGAGTTGGACGTGATGACCCTGTGGGAAATTGATGATTCCAGCGATGCAGCGACCTATACATCGCGTCTTGTAGTGGTTAGTCCAGACAAAGAGGAATTGGCCTCAAGTGAGATGGAAGTCAATCTCACTAAACATAAGCGATCTCGAAACCGGATACACCTGCGAGGTTTGCCTTTTCAGGGATTTGGTCATTACATTCTAAGAGTTGATTTGAAACACGATGACCAATGGAAAGCCGTAGGTAGCGTTCATATTGATGTTGTTCAACAAAATGCCTTATCTGAGTTATAGGGTAGCAGATGCGAAGAAAAGACCGCGAGATCACCGACCGGCGTGACATCGACGCCCTCCTCAACCAGGCGCGAGTGTGCCGCGTTGCGTTCGCCCGCGAGGATGAGCCGTACCTGGCGCCGCTCTTTTTCGGGTACGATGGGCGGCGGCTCTATCTCCATTCGGCTCAGCGGGGCAAAAAGCTGGAGTTCATCGCGGCCAATCCCACGGTGTGCTTCGAGGTGGAAGGCAAGGTGCACATCCTCCCCGACGAGGCCGAGGCCTGCGGCTGGACCGCCCACTTCGAGAGCGTCATCGGCTACGGCAAGATCATCGAGCTGCACAGCGACGAGGAGAAAATCCACGGCCTGAACCGGATCATGCAACACTACTCCGGCCAAGCGTGGACGTACAGCCCCGCCGCTCTGAGATCCGTGCGCGTCTGGGCCATCGAGATCACGTCTATGACCGGCAAGGCCGTTTCAAGAACAAGAGGAGGAACCCCACTGAGCAAAGCGCCGGAATCCGCCGCTTGAGGCCCCGTACAAAAGCCCCGCAGGATCTCTTCGAGACCTTGCGGGGCTTAGTTGTCGTCGGAAAAGCCCCACAATTTGCCATCACCGTCCGTCAAACCCACCGATATTGTGGGATTAGCG
>CAYXVS010000082.1:4681-11905 GCA_964468735.1 uncultured Anaerolineales bacterium | reverse complement strand
AATATGCGAAAGGGAGTTTAGTTGATGGATCAGAATTCCATATACGAAATTGATCTATACATCCAGCACGCTCATCAAATGCTGGACGTTGCTATGCATAATCTCCACGATGGCTTTTATGGGTCGGCTATCAATCGTGCATATTACGCTATCTTTTATGCGACTAGTGCTCTATTGCGGACCCGCCAACTGATTCGAGGGAAACATTCCGCTGTGATTGCCGCATTTCGTCAGCACTTCGTCAAATCCGGACAAATTGAGGCTGAGTATAGCGATATTTACGGGCGTGTGATGGAAGATCGTCATGCCAGTGACTATGAGATCGGATTGTCCATAGATGAAGCAGGGGCGAGGTCAGATGTTAAAGATGCGCAGCGTTTTGTCGAACGAGCGGAGACTTATTTACGGGAGGAAGGATGGCTTTAGTATCCACGCATACGTCTCATTTGACCTCCCAAGAGCGTGAGGCCCTGACGGATTTCACGTCCCGTCTCCGCGAGAGATTCCCAGGTCGCATTCTCCAAACGGTTCTTTTTGGCTCAAAGGCGCGAGGCGATAGTGATGCCTGGTCCGATATAGATCTCCTGATTCTCGTCCGGGAAGAAGATTGGGCGCTGCGTCGCGCGATTAACACCATGGCTGCGCGCGTTTCTTTGGAATATGACGTGCTTATTGGTCCCCGCGTCATCGGCCAGGAGCGCTGGGAGCGGATGGGGCAACAACGTTTTAGCCTTTATCATAACATTATAGAGGAAGGTATCTTGTTTAATTCATCTAACTCACCCAGGTAATCAGGTAATAATGCCCAATATGCGAAAGAAAAGTGTCCAGATCATTATAGCCTTACTCATCAGCGCGATTGGACTGGTGATTGCCCTGCGTGGCGTCAACCTGACCGAGATCGGCGCGGCGTTGGGCGAGGTCCGTTGGCCCTGGGTGGCGCTGGGCGTGGGATGTATGGCCCTCAGCTTCTGGTTTCGCGCTTACCGGTGGCGTATTCTGCTGGATGAGCAGCTCTCGGTGTTGGAGGCCTTCGGGCTGATCAACATCGGCTATCTCGTCAGCGCCATTCTGCCCCTGCGGGCCGGCGATCCGGCGCGCGGCGTGGCGGCCGGGATGCGCACGCCCGTCTCCGTGATGGCCGCGCTCTCGACGGTGGTCATCGAGCGCACGTTGGATCTGCTCACGGTGGCGATCTTCCTGGTGCTTACGCTGCCCTTCATCACCGTCGGCGATTCAGTCGTCGCAGGGTTGGCGAGCGGCGGCGCGGCGTTGGCCCTGCTCGTGGTGTTGGTCCTGATGGCCCGTTTCCCGGAAGCGACAGAGTCGTTTGCGCGCGCGATCTTGACGCGCTTGCCCCTGGGCGATCCAGAGCGCTGGATCGCGCCGCTGCGCGATATCTTAGGGGGATTGCAGGTGCTGCGCTCCCCGCGTAAGGGCCTCGGCCTGCTGGGCTTCTCGGCGGCGATCTGGGGAGTGGTCGTGGTCTATTACATCGTGTTGCAGCATGCGCTGCTCTTCGAGGCCATGCCGCCCGCGCCGCTGTTGACTGCGTTGACCACCACCTGGGCCACCGCGCTGGGGATGGCCGTCCCCAGCCAGGGCGGCATCGGCGGCTATCACGCGGCCGCCCGCTGGGCCTTGTCGCTCTTCGGCGTGGGAAGCGCCCTGGCCGCGACCTACGGTCTGCTCGCCCACGCGATTTCCTATCTCCTGGGCATGATCTTGGGCGCCATCGCCTTGATGGTCTGGGGCATTTCGATTCGGGACCTCAGCGTGAAGAGTCAGGCGGTGGCCGAGCAGAAGTAGGTCGGATTGGTAATCCGGCTGACCGAACGGTTAGATTAAGGGAGAACGACATGCACTATGTGATCACGGGCGGGGCGGGATTCATCGGCTCCAACTATGCCCATCGGCTGATGGATCGCGGCGAACGGGTGACGATCTACGATAATCTCTCCCGCCCCGGCGCGGAGACGAACCTGGCGTGGCTGCGCTCCGCTTTCGGCGCGGAGCACTTCGATTTTGTGGCCGGCGATGTGCGTGACGCCGCGCTGCTCACGGCGACGGCCCGCGACGCGGACGTGATCGTGCATCTGGCCTCGCAGGTCGCCGTTACGACCTCGGTGGCGCATCCCCGCTTGGACTTCGAGACCAACGCGCTCGGCACGTTCAACGTGGTGGAGGCGGCGCGCTTCAGTCAGAAGACGCCCCTCGTGCTCTACGCCTCCACCAACAAGGTCTACGGCGGGATGGCGTCGCTGGTCATCGAGGAGCGGGCGACCCGCTACGCTTACCGCGACTATCCGCAGGGCATTTCGGAGGATTTCCCGCTGGATTTTCACTCGCCCTACGGCTGTTCCAAGGGCGCCGGCGATCAGTACGTGCGCGATTACGCGCGCATCTACGACCTGCCGACGGTCGTCTTCCGCCAGAGCTGCATCTACGGGCCGCGACAGTTCGGCGTGGAGGATCAGGGGTGGGTGGCGTGGTTCATCATCGCCGCCGTGATGGGCCGCCCGATCACGATCTACGGCGATGGCAAGCAGGTGCGCGATCTGCTCTACGTCGCGGATCTGCTGGATGCCTACGACGCCGCCGTCGCGAACATCGATCAGGCGGCAGGGCGCGTCTATAACGTCGGCGGCGGCCCGCAGAATCAACTCTCCGTCTGGGCCGAGTTCCAGCCGCTGCTGGAAGAGCTGCTCGGCCGCCCGATCCCCGTCGCGCGCGGCCCGTGGCGCCCCGGCGACCAGCGCATCTACGTCTCCGACATTCGCAAAGCGGCGAAAGATCTGGACTGGCGCCCGCGCATCAGCGTGGCAGAGGGCATCGCCCGGCTTTACCGGTGGGTTGTCGCGCACAAATCACTGTTTGAATAGCTCGCAGGAGAGACAATGATGAAGTATCCTCACATACCATCCTTGCGACTTCAAGGATATCGACCTTTTCAAGACTTCCGGGCGGATTTTTCTCTGCTGGATGTCATCGTCGGTGCGAACGGCTCGGGGAAATCAAGCTTGTTCGAGTTCCTGAAGTTCCTGCGCGATGGTATGCACCAGGTGATCCCGCCGGAAATTGTTGCCGGGTCGGTCGGCCAGAAGATTTTTCATCGGCCTGGTCCGGATCGCATTTGGTGGAGTGTAGAAGTAGATCTTATGCAACGGGTTCCCTTATACTATCAAGGGGAAGTGCTCGGCCCCATCGGTCAAACGCGCGTTAGTTTTGAGAGGGTGCGAACGACGGAACCGACTCGTGAGGAATTTGATACGCCGTATATGTTTATGAATATTCACGAGCGTTCCGGTGTGATTCAAGATACTGACGGGAAGTTGGCAGAGCAGGAGCTTAATCTCCGCAAGCCTAATCAACTGGCGTTAAGTGTCATGACAAATCCAGCCGTTCCTACACTTTACAATCTACGCGAGTTTATCGCTGGTTGGCGATTCTACAGTGCTTTTCATATCAATAATCAGAAGATCCGACAATCCGTGCCGGTGGAGCAGGAACCGCTTTTGCATGAAGATGGCGGCAATTTGAGCGCCGTGCTCTTTCATTTGATGACGGAGCATGCGCAGGTGTTTGATGACTTAAAAACCTATCTGCGTTTGGCAGTCCCTGGATTCCAAAATTTGACGGTGAAGGCGCGCGGCGGCCCCGGTGAGGTCATTGCCTTTTGGCAGGAGCGCGGCGTCGATGATGAACTCAGTTTGGCCGATCTCTCCGATGGCATTTTGCGATTTCTGTGCTGGGCTACGCTAAGCCTGATGCCGCAACCGCCGACGCTTTTGTGCATCGATGAGCCGGCGCAGGGCATTCACCCCCGGGTCTTGCCCATTTTGGCCGGCCTCTTTCAAGAAGCGAGCGAGCGCACACAAGTGTTATTGGGAACGCACGCCTCTTACTTCCTGCGCCAATTTGATCTCGAACATCTGGCGGTGATGCGCAAGCGGGAGGGCGAGAGTGAATACATCAAGCCCCAGGATTCCGAGGCCCTCCGCGCGAATTTGGAAGCCTTTGGCCGCGAGGAAATCGAGATGATGCATCGCAGCGATGAGTTGGAGGCGTTGCTGTGAAGCCCCAAAGCGTCATCGTCTACGTCGAAGGCCCGAGCGACAAATATGCGATGGAAGAGCTGCTGGCAGGATTGTTGGATCAGCTTCTAATGAGCGGCGTGCGCGTGAAGTTTGTACCTCTTGAAGGCAAGAAACCGTTGATGGTCAAAGCACCGCAAAAGGCCGTGAATATCTTGCGTTCTCAGCCGGATAACATCGTCGTTGCTTTGCCCGATCTTTATCCGCCGAACGTCGGCGG
The DNA here is from genome assembly GCA_964468735.1 of uncultured Anaerolineales bacterium. Lineage (GTDB taxonomy): Bacteria > Chloroflexota > Anaerolineae > B4-G1 > SLSP01 > JAAAOZ01. The sequence goes on along the minus strand of CAYXVS010000082.1, from coordinate 7,591 downwards.
CGAACATCGCACAGTAGCGGAATTGCGGCAAGTATTGCGATCGGAGTTTCTTCGAGGCTGGGCGCGGGCGCGTAAGGGGGCCGAGGATCAGCGCATCGAGTCTCGGTTCAAGGTCTTCTGTTTCAAGCACGATTTGGAGGCTTTGCTGTTAGCGGCAGCGCCACAATTGGCCGAGCGGCTAGGACGGGAGAGTCTCCCATGCACGTGGATCACGCCCGTTGAGGATCAAAATCATCATCCGCCTAAGCGCGTTGTCGAGCAGCTCTTTCAGAAGCACGAAGAACGTTACCGCGATACCTTAGACGCACCACTGATCTTGGGCGCTGCGCACTACCCCGACATCGTCCGCGCGTGCCCACAGTGTTTTGGGCCGTTTGTGGATTTTCTGCGCTCTTTGCAATCATAATTATCTATTGGGTGAAAATATGTCACGTTTTACGCTATACGTTTTAGAGTTTACGGAGTCATTATGCGTGTTTTGATTGTCCTGACCTACTACCGTCCGCACACCAGCGGATTGACCATCTACGCCGAGCGGCTGGCGCGGGGATTGGCCCGGCGCGGCCACGAGGCGACGATTCTCACCTCGCACTATAAACGCAGCCTGGCTTACAAGGAGCAACTGGATGGCGTGCAGGTGGTGCGCGTCCCCGTGCTCTTCCGCATCAGCAAGGGCGTGATTATGCCGACGTTTGGATTCCAGGCGTGGAAGTGGGTCGCCTGGGCCGATGTCATCAGCCTGCACCTGCCCCAGTTCGACGCGGCGGGCGTCGCGCTGCGCGGTCGATTGCTGGGCAAGCCCACCATCCTCACCTACCACTGCGATCTCAAATTGCCGTCTGGCTTCTTCAACAGCGTCGTCAACCATGTGGTGCATGGGATGAACGACTTGGCGGGGCGTTTCAGTCATCGTATCGTCGCCTACACCGAGGATTTCGCAACGCACTCGCCTTACTTGCAACGCTTCGCGGACAAGCGCGTGATCATCCCGCCGCCGGTGGAGCTGCGGGAGATGACCGATTCGGGCGTCGTAGCCTTCGAAAAGATGTATAACCCACAGCATCGCCATCCCGTCATTGGGATGGCGGCCCGGCTCGCCGCCGAGAAGGGGGTGGGGGTGTTGCTGGAGGCGTTCCCCAAGGTGCTGGAGCGTTATCCCGAAGCGCACATCCTCTTCGCCGGCCAATATCGCGACGTCTTGGCCGAGGGCGCTTACGCCGATGAGGTGTTGCCCATGATCCGCCGCTACGAGCAGCAGGGGCAATGGACCTTCTTGGGCGTGTTAGATCCGGTGCAGATGGCGGCCTTCTATCCCAATTTGGATCTGTTAGTCGTGCCGAGCCTGAACTCCACCGAATCGTTTGGCCTGGTGCAGGTCGAGGCGATGTTGTGCGGCGCGCCGTGCGTCGCCAGCGATTTGCCCGGCGTCCGCCAGCCGATCCTGCAAACCGGGATGGGTGAAATCGCGCCGATTGGCGATCCGGCGGGCTTGGCCGAGGCGATGCTCCAGGTGCTGGATCATCAGGAGCGGTACATCCGCCCGCGCGAGGAGATCGCGGCGCGCTTCTCGACGGAGAAGACGGTGGATGAGTACGCGGCGTTGTTTGAACGGTTGTTGGAGGATGCTTGAACGCATTATGGAAAAAGGCGCACCTATTAGCTCAAAGCCCCCGTCTCGGGGGCGTCTTCAAAGCGAGAGATACGTTTTTAAGCCGTCCCCAGGGACGGGGACTGGGAGCTTATTTGAGTAGCGTGTCACTTTTGCCGTAATGCATTTGAACCTTCCGGGAAGCTGCGGACGGGTTAACGTCATCAAACACGACAGAAGCTTCCCGGAAGGTAGAAATTGGTTGTCAGATGAATGGTTCATTAACCAACTATCCACAAGGAGGCGCATCAAATGGCACAGATTTTTGTCGATACAGCAGAGATTGCGGATATTGAGGAGGCGGTGGCGTGGGGCGTGGTCGATGGCGTGACCACCAATCCGACGTTGATGTTCCGCGCGGGAACGGCGAATCGCAAGGAGCAGACGCTCAAGATCGAAGCGATTGTCAAAGGCTCGGTCAGCGCCGAGGTTATCAGCACCGACGCCGAAGGGATGATCGAGGAGGCGCGGGAGATTCTCTCCTGGTCGGATAACGTCTACGTCAAGATCCCCGCCATCCCCGAAGGGCTGAAAGCGATGCACGAGATTTCTCAGTGGCCGAACGGGCGCATCAACGCGACGTTGATCTTCTCCGCGAACCAGGCGTTCCTGGCGGCGAAGGCAGGCGCGGATTACGCCTCGATTTTCATCGGGCGCTTGGATGACGCCGGCTTGGACGGGATGGAGGTCGTGCGCGAGACGCGCCAGGTCTTCGATACCTACGGCTTGGAGTGCCTCGTGCTGGCGGCCAGCATCCGCCACACCGCGCACGTCACCCAGGCGCTGCTCGCCGGCGCGGATATCATCACGATGCCGTTTCGCGTCCTCAAGAAGATGATCCACAGCCCGTTCACGGACGCGGGGCTGAAGAAGTTCCTGGATGATTGGGCGCAGATCAGCAAGGCGTAGGTCGGAATAGGCAGTCCGATTGGAGCGTAATGTAGGTCGGAATGGTATTCCGACTATGGCCGCATTACCAATCCGGCCTACGTGTTTTGGGAGGAGTGTCCTATATGACAGATGAAGAGCGGCGTCGCGGCCCCGACGAGGGCGAACCGCGCCCCGAAGGTGATGAGGGCGGCGTCACGCGCCGGATCTCACGGGAGGAACTCGAGGCGGCTGCGGCGAAAAAGCAGCCGCCGTCCCCACCGCCGGTAAGAGAGAGTGGCGGTGTCACACGTAAGATTTCCCGCGAGGAGCTTGAGCAGGCTGCGGCGGAGTCATTCCAGCGCATTCGACTCCCTAAGTCGGACGAAAAGCCG
>CAYXVS010000082.1:0-4581 GCA_964468735.1 uncultured Anaerolineales bacterium | reverse complement strand
GGCTGCGGCGGAGTCATTCCAGCGCATTCGACTCCCTAAGTCGGACGAAAAGCCGCGACGTGAACCGCCACAGGCTGCCGAACCGACGCGCCGCATCGAGGCGCCGAACCGGCCATCAAGCGAGAAGCCTGAAGCTTCTGGAGAAGCGTCGTCGCGTCCGCCGGCGCCGCCACCGGAGGAATCGACGCGGCGCATTCCCCGCCCGCCGGCGTCGTACCGCACGCCGCCGCCGCGATCTGAAGAGGCGACGCGGCGCATCCAGCGCTCCTCACAGCCGCACCGCACGCCGCCGCCGCGATCCGAGGAGCCAACGCGGCGCATCCCACCTCCGCCACGGCCGCCGCGCCACGAGATGCCGCGTCACGAGATGCCAACCCAGCGTGTGTCGCCTACGCGCGGGGCTGCCCCTCGGCGGGATCAGGCGCCGACGCAGCGCGTGCCACGAGCGCATCGCACGCCGCCTCCGCCTCCCTCCCGTCCGCCGGGTGGGCCGCCGGGCGGATCGCCAAAACCGGAAGAGGATCAGCCATCCCGCCGCCCTGCTTGGGCCTCCTGGCTGTTGGGCCTGACGTTGGGGAGCGTCTTCCTCTTCTTCATCGCGCTGCTGGTCGCCATCACGGGCTATATCATATTGGCGGCGCAGTTACCGCCTGTCGAAGAACTGCGCGCGCGCGAACCGGACTTCGCCAGTAGCCAGATCTACGACCGCAACGACCATCTGCTCTACGAGATGATGGACCCCACCGCCGGACGGCGTACCTATGTGCACATCGATGACATCGCCCGGAGCCTGCAACTGGCCACCGTCGCGACCGAGGATCGCAATTTCTACACGCACGGCGGCTTCGATCCCATCGCGATTGCGCGCGCGGTCTACTACGCCCTGCAGGAGCGCGAGATCGTCTCCGGCGCCAGCACCATCACCCAGCAGGTCGCGCGCAACATCCTGTTGGAGCCGGAGGAGCGCACGGAGGTCTCCGTGGAGCGCAAGATCAAGGAGATCGTCCTGGCGGCGGAGTTGACGCGCCGCTACAGCAAGGACGAGATCTTAGAGATCTACGTGAACAACAACAACTACGGGAACCTCGCCTACGGCGTCGATGCGGCGGCCCGCACCTACTTCGGCGCCCGCGCCTCGAATCTCACGCTGGGCCAGGCGTCCTTCTTGGCGGGATTGCCCCAGTCGCCCACGCTCTACGATCCCTACAGCGGTGGGCGGGATGCGGCGCTCAAGCGCCAGAAGGTCGTGCTGGGGCTGATGGTCGAGGATGGCTACATCACGCAGGAGGAGGCCGATGCGGCTGCCGCTGAGATGGAGACGTATGAGTTCCCAGCGATCTACACGGATCGTATCCCGGCGCCGCACTTCGTCTTCTACGTCCGGCATCAATTGGAGGCGACCCTGGGGCCGGAGGCGCTCTACAAAGGTTCCGGCCTGCGCATCCACACGACGTTAGATCCGCGCTTGCAGCGCATCGCCGAGGAGGAGGTGGCCGCTGGCGTGGCCAACTTGGCCGGGCGCGAGGTCGAGAACGGCGCGTTGGTCGCCATCGAGCCGGCGAGCGGCCATATTCTGGCGCTGGTCGGCAGCGTCGATTTCTACAATGAAGAGATCGGCGGGCAGGTCAATGTCGCCAATCGCTGCCGGCAGCCGGGATCGGCCATCAAGCCGCTGACCTATTTGACGGCCTTCGAGCAGGGTTGGACGCCCGCGACTATCGTGTGGGATGTGCCAACGACCTATACCGATACGGCGGGCAACATCTACGAGCCGACCAACTACGATAACAAATTCCGAGGGCCGACGTCCATTCGCACCGCGCTGGCGAACTCGCTCAACGTCCCGGCGGTCAAGACGCTGGAGTACGTCACGGTGCCGGGGCTGCTGGAGATGGCCGACCGTCTGGGCGCGACGTCGCTCGTCTCCCCGCAGTTGGAATGCCCCGACTATCCCTACGATGCGCGCCCGCTCTACGGCCTGGCGCTCACGCTGGGCGGCGGCGAGATGAAGCTTCTGGAGTTGACCGGCGCCTACGCGACCTTCGCCAACGGCGGCCTGCGGATGCCGACGACACCCATCCTGTGGGTCGAGAATAACGAGGGCGAGGTGCTGATCGACAATCGCGATCCGCAGGGCGAGCGTGTCGTCCGCCCGGAGGAGGCTTATCTGCTCTCCAACATCCTCTCCGATACCGAGGCGCGCTGCCTGGTCTTCGCGTGTCCCAGCATCTTAGAGCTGCCGGATCGGCCGGTGGCGGCCAAGACCGGCACGACCAACGACAATCGCGACGCCTGGACGATGGGCTACACGCCCGACATCGCGGCCGGCGTGTGGGTGGGGAACAACGACAATCGCCAGATGGCCGGGGTTGTGGGATCGAGCGGGGCCGGCCCCATCTGGCGCGCGTTTATGCAGCGCGCGCACGAAGGGACGCCCGCGCGGGCGTTCCCGCGCCCGGCCGGCATCATCGAGCAGGAGGTCTGCGCGCTCTCCGGCGTGAAACCCGCGCCGCCCTGCCCGGAAAAGCGCCGCGAAATCTTCGCTTTCGATCAACCGCCGCCGCCCGCCGAGCAAGATTGGCTCCAGATGGTCGATATCGACGCGAACAGCGGCCTGTGGGCCAACCAATTCTGTCAGGATAACGTCCGCACGCAGGTGATGGTCGCGCTGGAGCACGTGGACGATCCCGGCGGCAAGGATTGGCTGAAGCGGTGGGCCGCCGAGCGGAACTACCCCATCGCGCCGGAGGCGTACTGCACCGAGGATGAGGGCGCGCCGGAGATCGAGATCACCGCGCCGGCGCCGGGTGAGGAGGTGTACGGCCTGGCGACGATCAGCGGCACGGTGATGATGGATGATTTTGAGCGCTACGAACTGTACTACGGCATGGGCAGCGAGCCTCAAGGGTGGGGCTGGATCAGCGGGCCGCACAAGGCCCCGGTGCGGGAGGGGATGTTAGGGGTGTGGCAGATTTCGGCTGATCAGGCGCCGGGCATCTACACGCTGCGTGTCGTCGCCTACAATCAGCTCGGCGCGCAGTTCGAGGCGCGCACCACCGTGCAGGTCGTCGGCCCCACGCCGACGCCGTCGCCGGAGGCCACATCGACGCCCGAAGCATCGCCCACGCCGGAAATGACGCCGACGTCCGAAGCGACACCGACGCCGGAAGTCTCTCCGACCTTCACCCCGACCCCCTCGCCGATCCCGACCACGCCGACACCAACGCCAACATCACCGCCCGCGACCGAGCCGCCGCCCACGCCGACGCGAGAATCGCCCGTCACCCCGACGCCCACGCCAGAGGCCATCATCACGCCGACGGTCACGCCGGGCGAGGAGTGAGCGATATCGTCTTAGAAAATATTTGACATGCTCTTTAACCGTGATATGATAATGGAGAATTTTCTTGTAAATTAAGCATCACAAAGGGGGAGAACCATCAGCGAGAAAAGGTATCGCGCCAATCAAGACATCCGCGCTAGGGAGGTCCGAGTCATCAATGCCGACGGGGACAATTTAGGAATCAAGTCCAGACGTGAGGCGCTGGAATTGGCGAGAGAAGCCGGTCTAGATCTGGTCGAAGTCGCGCCCAATGCCGATCCGCCCGTGACGCGGATTATGGACTTCGGTAAGTTCCTCTATCAACAATCGAAGAAGGAACGAGAAGCCCGTAAGTCTCAGAAGCAAGTCGAGGTCAAAGAGATTCGTTTGCGTCCCAAGACGACGGATCATCACTTGCAGTTTAAGGTTAAGAATGCCCGTGGTTGGCTGGAAGATGGCAACAAAGTCAAGGTGCGGGTGCGATTTCGGGGGCGAGAGATCACTTATCCAGAGGTCGCGTTGGAGCGCTTGCGCAATATCGCGGAGGAACTTTCGGATGTCGCCTCCGTGGAGATGGCTCCCAAATTAGATGGGCGCACCATGTTGATGGTATTGACTCCAAAGAAGTAAAGAGTAGAAAGTAAAAAAGTAGTTTAAGGAAAGGATAAGATAATGCCAAAGATTAAGACGCATCAAGCAACAGCGAAACGATTTCGTCGCACGAAGGGCGGTAAGGGTAAACTGATGCGGACCAAGCAGGGCAAAAGCCACTTGCGCCGCAAGAAGTCCAAGCGCGCCCGCGCGAAATTTGATGAGATGCTTCCCGTGGAAAATGCTGGTACGCGCAAGCGCGTCAAGCAATTAGCCCCGTATTTGTACCAAAAGTAAAAAAGTTATCACGCAACGTCGAGGTGTATAGTGAGAGTTAAAGGTGGAAGTGTAAGACGCCGTCGTCATAAGAAAATTATCCGGCAGACCAAGGGGTATTATGGTACGCGCCACAAGTTATTCCGGCGCGCCAATGAAGCTTGGATGAATGCGATGACCTACGCCTATCGCGATCGTCGCAACAAGAAGCGCGACATGCGGCGGTTGTGGATTCAGCGGATCAACGCGGCGGCGCGCCTCAATGGCACGACGTACAGCCGCTTAATTCACGATTTGAAAGAGTCCGATGTTGTGCTCGACCGCAAGATGTTGGCGGAGTTAGCGGTGAACGAGCCGGAGGCTTTTACCAAGATCGTGGAGACGGCCCAGGG
>CAYXVS010000081.1:3245-11907 GCA_964468735.1 uncultured Anaerolineales bacterium | reverse complement strand
GCCATGATCAAGCCTCACTCAACAAACGGCGGTATAAAGTTAGATGAGCATCAACCTGCGCTTGGGCACTGAACGCGGCCACCACTCGTTGCTTGCCCGCAGCCCCCAGCGCTCGCGCCTGCTGGGGATCGGATAAAAGCCCCTCGATTGCCGCTGTCAGTTGCTGAACATCGCCGGGAGGCGCCAGGCGCCCCATCTCCTCCGAGGTGATGACCTGGACAGTGCCCGACACTTCCGAGGCCACCACCGGCAGCCCTGTGGCCATCGCCTCTAGAAGCGCCATGGACAAGCCTTCCCATAAAGACGGGAGGACGAAGAGATCGCTGGCGGCCAGTAATGTCGGGACATCGCGGCGACTGCCCAAAAAATGGACGTGCGAATCCACATGCAACGCCGCCGCCTGCGCCTTTAATGGCTCCCGCAAGGCGCCATCGCCAATGAAGAGCACATGCGCGAATGGATGTTGCGCCACAATGGAAGGCATCGCCTGGATCACGTACTGGTGTCCTTTACCGTCCTTCAGTGTGCCGACCACCGCGATCAGACGTGCGGCCTCATCCAAGCCCAGCTCGTCGCGTATTCCCGTCTTATCAACGGACTGTTCGTACCTCTCGACATCCACTCCGTTGCAGATGACCATGACTTTGCGGGGGATGGGACGGATCGTCGCCATGATGGCGTCTTTAACCTGGTCAGAAACCGCGATGAAGCCATCGACACACCGGGCGGCTAATCTGTACAGCAGATGATGGACAAATCGTTTCGGGCCTACTAACCACCGGTGTCTGGAGAGATGCGATTTCGCCAGCATAAATTTGGCGCTGTGAAACGTCCACAGAACGGCGCGGACGGAGGTTGTGTATTTCAGAAACAAGACGAGAAAATCGAGCGTGCGCAATAAATGCGTCTGGACCACATCGACGTCGTATTCCTTGACGATCTTGGTCAGCGCGCGCCAGATGCGTACCATATCGGCCAAGAACCAAGGAAAAGCCAGCACACTGTAATGACGATCGGGCAATATTTGCACATCAATGCCCAGTTGTTCTATCTCCTGACGCAAGGGGCCATCTTGGAAGGTGCAAACAACGGGAGAGGCCGCCTCCGTCGCATCCATGTACTTCACCAGCGTCCGAACGACCTCTTGGGCGCCGCCGATGTCTAGATCGCCGATAATCTGTAATACGCGGAGCGGTTTGTTATGGTCTTGCGAGGTTATCATCTTGAAAATTCGTCTGTTATTGTATTCGGGGCGAAATTAACGAGCCACAGTCGCACCCAATCCGGCACACCAAAATCTTCGGGCCGGAGATACGCCTGCACCATATTAGCGACCAACCCCAGCGAAAACCACAAGGTGCCAATGGAATACCAGAAGAATCGGGCGCCTATGACCTGCGTGGCAATCAAGTAAAAAACTATTGATAGCCAGATCATAACGAGCAAACGGCGACTCCAAAACCCCTCGCGTGGCAAGCGGGGGAATACTTTGATTGTCCATCTGAACCACCAGATCACCGGAAAAAATTGGAGGAAAAACCCCACAATACCCGTCTCTGCCAAAATAGTCAGATAAGTGTTATGCGATGTTCCCTTGCTGATGTCCCAGTCCGTGGGCGCGGCATTTCCCACTCGTTCCATGAATTTCCAATCGTAACGATCATAGTTACCAAATCCCCATCCTAAAAAAGGCTTGGCATAGAACATCTGCCGGCCAGCATGAGCCAAAACGATTCGGCTATCCACTGTCTCCTGTACAACCAGCCGCTCAAGCGCAAATTGCACTTCATCGACTAATACAGTGGTGGAAAGAATCCCTCCCACCACGATGGTGGTCATCAGCAACGCGAACATCGTCCGGGGATATAAAATCAATAGCCCTAAGAGGACGGGCGTAGCAGCTAACCAACAGCCGCGCGTAAAGGTCAAGAAAATGCAGAACAAGCCCAAACTAAAGACCAGAATTAAAAACCACCGGACGATGCCTGGCTTGCGATTCATCGCCTCCTGAAAAATGAAGAGCATACATACGATCAAGGTATAGGCATAGGGCGTGGGATTGGTAAACGTGCCGGACATCCGAGTTCCCATTCTTGAGATATCCCATATAGGGGGCAAGGTCTGCGGTGCGTAGCGCGCCCAAAAACCGATCAAAATCTCCGCTATGCAGACGAAGAGCATCGGCAGGACGAAGCGCTTCATATCTTGCTCGCCTGGGCGCAGGATGCGGATCAACCAGTAGGCTGCAAAGGGCACAAACATCCGATCATACAGCTCATATAGGTAAAGAAGAGGGTCTCCCCGTGTTGTCAGAACAGAAACCCCAGCTACGACAAGATACATCACCATGGAAAGCTCAGCCCATCCCATCTTTACCGGTTTGTACTCCTTTATCCTCAATGCGCGCGCCAGAACTGCCAACCCCATCGCCAAAGGAATCAGAGCGCGATGGACGAGCCAAAAGACACGCGAACTGACCGTCTCATAGGGTAAAAAGGGCATGGCCACAAACCATGCTATCATCGCCACCAACGGATAATGATTGATCAACATACCAGCCGGCACAATGCAGAGGATACCCAAGGCGATAAGCCAAGATCCTCTAATAATCAAAAAGACTACCAATAAGCCTAACATGCCCCCAAGTAATAGAGGGATGCCAGCGGCTAAAAAATCCATATTCCAAAGTTTCCGCATTTTTCTCTCGAAATTCATCTTTTCAACAACAGCTCCTATGAGGACATTCGCTCAAAGAGCTTGGATAGCACCGGGATACGGCTGACACGCTCTTGGAAACGATTCACAACCACTTGATCCTCCTCAGAGAGGCCAAGCAACAGAATGGTGCTAATATACGTTATCAACAAGGTGCCCGCACTAACAACTGCCCCGACTAACGAATTCCTTGAAAAAACCCACTGAGTCAACACGTAAGTGCTCAGGAACGACAACAAAGCTGCGCTCACCGGCTTAGCGAAGCTGCGGTTGTAAGGCAAGATCCGAAATAAGAGGAACACCTCTAATACCAAAATGAAATTTACAATGGAAAGACTGATTGTCGTCGCCGTCGCGGCCCCCACCACGCCCCAACGGGGGATAAGTACGACACTGAGTATCGTCAGCAAAATGAATCTAATCGCAGCATTTAGGATGTTCAGCTTTGTATTTCCCGTCATCGTGACCATCACACCACAAATCCCCACCGCCGAACTGAACAAGTCGTTGCTGGCCAAAATGATCAACCCCAGAGAACCGGAGACGTAACTATCGCCAAAAACCGACAAAATAGGCCGTGAGAAAAACAGGATCAGCAAAAAGAACGGCAAACTGAAGGTAAGCGTCCATTTGGTCATGGTCTGGAAAAAGCGCTTTAGGTCCTTCAAATCGCCGGCCGCGTGTAATTCAGAGACAACCGGCATCGACATCACACTGATCGATGTATAAAAGGCGGTGCTGACCATACTCACGCGCGAAGCTACGGTGAACACCCCGGCCGAAGCGACGGTGCTCAACGCTCCTAACAACAAGATTCTCAGGTTAGGACCTAGCATCGTCAGAATTTCCGAAAGATAGACCGGGAGAGAGAAATGTAACATCCGGCGCACATGTCGAAAACTAACATCAAGCGGACGGTTAAGCGGAAACAGCTTGTTCACGAAATAGATCAATAATCCACAAGAGACGATCGCGCCGATAGAGTACACCGTCATCGCCTTGATCGCGGTTAACCCCGTGAACGCCAACGCGACAATTAGAAACAACTTCAGGTAGGTTTGGAGGATATTCTGCGCGATGACGCTATATTCCAGCCGCTTGAACCCCAGGAGCACAAAACTCGCCGACGCGGCCAACGTCCCGGCGGGTATGGCCAACGCGACAATGCGCAACAGGGGCGCCAACTCCGGCTCGTGAAATATGATCTCAGCCATCGGTGTGGCGAACGCCAAACACAACAGGCCGCCCAACAAGCTCACGATCAGCGGAAGGCCTAAGCCAATCTGTATCGTCCTCCACAACCCTTCTTGATCCCGCTGTGAGACAAACATGGATACGAAATGCGTCGTCCCCGTATTCAGGCCCAGCAACGCAATGCCGACGACGATATAAAAGGCGGAATCGGCCACGCTATATAACCCATACTGCGCATCGCCCATCAGTCGCGCTAACAAAAATCCGAGGATGAAACGCCCCGCATATTCTAACAGTGTGCCGATAAAAGAAATGCCCCCACCCTTAGCTACAGTTAAGATACTCTGATCAGACGTGGTCGATCCAGAAGTATCCTCCAATATATTCTCTTGTTGTTGAGACATAGTTGTATCAGATGTCATAAGTTCGCGTTTCGGCTTCGATACTGCCACCAGGCAACACCCAAAACAATCAAAAGGGCCAGCCCCGCCGCGATCACCAAGGGAATAAGCCAGCCGGGACGATTAACGGTTTCCTCTTCCGACGAAAGAGCTAAGGCGAGATCTGTCGCGTCGGGTGAGATCGTTGCAGAAGGCGTGGCTGTTGGGTCAGTTGGGGAAACTGTGGCCGTCGCAGTCACTACATCAGTGGAAACCGGCTCGGAGGTTTGCACATAGTCCCCACCAAACTCCCGGGTATCGATGGTGTTGACCGTGCCATCCTTAATGAGCGCCAAATTTCCATTCAGATACCATGGCTGATCCACCAGTACATCCGCGGCCTGCTGGACGCCTTCATCTGTAGTGCCGGTCACGGCTAACAAAGCGCGGGCTTCATTCCAAGGTGAAGCTATAAGCTGCACATATCCCAGGCTCACATCCGATGGGAAACGTAACGTAACCCAATTTAGCTTTTGATCGATCACATCGGAGTGCGGCAAAAAGGGCTGGGGGAGTTGATCATTCACCTCTTGTAGCGCGACATTGCGCGTGGGCCGCCCCACGGCGATGATGTGATGCGCGCTCAAAGCCGCCTCAGATTTGGGCATTCCCAACGTCGTCGCCGGCGCAAAATCAAGCCCGCCGGAGGCCCCACCCATCGCCGCCGCCAACCGCAGCACCGAAGTCCACTCTTCAATCTGAGGCTTCTCCGGTAGTGCGAAGAGAACATCGGTTAAATCAGATTGCAGATCGAAGGGATGAGGGAAAAAATCCAGATTCAGCACCTGCTCATCTCGTTCAGTATGCGCCAAGTGCAGCGCGGAGGTGTTATTGACCCGCAGCCAAACATTCGAATACGCACATTCATCCAGCGGGAACAGCTCCGCCTGGACAGAAATAACGTTATCCTCCCCGTAACGCACCAATGAGAGAGGCAGATCGACCTCCAACGCATCGTCCAACGCCATCTGATCACTGAGTGCCACCGTCGCGATTGGCTCATAGTTCAATGATACATTCAGTGACGAGCGGTCATAATCCAGATTCTGGGAATAACGAAAAGATAAGTTGAGCGAGGTCTCCTCGGTGAGATGCCAGCCAACGGGTATATCAAAGTAATAACTGACCCCGTCGTTAAACCCCTCCAGCATCCGACCCTCATAGCCCAAATCGGCGAAGGTCATCTCCGTATCGAGTGCGGTCTGAGGACGTTCCAATCCGGGCGCCGGCCCGCGCACCAACACAGAGGAACCCGCCAGGCCGGGGAACCGATTCTCGGAACTCATAGCTTGGCTGGCCAGATCGACGGCCTCCTCACTCAACCCCGTGAGGACCAAAATCGCCTTGGACGACGCCCAAGGCGACACGAGCATCTGGATCACGCCATCACTCTCCGGCGCCCCCCGCTCATCCTGAACAAAGAAATAACCACCGGACGAAGACCTAGCCGTCTTCATAATATTCACACCGACGTCTGGATGCGCGCTTGCACGGAGGGTCGTGGTCAAAGTGCTCACATTCACCGGATTATCGGTCGCATCGAGCAGGGTCACCGTGTTTTCCATCATCGCCGGGGTGAGCATCTCCCTCGCGCGCAACACCAGCGTGCGACTGACAACCGCCCCCGGCGATAGAGGAGGCAAATCCCATCTTAGCTCCCCCATCGATAGTTCAGAACAGGCGGGCGAGCAACTCACAAATTCTGTGGGGGTGAGAATTGCACTCACCATCGAGAGGGACGAGACGTTGACATCCGTCGTGTTCGTCACCCTCAAGGTATATGTCAGCTGCGCGCCGGGCATGACAGACACCGGCCCCCTACTGGCAAGGTGCAGTTGCCGCTCCTCCAAGGCGACGGGAAGCGCGTCTAACCGATTAAGGGCGCCTATCACCTCATTACGCTCTGGTGTGCCGACCACGATCAAATGCTCATAAGGGAACTCCTCGCCTTGCTCATCCATCTGATCCAACAGATCCGAGTCCAACGTGCCGCTAATCATCATGCCATACGTCATCGCGCCTAGCTTAGAAGATACCGCTCCCGCGACCGTCAACTCTGCGGCTGAGGGGTTGTTGGGCAGCACAAATTGTACGCGATCTGGTTCCAACGCATTCTGGTAGAACGGTCGCGGATAACGCGCTAAATCCACCTCAATAGGGCGTTGCTCATAAGGGAGAGAGAAGAAGGATGTGGGATGGATGGTCAAATATGCATTGTGCGGAATGCCACAAATGTAGCTTGCATCCAGGGTCACTTTGATATTATGGGACCGAGATCCCGTAGCGTTGAAAACCGAAGGAGGCAGATCGACGCGCAAGCGGGCGTGCACCTGCGTCGACTCATCTATGGAGAAAATTTGCTGAACTTCTCCATCCAACGTGACAATGATATTCCCAAAAGAAAAGGGCCACACGGGTTCCTCTAAAGCATCCGCAGGATTATAAGTATAGCTAACATCTAGCTCGAAAAAGCTCCCCTCCTGTAGATGCCACCCCTCAGGTACGCGCAGGGTATAATCCACCGTGCTATACGGACTTTTTAAAACCCTCTCCCCGTATTGCAAATCGGACAATTCAACCCGCGCGACGGAAGATAAATCACCAGGCGTATCATCTATCCCCTGCGCCAAAGAATGAGAAGTGCCTAGGGCCAGCCAAGATAGTAAAACCAGAAGGATCAAACATTTTCCAAGAAAAACAGCATCCCAGGACTTCGGATTGCTATACTCACTCATATTCAACCCTCCATACCTATCCAGTCAGGATTTCTTCTCTACTACGGCCCAAACCATTGCCTGACGCTGAACGCTGCAAGGATCTCTCAGCTTGGGCAAAGAACTCCTCTGAACTCAATTGATTACGCTGATAGGTCGCGACGCTAGTAAAACATTTTAAATTAAGTTCTCTGCCCGATCTTTCCAATTTAAAGGACATCGAGATTATACTCCTCTGCAACTCCTCTATGAAGCTCTCGGCCTCCTCTCCTCGCAGATCCGGGAGAAGAATGGCAAAGACGGTTCCATTCATCCGCGCTATCACATCCTCTTCCCGCACGTGGCGCATCAAAAAGGCAGCCACCTGGCGGATGACCGCATCGCGCCCCAGCGGAGAAGATAGTGCCCTTAGCCTCCCAGAACGATCTATATCAATGAAGGCTAAACTCAAGGCGTGTCCATTGCGTTCAGAGCGCGCCACCTCTTCACTTAGACGCTGCATAAAGAAGGCTCTATTATATACACCGCTTTCATCATCCAGAATATCAAACTCGGCTGGGGTCTGTAAAGGTATTTGAAGATATTCCAGGAAAAAGACTAATCCGCAGCCCAACACCAATCCAAAAACAGCGCCCAACGCTAGCTGCATCTTCTCGTTGCTCTCTACGGGATAACCAAGTTCTGGAGCCAAATCAAGCAAATTCAAATTATAAATCCCTTGGAGTTCCCGAACATAAGCTGACGTTTCATCTCCTATCGTGTTAGCCAAAACCGTAACATTTTCCCGATCCCCGCCCTGAACTATGATTTTTAACAAGTTCGTACCCGACAAGGGTTGAGCATCGATCAAGAAACTTGCCATTTGAGCCATAGATAATCCCAACTTATCGGCCACTCGCTGGCGAATTAAGCGGCTGACGGCTATTTCGGCATACGTATTACCAATCTCCGTCTGCCGACTTAGGATATCCACGCCGTATACAACGCTTCCCGCGAGGGATGGGTCGGGCACGATGACGAAGGTAACGGTGGCCTCATAAAGTGTGGGGCGAGTGAACGTAAATACTACGGTGGCTGTCAACGTGATGATAAAAATCGACAAAACGATCCACCACTTTCGCCATAAAATCAACATATAGGCCTTTAGCTCCATCGTCTTACCCACCCTCCTAGATTTCATCCTCACGAAACGGCCATCCAGAGCCAAGCTCATATTTTCAGTGTAGATCCGACGCCACGTAAAACAATAACGCGCAACCTTGCATCCCGCCAGACCCTACAGAACGGCCTCGTTTGCCCCTCTACAACTCAACCATAACCAAACTTCGGAAGCTGTCAGGTCATATCCACCGTTAACGATGACTATCGGCATCGCCTGTTCAGGGGGGATATACCTCACAAACCTCCGAAGTTTGTCGAGGATCTATGACCTCCGCACCTATCTTAACGATCAAGAACAATCATTCGACTTAAGAAAGCCAAAGGATCCGGTACTTTCGTCCTTCCCGTAAGTAGGGCAAAGTGTACAATGTTTGCTAATTAACGCAACTGTCGCTCCTTTCCATCCAATCCATCCAATCCATCCAATCCATCCAATCC
>CAYXVS010000081.1:0-3145 GCA_964468735.1 uncultured Anaerolineales bacterium | reverse complement strand
GCAACTGTCGCTCCTTTCCATCCAATCCATCCAATCCATCCAATCCATCCAATCCTTCAAACGAAATGTATGGGCTGAATCGAATCACATAGCGCCGGTGCCGGCGAAGACAGAAACGACCGTCAACCATAAGATTTTTAGATCAAGCAGTAGGGAACAGCCTTGCACATATTCGACATCATGCTGGGCAATGTTATCGAATGAAATCGTGCTGCGCCCCTTGACCTGCGCCAACCCCGTGATGCCGGGTAGGACGTTCAGGCGTTGATAGTGCCAAGGCTTGTAGGCTTCCACTTCCCAAGGAACGTTAGGGCGTGGCCCAACCACGCTCATCTCCCCCTTGAATACATTAAAAAGCTGGGGCAACTCATCCAGGCTAGTCTTACGCAGAAATGCGCCAACTCGAGTGATTTGGGAAGCTTTAATCGGCTTAAAGATCGTGTGACCCTCTTCGATCTTCCCTTCAACTTCCCCCTTCACAAACGCCTGCATATACGTCCGATGCTGATGATCATCCAGATTGTGCTGCATAGTGCGGAATTTAAACATCTGGAATGGCTTCCCGTCCTTACCGATACGCTCCTGAATAAAGAGCGCTGGACCAGGAGAATCTAAATAAATTGCTATGGCACATACCGCCATCACAGGTAACGCAACGGGCAATAGCAAGAGACAAATCACCAAATCGAAAAGTCGTTTGGCCACCTCGTATGGCCTTGGGTAAGACCATACTCTTGTTTGTTGTCGAATAAAAACCGAGTCCATGGCATCCTCCTTTTACGGAACAATCTGCGACTTCCCTGAGAATCAAACGACGCTTACAACTTAACAAAAACGAGCCTCAAACATGGCTTCCGCGCTACCCTGTTGAGCCATCAACTTCCAAGATCGCGCCTCCCCCCATCCGAACGAATTTTACAAAAAATGCATGAAAAGTGAGTATTAAAAATCCTAAAAATTCCTTAGTAAAATAAGGGGGGCGGAAATCACAGCGCAGCTGCCTACAAGTAGGGAACAAAAAACGCCCGATCCGGTAAAGATCGAGCGTTTCTATAATATTTATTTGAGCAATGGCGCTACAATATCAAATTCACCCTCCTACCCCTCCTCCACGTCCTCCGACGTATACCTCCGACCCGGCCAGGGGAAGAAGCGCGGCACCTGCTCGCAGTAGACCTCGTAGGCCGCCCCGAACTTGTGACGTAGGCGTCGCTCCTCCTGGATCGCGGCCACGACGAAGTAGAGGGTGATGAGAACGTTCAACACGAAGACGCTGTAGGTCATCACCGGCATCAGCCAGAGGAGCACGGCAGCGAAGAGGTAGAGGGGGTGTCGAACACATCGGAAGAAGCCCCGCACTTGAAATGCCTCTGCCTCCTGTGGATGTTCAGCCATCGCCTGCGCGGTCCCCAGGAAGCGTCCTATCCCCGCCTGCCACGTCGCAATCAGCAGCGCAATCCCGGCGGCGATCTGGCCACCGATCATCACCGCGCGCCAGGGCATCGGGACGGCGTAGAGGATGCGAATCCGAGAGACGGCCAGCAAGCCCATCATCGGCGCCAGCGTCGCCACGCTGATGAGCACAAAGAGCAGCCGATACCACCGATGAAAGCCCTCACCGAAGAGAGTCGCCGCCCAACGCTTCACCGTCAAGCTGGCCAGCGCGCTGTGCAGCAACGCCCATACGATAAAGTAGACGGCCAGCGGCCACAAATGCAACCAACTATTAATATTCAATGTCTCTCCTCCCTGTCCCACAGCCTCAGCATCAGCTACATCAACAAGATCGCGGCCACGCCCGCCGCGAGGATCAACAGGAGGCCAGGCAGCAGCGCGCGTCGCAACTCTGAGGAGCCGGTCGTCAGCGCAAATCCGCCTTTGAACAACGTATTCGCCAGCGCCGCGATCATAATCGCATCGGAGGCCACGGCCATCGAGACGCCGCCGCTCTGCGCCCGCACCAGATCAACCATCGAGAGTGCAATCGCGTCCACATCCGCCAATCCGGAGACCAAGCTAGAAATATAAACGCCGGTGTTGCCAAAGTAAACCTGAGCCGCCTTGGAGACCAGCAGGACCACCGCATACACCAACCCAAATTTGATGGCCGGCCCCAACTCGAACGGATTCGAAAAGTCCATATCGTGCTGCTCCTCAGTCGGATGGATGAGATAGAGGTAACCGGCATAGGCGCTGCCGACGGCCAGACAGAGCAGCATCGGCCAGAGCAAGAGACGCCCCAGAGCTGGCTCTAATGTAAAAACCACTACGATCACCCGCACGAACATCACCGCCCACGCGATGACGATGGCCAGCGAAAAGGGTTTCGCCAGCGCCTCGTTCTTGTTGCTCCGCTGGGCGAAGCTCAAGGTGACCGCCGTGCTGGAAGCGATGCCGCCCAGTACCCCCGTCAACCCAATGCCCCGTCGCGCGCCAACCACCTTCATCAGCACAAAGCCCAAGAAGCTGATGCCGGAGATGAAGACGACCATCAGCCAGATATTGTAGGGATTGAGCACATCGAAAGGCGGCGGCCCATAGCTCTGATTTGGCAGCACCGGCAGGACGATGACGCTGACCACGGCGAATTTGAGCGTCGCGTAGATGTCCTCGCGGGTCAGCAGGCGGGCGAAGCGATGGGTTTCCGGCTTGACGGAAAGCAGCACCGTCATCACGACGCCGAGCGCGACGGAGAGCGCGATGTGTTCCCAATAGCAAAGCGCGCCCACAACGAAGGTCAACAGCGTCGCAATCTCCGTCGTCACGCCGCCCTCACCATCTAAGGCGTTGATGTAGTAGGCTACCGAGGCCAACACCCCCAACATCGCCGCGATCACGGGTAAGGTCCAGATCGATCCCGAGACATCGGCCAACATCGCCGCGCCACATCCCAACACACTGATCAAAGAGAACGTCCGCACCCCGGCGAAAATCTCTCGATCCGAGACCCCGGAGACATGTTCCCGCTGAAGACCCACCAAAAAACCGATGACTAAGGCAACGCCAAATCGATAAAATACATCTATGTGTTGTGGCATACCGCCTCCTTCCTGGCCTCGACGTAAAACGTAAAACTTGAAACGCAAAATAGTTACTGTCACAGAGTATTCGCCACTGCGCCGCGCCGATGGTTGAAACCCTCGGC
>CAYXVS010000080.1:0-12051 GCA_964468735.1 uncultured Anaerolineales bacterium | reverse complement strand
GCCGACGGGCGAAATCCGGGTGCTGTTCACTGCGCCTGTCTATCCCGATGAGGGCGTGCATCGCGGCGGCATAGACGAGCGCCTGGCGAAGGCCATCGATGGGGCGACGAGGACCGTGGACATCGCCGCGTTTGACCTAGATCTGGAAACTGTGACCGAGGCGCTGATCCGCGCTTATCAGCGCGGCGTTCGCGTCCGTCTGGTCACCGATTCGGATTACGAGGATGAGCTGGGGCCGGAGCGATTGCAGGATGCGGGCGTTCCGGTCGTTACGGATGAGCGCGGTGCCTTTATGCACAACAAGTTCGTCGTGATCGACGGCGCGCAGGTGTGGACCGGCTCGTGGAATCTCACCGACAACGGCACCTATCGCAACAACAACAACGTCCTGGTCATCGATTCCCAGAGGCTGGCCGAGAATTACACGACGGAGTTCGAGGAGATGTTTATCGCACAGGAGTTCGGGACGACCTCGCCGGAGAATACGCCGCATCCCCGGCTGGAAATCGGTGAGGTGTTGGTGGAAACCCACTTCGAATCGGAGGGCAATGTGCGCGAGCGCATCATCGAGCTGGTGGACGATGCGGAATCTAACGTCTACTTTATGTCCTTCGCGTTCACCGATGACGACATCGCCCAAGCCATGGTGCAGCGGCATCGCGCCGGGCTGGAGGTGCGCGGCGTCATCGAAGCGCGGAATGTCAAGGGCACCGGCTCCGACTTCGAGGCGATGGAGCAGGCGGGCGTGGGCGTGCTGGCGGATGGCCATCCCTACGTGATGCATCACAAAGTGATCATTATCGATGAAGAGATCGTCGTCACCGGCTCGTATAACTTCAGCGCCAGCGCGGCGGAGAGCAACGATGAAAATGTGTTGATCGTTCACAGCCCGGAGATCGCGGCCCAATATATGGCTGAATTTCAGAGAGTCTATCGACAGGCGAAAGCTGCAGAGGAGGCGGAATGAATACACGAGAACGTTCGAACAGTTGGAAATTGACGGCATTGATTGTGGGCGGTGTGTTGGCGGCGAGCTTAATTTGTCTTATGGGCTGCGCCCTGGGCGGCGTGATTGGCTTTTCGCTGGGGAAGCGCGAGGGCGCGCGCTATGTCCCGCCGACCTATGAGTATCCGCCGGATAGTGAGCCGTTTATGATCCCGCCAGAGGTCCCGGAGATCCCCGAAATGCCGGAGATGCCAGAGCGCGAATTCTCCGGTCGCCCGTGGTTGGGCGTCACCTTTATGAGCACCGAGGAGGGCGCGCAGATTTCTCAGGTGGTGCCCGGCAGCCCGGCGGATGAGGCGGGCCTTCGGGTGGGGGGTTTGATCGTCCAAGTTGACGGGCGTTCCGTCACGCTCGCGCGTCCCTTGAGCGACGTGGTATCGCGCTATGGGCCGGGCGATAGGGTGACGTTGACCATCCAGCGCAATGGCGAGGAGATCGAGCTGGAGGTGACCTTGGGAGAGCGCCCCGGCTATCTCCCGGAGGAACCGTAACGCGCGAGTTAATCGCACAACCTGACCGTCTTTGGCGGCTATGCCGCTGGGGACGGTCTTTTTTTGTTGTGCGAAGCCCTGGCTCTAAGCCCCGTAGACCTGGCGCGTCTCGCGGGCGGCGCGCTCCCACGAGAACTTCGCCGCGCGGGCCAAGCCCCGGGCGCGCAAATCCGCGCGCAACTCGGCGTCGGTGCTGAGGCGGCGCAGCGCGGCGCGGATGGCCGCTGTCTCGTGCGGATCGAAGGTCAGCGCGGCGTCGCCCACCACCTCCGGCAGCGAGGATGCGTTGGCGCAAGCGACGGGCGCGCCGCAGGCCATCGCCTCCAACGGCGGCAGCCCAAAGCCTTCGTAGAGCGAGGGGAAGACGAAGGCCTCCGCCGCTGCGTAGAGCGCCGGTAAGTCGGCATCGTCCACGTAGCCTGTGAGGATGATGGCCTCCCGCGCCGCGCTCGCGGCCAGCGCCGCGAAGAAATCGTCCGCCAGCCAGCCGCGCTTTCCGCCGATGACCAACGGCGGCGCTTCGCCAGCGGCGTAGAGCGGCGCCCAGGCGTGCAGCAGGCGCGTCAAATTCTTGCGCGGCTCGATGGTGCCAACGTAGAGCAGGAAGCGCCCCGGCAGACCGTACTTCGCGCGGACGGCGGCGCAGCGCTCCGGCGGCTGCGGCGCGAAGCGGGGATCGGCGGCCTCGGGGATCACCGTGATCTTCCCCGAGGGAATCTCGTAGGCGCGGATCAGATCGCGCCGTGTGGCCTCGGAGACCGCGATGATGTGATCGGCGCGACGGCAGTAGAGGGGCATCGTGGCGTTGAGATACCAGCGATTGAGGCGCTTGTGGTGCTCCGGTAGATGCCGAAAGATGAGGTCGTGGACGGTGAGCACCGTCGGCACGCCCCGCAGCGGCATCAGCAGATGCTCGGTCGCGTGGAAGAGCGTCGCCTCCGGCACGAGCCGATTGAACGGTACACGCGCCAGTTGGCCCATCCAGACTAACATGCGCCACGGCTTGTAGCCCAGCGCGACCGTGTGCGTGGGCAGGTCATCCAGGCCGGGCAGCGGCTCGACGCCGCGCTCGGCGTTGTAGAAGAGCACCAGATCGTCGGGGATCTGCGGGCGCAGCGCGCGCGTCAGGCTCTCGGCGTAGCGGCCCAATCCCGCGCGGTGGTGGACGGCGGCGGAGAGATCGAGGGTGATCATTCCGCCTTATCCGTGCTCAGCGTATCCAAAAAATCTAGGAAATGTGAAATGTCCTGCGGGTAAGATGTTTCCAGTTGTTCTGCTGCTTGGATTACAAAGACCAGTCTATCTGGGTCAAAATGTAGCAGGTAGGCATTGCGAAAAAGATGCCGAAAGCCTCGTAACTCGTCTAGGCTCTCATAGGTTGGTTTGCTGATGACCGCCGGACGAATACCTGGAATATCCAGAGTCATACGGCGCAGCAATTGCGCATGCCAGCGCGATTGATCCGTGATGTGATTTTCAAATACATGGGCTATACGTTGGAAGAGATTTTCAAACAGACCGTAGATAACCTGTAGATAATACCCCATCACAATATATTGCTCCGGGGTGATCAAATCCGCTTGGGTTGTGTGATAGGCATGATACGCTTGTTCAAGGGCCTCAAGATCCGCCTGAATTTCCGCTCGCAGCGCCGGTATTTTCTCGTTCATAGATTAAATCTCCATATTGACGTACAAGATCAGCAAACCGTGAATGGGTAGAAATATCGCGCAGGTCGATGGCCCAATCGGGCAGCGCTCGTTCTAAGGCGTGCCACAGAGCGAAGTAAGTCTCCGCGTCGATTTCCCCCTCGATGGCAATATCAATATCGGATGCCGCGTGGAACGCACCTTCTCGCGTGATCGAGCCAAAGAGGTAGGCGCGATGCACGGCAGGCCACTCGGCCATCAACAGGGGCGCCGTGGCGCGCACGGCTACAAGCGCTCGCTGGCGTTCATCTTCCCGCTTCTCACTCTGGCGCTGCATCCGCGCTTGGAAGTTGCGGCGATAGATGGCTATCTGCTCAGCTGTCCATTCGTTGGTCATTGGCTTTCCAGATGATCGATGATAGCTTCGGCGAAAGTGTCAAAATCACCCAATTGGTGCTGAAGTATTTTGTAAACCTCGTGGTCATCGATTTTTACGTACTCGGGGACTACCAAATTGCGAAAACCTGCCATACCCAGCAAGCTAGGGAGCAAAGTTCGAGGGATAATCCCGGCCCGTGCGAGGGTTTGGAAAACCTCTTTATTGGTCTCTGGAAATGGGAGGCTTTCCGAGGCAATGAGGTGTCTTCCTATATCCAGGCAACTTTCGATGGAGATGTGCAAGCCACGCTCTATTGCGCGACGCAGTCTTAGATTCTCCTCGTAGTCTTTAAAGAACGAAAGCTGATCTCTTTCGCTCTTTAAATAGGCTACCTCGTCGCGTAATGATCGTAGTCTCTCCCAAATCACGTCATGGCCTGCCACCCAAGCCTCCTTCTTTAAGCTCGCGAACCAATGCTTGATTGAACAGCTCATACATCGGCTTCAAGTCTGCGTAGACTTTTCCGGCATAGACCTCAAACTCGACCCTCGCCATGCGATCCGCCTCGTATAGCAAGCGCCCGGTTTTGAGCACTTGATGACAGAGCAGGGGGGGCGCATCGTTGAGTACGACGACGTCCACTTCGCGGTCGGCGAAGCGGTCCAAGGCGCCCATCAACGCCAGGCGGCGATGAAAGCGCTCCATATCGTCCTCGAGGTTGAGCAGCACGGCCAAATCCACGTCGGAATGCGGCGTTGCGCGGCCCTGCGCCATCGAGCCGAAGAGGTAGGCGGCCACAATGTCGGGCTGGGTCTTCAGATGCGCGATCAGCGCGGCTTCGTCTAATTGAGGTGGAGTTGTGTGTTTTTTCATAGCTGTACGTGCTCCTTGGGTTCATCATAGCATGGTCAAGGGCAATAAGCAACGCGCCCTCATCCAATCTGAGAGCGCGGGGGTGAACGGGTGTGCAGCAGCCTTTAGGCGGAGAGATCGAGGGTGATCATTGTTGGGGGCAGCAGGTGAACCCTTGCTCCGCGAAGTGGTGATCGAAGGTGAAGACGTTGCGCAAGCCCAGCTCGCGCATCATCTCGAAGCTGGTGCAATCGACGAGGCTGAGCTGACGACGGTTGGCCGCCCAGAGGGTGATCATCGCTATGTGATGTAGATCTTGGGAGACCCAGATGATATCAACAGGAGCCAGCAGATATTCGTGCAATACGTGCAGTACCTTCATGCCTAATCGCCGTTGGACAAGCGCATTGGATTCCAGAACGACGTAGTTGCTGGTGCGGAGCGTGATTCCGTTCGTATTCCAGTATTCCCAAATTTTACAGGCTGATTGGTGGAAACGGTCGTCGCTGTCCAGTACGGCTATCAGGCCAGAAGTATCAAGAAATATCTGTTCGTGGCTCATAGTCGCCAAAAGCATCAGCTAAATACTCATCGTGATTTTCTGCCATATCTGAAAGCCCCGAATGAAACATACCGTCCATCTCGCGGACTACATCCAAAGCACGTTGGCGTTTTTCTGACATGCTCATGCTATTATGTTTGTTCAGCCAGTTGTCTATGGCCCGGCGAATCAATTCGGCCATCGAGATATTCTTGCGTCGCGCGACCTCTTTGACGCGGCGGGATTGTTCCTCGGTCAATTGGATTTGGGTGCGGATCATTGCCCCTCCTTTCTTCACCTAGTGTTATCACTTTTGTTTATATGATAACACACGGCGCTTAGGAAATCAATCCTTCTAACATTTTTGCCAAGCGTTGAGCCTGTGCCTGACGCGAGTAGTGTTGATCGACGAAGCGCCGCCCATTCTGACCATACGCCCGACAGCGCGCCGGATCGGCAGCGAGGGCTTGGATAGCTTTGGCCATCGCTTGTGGGGATTCCGGCTCGATGTGGAGGCCGGCCTGCGCGCGCTCTAGTACGCGGCGGGCCTCCCCTTCCATGCTGAGGAGCACGGGACATTCGCAGGCCCAGGCATCGAAGATTTTGGAGGGCAGCGCGCCTTTGAAAAGCTCCAACTTGCGCAGGGGCGCGAGCGCGACATCGGCGGCAGAGAGATAGGCAGGGATGGTCTCGCGGGGCTGCGCATCGAGCATTGTGACATTGGGAAGCTCCAACTTGGATTTGAGCGCGAGCAAGTCCGCCTTGCACGGGCCATCGCCGATCATCACGAATCGAATGGAAGGGGTGTCTCGCAGGCGATGGGCTGCGCGCAACACCGTCTCCAGCCCTTGAGCGATCCCATGGATGCCGGCATAGATCACGAGAAAGGCGTCGCCTATGTTTAGTTGCTGGCGAATCGCCTTGCCAGCATCTGGCTGATAGTGGAAGAGATCGGTGTTCGCGCCGTTGGGAATCAAGTCGACTTTATCACCAAATCCGCGCTCAACAAGGCGCTCGCGGATGCCCTGGGTGACGACGACGATGCGTCGCGCGCGGCGATAACAGGCTTCTTCCAGCCGGGTGGCCCAGCGGATGAAGCGCGGATTGCGCAATTCGCCCAGCGCGACGGCGGATTCGGGCCACAGATCGCGCACCTCGAAGACCATCGGCGTGCGTCGCAGGTGGCTCAGCGCCAGGGCCGATCCCCCCACGAACAACGGCGGCGACGTGGCATAGATCACGTCGTAGTTTCCGCGCAACGCCAATCCCGTCAGGGCGGCGTTCGTCATATAGGTGAGGTAGAAGGCCAGGCGCGTGCGCATTGTCTTGACGGGCGATGCTTTCACCCAGACGTGCACGACGTCAATGCCCTCCAGGTCTTCGCGCACCCAGAGTTTGCGCCGGTAGGCCGGATGGACGATGCCTTGAGGATGATTGGGTACTTCGGTGAGCATCGTCACCTGGTGCCCGGCGCGGATGAGGCCGGTGGCCATCTCGTAGGCGCGGGTTTGCGTCGCGCCGACTTCGGGAGGGAAGTATTGAGAAAGATACAGGACGCGCATTTAGCTGCTTTGCGCTTGGAGAATGGTTGCGATCTGCTCGCTGGCTTGACCATCGCCGTAGAGCGGCGGCTGTTTAGCGGGGGGATGGAAATTGCGCGCTGCATCCAAAATGCGCGCCGGATCCGCGCCGACAAGGATATTCCATCCCGCATCGAGGGTCTCCGTCCACTCGGTATCCTCGCGCAAGGTGATACACGGCACACCGGCGAAGTAGGCTTCCTTCTGCACGCCGCCGGAATCGGTGAAGATGCGCGTGGCGTGCTGCTCGAACATCAGCATATCCAAGTAGCCGATAGGATCGATGATCCGCAAGTTGCCGCCGGGGCGATACGCGATCTGCTCCATCGCTTGGCGCGTGCGGGGATGCGCGGGCAAAATGACCGGGGTTTTTAGACTGGCCAGCGCATCGAGGATGCCACGGAGGCGCTCCGGGTCGTCGGTGTTGGAGGGGCGATGCACGGTCGCTAAGGTGTAGGTTTTCGAGGCCAAGTTTAGCTTCGAGAGGATAGCGGAGCGCTGCTCGGCCAACTGCACGTTGTAGAGATAGGCATCGTACATCACGTCGCCGGTCAGATGGACGCCAGTGGTAACGCCTTCGTACGCTAATAGCTCCACTGCGTTGGGCGTGGGGCAGAAGAGCAGATCCGCCGCGTGGTCGGTCAGCACGCGGTTGTGCTCCTCCGGCATCGCGCGATTGAAGCTGCGCAGCCCGGCTTCCACGTGGGCGATGGGGATGTGCAGCTTAACGGCGGCCAGCGCGCCCGCCAAGGTGGAGTTGGTGTCCCCGTAGACCAGCACCCAGTCAGGTTGCTCTTGTAGCAGCACCTCCTCGATGCGGATCAACATCTGGCCGGTCTGCCAGCCATGGGAACCGGACCCGATGCCCAGATTATAATCGGGCTTGGGGATGTGCAGTTCATCGAAGAAAATCTGCGACATTTCGCGGTCGTAGTGCTGGCCGGTGTGCAGGAGCGTCTCGCGGGCGATCTCTCGCAATGCACGACTGACCGGGGCGGCTTTGATGAATTGGGGGCGGGCGCCGACGATGGAGAGGGTTTTCATAGATAATCTGTCACTATCAGGTTGCCTATAAATGGGGAGAGATATTTTCGTCCGCCAGGAAGGAGATCATAACACTGGGGTTCCTGCCGGCTCAAGGATATATACCTCTTCGTAGCGCATCCGTTGTTCAGCGTAATCCAAGGCGGCTCGGATGTCATCTTCTGTCAAGCCTGGATAGGCTTCGATGATCCGCTTGAAATCATATCCAGAGGCAAGCAAGTTAAAGATCAGATAGACCGGGATGCGTGTGCCGGCAATCACCGGTTTACCTAACAGGATATTGGGGTTCACTTCGATCCTGTCTCTCATTCTTCCCCTCCGATCTGTTTCACTTCCGACACATAGATGATTGTATTTTCATTTTATCACAACTGCCCTGCCCAGACAAACAGTATCGCTTTGTGTCCAGGGAATGACTTGGCGCAGGGGGCGGGCTTGATGAATTGGGGACGCGCGCCGATGATGGAAAGGATTTTCACGCCAGCTTCTCCTTGAGGATAGCGACAATGCGTCCGGCCGTCTGTCCATCCCAAAGCTCAGGGACGCGGCCGGCTTTGCTCTCCCCAGACAGGATGCTCTGCACCTCAGACACTATGCGATCAGGATCGACGCCTACCAATATATTGGTCCCTTGAGTGATCGTGATAGGGCGCTCGGTATTTTCACGCAATGTCAAGCAGGGAACCCCCAGAATAGTGGTCTCCTCCTGAATGCCACCGGAATCTGTAAGCACGATTTTTGAATGCATCATCAAATCCAGGAATTCCAGATAGCCTAGCGGCTCCACAATGTGCAAATTGGAAGCGGTGTTCAATCGCTCGGTGAAGCCAAACTCATCAATACGCTTAATAGTACGGGGGTGAGCGGGGAAGATGATCGGTAGATCGCGTTGGATTGCTACCAGGGCGTCAAGTATGCCGGAGAATACTTCTGGCACATCGACGTTGGAGGGCCGATGTAAGGTTAGCAGCGCATACTCCCCTTGCTGGAGGTCGAAATGCTCCGGTGTACCCAATACCCGCGCTTGTTTCTGGTACTTGAGTAGCGTATCGATCATCACGTTGCCGACAAAGAATATCTTTTCCGGTGAAATCCCTTCTCGCTCAAGGTTCTCGTTGGCGGCGCGGCTGGTAGTGAACAGGAAATCCGACAACGCATCGGTGACAATGCGGTTGATCTCCTCCGGCATGCGGCGGTCTCCACTGCGCAGACCGGCTTCCACGTGCGCAACCGGTACCCAGAGCTTGGCAGCTGTGATGGCGCAGGCCAACGTGGAATTGACGTCGCCTACCACGACCACGACATCCGGATGAACTCTCAGGAGCGCTTTCTCAAATTCGACCATCACCTGGGCAGTCTGCTCGGCGTGGGAGCCAGAGCCGACGCCCAGGTAGATATCGGGACGAGGAATGCCCAGTTGGTCGAAGAAAATTTGTGACATTTTCTCGTCATAATGTTGACCAGTGTGAAGCAGTAAGTGTTGGATATCAGAATGACGGTTCATTTCATCCACTAACGGGGCAATCTTCATCAGGTTGGGACGAGCGCCGACGATATTAAGTATTTTCATCTCTCTAACTCATATCCCAGTTTTTCAATTGCATCTCGCAGTATCATTTCAACTCGCTCCTTTTCTCTTGTGCTATACTCTCTCTTCCAACGTCCGCTATGTGAATGGCTGAGATCAATTTTCAGCATTGTGTTGTCAAAGACTATCCCGGCAAACTGGCATAGACTTGAAAGCGTGCTTTCTGGAGAAGTGACGAGTTCTTCCAAACTCAATTCATAATAACTTTTTGGCGGGAGGTCTGATCGAACCTCAAACCAGCGTTCCATCATTGATTTGTACCAACAGGCGCCTTGTTGCTTATCGGTTGGACTCCATCGCTGGTGGCTGAAAGATGCAACGACGTCACGTGGATCACGGTAGATATGAATAATTTTGGCCTCTGGCGCCAGTTCGAGGATTTCCCGAGCGAATAATATATTCCAGGTATTATCTTCGACAAAAAAGGATTTGTCCGTTTGTTCCAACAGCTCAGCAATGACGTTGCGTATGAAGTCGCCCAGAATAGGCGCTAATTCCTGGCGGGATTTTGATGCGGTGTGATATACGTGAGGTTTAATCTGGTAACTTTCGGTTCCAACCCAGCAAGCAGGATATGAGAATTCGACTAGGTTTGCCATCAACTCGTTAACGTGTTCATCAAAGTTGGGAAGATAACGGTTCAACTCCCACCCGTGATAGATTCGAGGTGATAGTAGCTTTCCGTTGGGGTGGAAAAGCCGGAGCAGTTGTCCAAATAGTTTATGGGGCAGCGACTCGTGTGACAATCGTTTCAACAAACGTTCCAGCCGTTTCAGCTTGCGATCTGCGATGTAGGGGGACCACGTAGCGGTGCAGGAAGCATAAAAATCGATGAGGCCATCAGGGTCAATGATAAATCGATATTCAAAGGGCAAACTTGCAGCATCGGGATGAGCCGCGAGTATCTCCTTGAGAATACTTGTGCCGCAGCGCCCTGTGCCGCCGACGAGAATCATCTTCGGTATCATTTCTCAACCTCAATGCTACTGAATAACCCAGCGTATCACTTCGAACGCCTCAGCGTATTCCACGCTGGCCTGCGCGCCCCTGACACGGGCCAAACTTTTGATAAAACCCTCATCGGCATAGATGCGGTGCTGTTGTGACTTGTACTTTTTTAAGGCGGCAATCTTTTTGTCCACGTGTTCCTTTTCAAGATGGACAAAAGCGGAGGCGATAAATGAGAAATTGTTCCACGCCATCTCGTAACCAAGGATGCTGGCATGTTTGAAGGCCCGCATGCCTTCTTGAGAAATGACTTGGTGATCTTGATGAATGTCATCGGAGGATGGGATAAATACCAAATCAGGCTTGATCTCGCGGTTGAGGTGTACTAGCTCTTCGAGAATCTCTTGCCTGTGTCGTGGAAAGTATCTCACGGGATAGCGATGTACAAGGAGACAATCGGACGGAATGCCAAGGACTTGGGTGGCTTCTCGAACCTCCGTGGCAAGAATATCCTTGGGAAAACCCGCAGGAACCGAGGCTTCACAGATAGAAAAAGCCACATAGTGGATTTGGATTTTTTTGTCGATGAATTTTGCTATGGTTGCTCCACATCCAAACTCTCCATCATCGGTATGGGGAGCCAGGACAACGACACGTTCTGCACTTAGCATTGATTAAGGATCTCCTTGTAGAGCGCAACTAATTTCTCCCCTTCGCGTTTCCAGTTGTATGTCTCCTGACCGGCCTTGCGACCGTTTTCCCCCATTGTGCGGCGTAGATCGGGGCGAGCTAAGAGATAGTCGATTGCTTTTGCGATTTCCTTTGGATTGGTTGTGTCAACGTTTAAGCCGCTTCCGCTCTGCTCAACAACCTCTCGCCATAGTGGAAAATCGGATGCAATGACCGGCAACCCAGCCGACAAATACTCGAAGAGTTTGTTTGGTTGAGCGAGGTGGTAATCGTGAACAGGTTGATTGCATACCAGGCCAATGGCAGCCGTGCTGAGATGATGGTACATTGTCTCGTAGGGCACATGGCCGAGGTAATCCACGCGATCAAACCCAGGCATTGCACGGACCCGTTCCTCGGCCCCGCGATCGATTCTCCGACCCAGAAGCGTCAGGCGAGCCATGGGAGTTTCGACATATTCCAGGGCTTGGACGATCTGTTCTATCCCGCGATGGTTCGTGAATCCACCGGTGTAGATCAATGTATGATTGCCTTCATACTTTCGTTCGTCAACCCAAGACGTTTTGATCATTGACAGCGGAGGGTAGTTTTTGACGACGCGTGTCTTGTGCGCGGGGAAGGGAGCGGCGATGTGCTCGGTGACGGTCACGATACCCTCTACTAGAGATGCCGCGAGCATTTCCAAGGCCTTGACCACCAGAGAGGCTGCCCAACCAGCAGGAGGTGCTATCCATTCCCTGGCGCGGATTTTCTTGGCATGGTTCTCGTGGACGTCGTATATGATGGCCGCTCGCGTCGTTAGCTTGAGCATGATGCCGACGGGTAAGAGTTCGGGGTCGTGAAAGTGGTAGAGATCGGCATCGAGATGGCGGGCCACGCGATAGAGATTGCGAATGCCACGCGTGAAACGTGTCCTGCGGGCCATCCGATCAGTGAGGCCTGGAATTGGTACGATCTCGACGCCATCCAAGATTTCCCGGGTCGAGTGGGGCGCTACTAATGTGACAGCGTAACCCGCTTGGGCCAGGGTGCGGCATTCCTTCTGAAAGATACGGGTATCAAAGGGGTGGTGAACAGTGGTTAGATGAATGACGTGTGGCATCCTTACTCCAAGTTTCGATATAAAGCGATCAGCCTGTGGCTGTCGCGCTGCCAATTATAGCGCTCTAGCACTGCACGGTGACCGTTCCGACCCATCTTAGCTCGTACTTCTGGATTTCGCAGACCCAATACGCAACTGGCGAAACTGTCTGGATCCCCGGATTTGAAGACCAAGCCAGAAT
>CAYXVS010000079.1:0-12072 GCA_964468735.1 uncultured Anaerolineales bacterium | reverse complement strand
CCCTTAGGTAGATGGCTCTCCGCGTCGTTCCAAAAAATAGGAAAGCGTGCCGCGATAGAGCGCGCGCTCGAAGTGTTCCGCGCTGCTCAAGGTCAATTCGTCGAATGGTTTGCGCAGCAGGATGCGGAGGAGCGGTTCGATCTGCCGACCGTAGCGCTGCATGCAATCTTGCGGGCGCAGGCCCGGCCACGAGTAGCAGCTTACCGTCATCCGCCGATGCGCGGTGCTCACCTCGGCGGGGAGCGCGTCGAAGGCGGGGTGGTCGGGTGGGAACTCGTACTCGCTCAGCGTGCCGGTGGGGATGCCCTCGATGCCCTTCACCTGGATCGGGCGGATCTCGGTGTTGTAGGGATCGGCGGCCAGATCCACGACGATGGCGTGCTCCGGCAGGTAGCCGATCAGCTCATTGGGGATGATGGACTGGGTGGTGTCGGCGCGCCCGGTCGCATCGACTAACATATCGGAGGCGACGAGGAGCCGTTTGAGCCAATCGCGATTGCCCGTGACCCGGCGATCCACCAGCAGGGCGACGACGCCGGGAATCTGCTGTTCCCACATTCCCTCCAGCGCGGCGACGTCGCCGTACTTGGCGGCGGCCTCGGCGGCGTAGCGGCCCACCGCCCCCGCGCCGATGATGGTCGCCCGGATGGGATCGCGGTGCGGGGACATAAAGGCCGGGTAGGTCTTGAGGAGCGCCTGGAATCCGGCCCAGATGGCGTTCCAACTGGTGCCGCGCAGATTTTCGATCAGGCGCGCGCTGTCGTCGTTGGTGACGCCGTCCATCGCGATGGGACGCAAGCCCAGCTCCTGCATCAACGTCACGCGCTGGGGATGGGTGAGGAAGTGGAGCATCGAGAAGAGGATGGCGCCGGGGCGCATCCGCGTCAGCTCGTCGTCCTCCGGCGAGCGCACCTGGATGACAATGTCCTGCCGGTAGCATTCGAGGTTCGAGCCGGCGCGGACGTTATCGACGCCGGTGGTGTACTCCGCGAGCGTGATGCCCATCCCGGCGCCGATGTCCTCCTCGACGACGACCTCGCGGGTCAGCGGCGCGATGCGCCGGATCAGGCCCGGCAGGAAATCCCGCCGTTCGCCGGCCTCCTTGTGCATCCGAGGAAAGCCGACCGAGTATCGCTGAGTTTGGATCGGGGCTGTGTTCGCCATAGATCGCGTTACGCCTCCTCGATTCTCACTTCGCGCATCACGTCGCCCTGCTCGATGGCATCCACCACGTCTTGGCCCGTCACGACTTTACCGAAGACCGTATGTTTGCCATCCAAGTGGGGCTGCGGCGCGTGGGTGATGAAGAACTGACTGCCGTTGGTGTTGGGACCGGCGTTCGCCATCGAGATCACACCGCGCTCGTGGCGGAGGGGATTGCCTCGGGTCTCGTCCTCGAATTTGTAGCCTGGTCCGCCGCGCCCGGCGCCCGTCGGGTCGCCGCCCTGGATCATAAAGTTGTCGATGACGCGATGAAAGATCACGCCATCGTAAAAGCCCTCGCGCGCTAAGAAGATGAAGTTGTTCACCGTCTTGGGCGCGTGCTGCGGGTAAAGCTCCAGTTCAATCGTGCCTTTATCCGTCTCGATCTCGGCGCGATAGGTGGCGTCGGTATCGATGTGCATCTCTGGGGGGTTTTTCCATTGTTGTTGCTGTTGTTGCTGTTGTTGTTTTGCCATCATCGTTAGTGGTTTCTCCTTCAGTTTTTGGTTAGATTGATTAAAAATCGTAAGATCCGTTGTAACAGTGTGGGGTGCAACTCTCTTTTTAGCATTCTGGTTGCCGGGTAGCCCGGCCCTATTTCCTGGATGATGTCGTAGTATTTTTGAGCCGCTTCACGTTTTCCAGTTCTGGCAAAGTATATGCCTATCACGCTCATAAAATTGACCACCTCCGAGATGTGGAAGCGATGTCTCTCAGGATAGAGAAACTTCAGGTCAAACTTGTGATCGAATATCTCCGGTATTTTTTCATGTTCCCCCTTGTGGAGGCAAATCTCAGCGTAGTTTAAGCGGGCAAATAGGTAATCGGGATTACGACGATATTGCTCCATGACGATGGCTTTCGATTTCTCGTCCTGGCCGATCCGGTTATAGGCCACGCTGAGATAGTTGTATAGATTTGGTACATGAGGATACTTCTCTATCAGTTTCTTTATCTTAGGGATTGCTTTGTGCGGGCGCATTTGTGCTTCATGGTAAAGTTGATCCATCATAGCTTGGACCCGACGCGGTAACCGTTCGTAATCGCGATTGTAAATTGGTTCGGTTGTGATTTCGTATTCGACGATCTGGACAGGTTTCAGCCTTTGGGGGCGTCTTGACTGTGATCGTCGTGATGGTTGTTTTTTGCGTTGCTTGGACATCGTTTCCCTTTGCTTTTGTATCGACAAGCTTTTATGTGTGAACTTATGGGATGGTTCATAAATAAGTTGACACTTGTTCGTAGTTCAGTGACCAATAGGTCCCTTGACCTATGGCAGGCATCCGCTACGCGATGGAATGTTAATGAAATGGAGTGCCGTTGTGCAGCCCTAAAAAACGCCACTCCGCTAGCGCTCCGAGGCTTACTACGAACGAAAAACGATTATTTGTAGCTATTATTGCAGCTTGCGGCTTGAATTACTATAACTAAAGTGCAAACCCATTTCCACCCGCAGATGAACCACCCCGAACTTATTGTTATAAAATGGTCGTCATGCAGAATGAGCTGCATTTTTTCTCCGTAGCCCTAACCAATGTCTCTCGCGGATATCGAGTTCCTCACGGCTGGTATGCACAAAATAAAATTCGCGCTCAGGATGTTGTTGGTGTAGCTCGCGGTATCGCTCATAAGCAGTGGCGCCGTCTGGACAAATTTCGACGACCGTCATTTGATCCAGTTTGCGACGATTTTCTTCCGTGTGAGCTTTCAGTGCATCGATGACCAGCCATTGATCAGGATACTGCTGGCGAATCTCTGTCCAATGCATGATGGCCTCCTGTTCGCGTCTTGCCCTTATCTCGATCACGTCAACGGCAGCGTGACGTGGAATTGGCTGCCGGGGCAGATGTCCTCGTCGCAGCCCTCGCTTTCGGCCCAAATCTCGCCGCCGTGGGCCTGCACGATGCCGCGCACGATGGCCAAGCCCAGGCCCGGCCCGCCGCCCTTGAACTTCGTCCGCCCGGAGGAGTGGAAGTCCACCTCACTGGGGTGATAGAATTTCTCGA
This sequence comes from uncultured Anaerolineales bacterium, assembly GCA_964468735.1. Lineage (GTDB taxonomy): Bacteria > Chloroflexota > Anaerolineae > B4-G1 > SLSP01 > JAAAOZ01. The sequence goes on along the minus strand of CAYXVS010000079.1, from coordinate 8,863 downwards.
AGATCAACTCCTGATCCTCCGGCGCGATGCCGATGCCGGTATCGCTGAAGGTGAGCATAATTTCGGAGCGAGCATCGCGCTGGCGCACTTCGCCGGAGATTGTAATCCGTCCGCCATCCGGCGTATATTTGATCGCGTTGATAATCAGGTGGTGGAAGACCTTCGCGAGCAGGTCGGGATCGGCCTCGATCTCCGGCAGCGTGTCCAGCCCCGAAACCGTCAATTCCAAGTTGCGCCCGGCCAGCGTCGGGATGAAACCGTCCACGACCCGTTTTGCAATCTCCGAGATGGAGATGGGGGCCTTAATCATCTGCAAGGTTTGGCTGTCGATTTTGGCGATATCTAACATACTGTTGACGATTTCGTGCAGGCGTTCGGTGCCCTCGACGATGCCCTCGGTGATGCGCTGAAGTTGGGCATTGCCTTCATGGAGGAACTTATCTCGCAGCATCTGGCCGTAGCCTTTGACGACCGTCAGAGGCGTGCGTAATTCGTGTGCGGCGATGTTGATAAAATTGCTCTTGGTCTTGTCTAGGCGTTCCAGGTTTCGATAGGCGCGATTTAACTCCTCGGTGCGCTCGCGCACGCGCTGCTCCAGCGTCTCGTTCAGTTGACTGATCTCGGCGTAGAGGCGCGCGTTTTCCAAGGCGCTGCTCGCCTGCGCGGCGAAGGCCTGCACCCACGTCGCGTCCTCCTCGCTGAAGCTGCCCGCCTCCCGGCGCGTCAAGGAGATCATGCCGATGGGCTTGTCCTTGGAGACCAGGAGCACGCCCAGCCAAGCGCTGTTGAGCGGCAGCCACGGGACTTGTTGCCAGCCGGATTCCTGGGTCACATCGTCAATGACGCGGGGCGTTCGAGTCGCGCACAGTTGTTGATATACGTCGCCCGCGCGGATGGGGATTTTCATCTCCCGCGCCCGTTTTGTATCCGGGAAGTTATAATGCGCCACCGCTTGGAGCGTCTCTGCATCTTGTTGCAGGAAAACCGCGCCGCGCTCATACGGCACCAAGTCGTGGAGCAGTTTCAGGATGAGGTGCGGGACTTCGCTTAGATCTAGGCTGCTGGATAGGGCGCGTCCGGCTTCCTCCAACGACTCGGTCAACCGGCGTCGCCGCTGTTCGGCTTCGTAGAGGCGTGCGTTGCGAATGGCCACGGCGATCTGATCGGCCAAGCTCTGGAGGACGATGCGATCCTCTTCGGTGAAGGCCGCTGTTTGATCGCTGGCAATATCTAAGGCGCCGACCAACTCATCGCCGATGATCAACGGCAGTGTGATCTCGGACGCGACGTCCGGCAGGTTCTCAAAGGCAAGGTAGTCCGAGGTCTCGGCGACGTGATCCTCCATCCGATATTGCCCATGGCGGCAGACCCACGCGACGAGGCTGGGGGCGTTCAAGGGGATGGGGAGTCCGCGTCGCTCGTGCTGTTGGCTCTCCCCGGAGATGCCGGCGCGCAGAACCGCGTGCTCTTTAGATTCATCTAGCAACCATACGCTGACGGAGTAGTAGCCGAACTGCTCCCGGATCAGAGAGACAATCTCGGAGAGCAGGGGGTCCAGCCCCAAAATGGAGGTCAATTGCTTGCTTACCTGGCTGCTGGCTTCTAATTGTACGGCGCGTTGCGAGAGCGCGGTGTTCGCCTCTTGCAACTCCGCCGTTCGCTCATCGACGCGCGTTTCTAGGGTGTGGGTCCATTCCACCAGCTTTTGATTTGCCGTAATGAGCTTTTCATAGAGGTGGGCGTTCTCGATGGCCGTGGCGGCCTGATTGGCGAAGATCATCATCAGGTCGAGATCGGTCTGGGAGAAGCGCCCGCTGACGGAGCGGTTGTCGGCATAGATCATGCCGATCAGGTCGGCATCGGCGACCAGGGGCACGCAGAGCACCGAGCGCAAGTTTAATTCCAGCACGCTGCTTTGCGATTTGAAGCGCTCGTCGGCTAAGGCGTCCTGAAGCAGCACGGGAGTCTGCGATTCCATCACCGTACCCAACACCGTATAGCTGATCTCGGCGGCGCCCTCGGCCAGGGCATCGGGGTCCATCCCGATGGCGACTTTGAAATCGAACTGGCGATCCTCATCTAACAGCACCAAAAAGCCCTGCTCCGCGCCGCTCAACTCGATGACCTGTTCCATCACAAAATTGAGGAGCGACTCGGCGTCGTGCGTCTCGTTCATCCGCACGCCGATGTCCAAAATCCGCTCCAGACGATCTTGCAGGCGCGCGGCGTCCTCGGCCTCCGAGGCCGGCGTCAGGGCCGTCAGCGCCTCATCCAAGACCTGGCCCTCGTGGCGCTTGGCCAGTTGGCGCGTCCACTCGGTGACGATATTTTGGTTGATTTCGACCTTGTTGAGATAGTTGCGGCGCAGGCCCTCATCGCTGAGGCCGGCGATGCTCTTCAGCATCACGGTGCGGGCGTTTTGCAGCGCCTCCCACGCCGCCTCGGACGCCTTGTCTTTATCGGCGTCATCCGCGGCCCGCAAGACCTGGTAGCGCAGCCACCAGACCTCTTGCAGCGGATATTCTCCTGACCCAGCAGCCTCTAACTTCTCTACGGCCTCTTGCGTGTAAGTGTCGGCGGCCTCCCAATCGTCCATCGCCAGACAAGCCGCGCCCAGCCACGCCTCTGTGGAGGAGAAATAAGCGCGCAGATTTAACTCGTGCTGCACATCGTAGGCCAATCGGAGCCATTTACATGCTTCCTCTGGATTACCGTCGGCCAATAACACCCGCCCCATCTGGAAGGCGTAGATCGATTCCGTGGCGCGATCTCCGATCTCCTGCGCTAGGGCTTGGCCCTCCGCGAAGACCTTCCGCGCTTCCTCGTAGGCTTCGAGCGCCAGATAGATGCGCCCTAGCGTTTCCAAGAGAAAGACCAGGCGCGACCGCCCGTGTATCTCACGTTGGATTTGCACGGCTCGCTCGCCCATCTCGCGCCCGCGATTGTAGAGGCCCAGCGCCCAATAGGTGATGGCCAAGTTGTTGTAGCTCCGGCTCTGGCGATCTGGGTCGCCGATGGCGCGGGCGATGGCCAGCGATTGCTCGTGATAATTCCGCTGCTCGGCGTAATCCGGGAAGAGGATGGCCAATTCGTTCAGGGCGTCGGCCTCGCCGGGCCGGTCGCCGATCTGACGATAGAGGTCGAGAGAGGTCTCGGCGTAGCGCCTGGCTGTCTCAAAATTGCCTAGCAGGTGGCTGATGGCGCCTAAGTGCCAGAGGTTGTGCGCTTCCCCTTGGACATCGTTCAACTCGCGGCAGATCTCCAGCGCCGCCTCGTGACACGCTAACGCCGCGTTCAGATCGCCCACAGCGTAGTGCGCGCCGCCCATCTCGTCCAAGCTGCTGGCCTGCAAGCGCCGATCGCCCAGCTCACGCGAGAGCGTCAGCGCTTCCTCCGCCGTCTCCAGCGCGTAAGCGTTGTTCCCCAGCTTGATCGAGACCTCGGCCTGATGGAGGGCCGCCTCGATCTGGCGCTGGGGATCGTCTATCTCGGCGGCCAGTTCCGCCATGCGATTGAGATCGGCCAGTTGTGCCTGGTGCTCGCCCAAGAGCTTGTAGGCGTCTGCCCGCCCGGCTAAAATTTCGTAGATCACGTCGGGCGGCCGCGTCACCTGCCCCGCATCGATAAAGCCGAGCGCGCGGGTGTAGTGTTGCACGGCGGAATCGTTAGCGTAGACTTGGCGCGCCTTATCGCCCGCGATCCGCGCGTAGCGCTGCGCCCAGTTATATTTCCCGGCCTGCTCGAAGTGCCACGCCATCAACTCGATAACCTCGGCCTTGGGGTAGCGCTCGCGGAGGGCATCGCCGACCTGGGCGTGGCGGCGTGCGCGCTCCTCTGGGTCTAATGTGTGATAGATGGCCGCGCGCATCTGATCATTGCTGAAGCGGTAGCCATAAGCGGAGCGCCGGGCGCGCTGCTGCTCCCGCTCCATCGCGACGAGGACGTAGTGCTGCACGGCCTGCTCGATGCGCAGGTTGAATTGTTCTTCTGAGAGCGAGACGACATCCGCCAGGAGATCGACGTCCACCCAGCGGCCCATCACGGCGGCCCATTGCAGCAGTTCCAAGGTGGGCGCGTCTAAGCTCCGTAGGCGGCGTCGCGCGGCCGCTTGGATGTCCGTGGCTGTGCGGTCTAAGCTCTCCTCTTCGATATGCCACGTCTCGCCATCGAACCAGAGCTGTTCGCCCTCGACGAGGCTATGGAGGAGATTCTCAATGAAGACCGGATTCCCGCCCGATTCATTGATCAACCAGGGCAGCAGCGCCGGCGGCAGGGGGGCCGGCGCTTGATGGCCCAGGCCGAGCATCGATTGCACCAACGTCTCGATGGCCGCTTCATCCAGCAGGCCCAGCCGCAACAGATCGCAGGCCGTCGAGGCGGCGTCATCGGGCGCTTGGGCGTCCGCCACGAGTGCGGCGAGGGGGTGTGTGGCGGGGAGTTCGTCATCGCGATAGAGGCCGATGACCAGCAGGCGGCCCTCTTGGGTTTGCTCGCCCACCGTCCGCAGCAGCGTGATCGTCTCCGCATCCGCATAGTGCAGGTCTTCTAAGACGATCATCAACGGCTGTTGGGACGCCCGGAGGAAGTTGGCGGCGGCGCTCAGGAGGTGACGGTGCTCCTCCGGCCCGAACTCGGTGGCGGTGACGTCGTCCAGCGTGTCCGAAAGCTCCGGCATCAGGCGCACCAGGGTCTGATCGTACATTCGCAGCAGCTCCGGCTGCGCGCTCTTGTAGTGGGCGATCACCTGCCGGAAGATGGCCAGCCAGGGGCGGTAGGGGATGCGCGCGTGTTCGTGGCAGAGGCCCTCGCAGACGAGCACGCCCTGCATCTGCGCGCGGCGGCGCACCTCGTGCACGAGCCGGCTCTTGCCGAGGCCCTCCGGCCCGGCGATGAAGACCAACTGGCCCTGGCCGTGCTGTGTGCGCACCAGCAGGCCCTGGAGGCGCGCCAGCTCGGACTCGCGCCCGACGAAGGCGCCGCTGTGGATGTAGCCTTGCAGCGTCTCGCGGGTCTCCATCGCGTAGGCGCGCTCGCTCATCGCGTTCACCTCGCGGATGATGGCGTTGGCGCTGGCGGGGCGGTCGGCGGGGTCTTTGGCCATCAATGTGTGAATGAGATCGCGCAACGGCGTCGGTAGCGTCTCAGCCGCCTCCGGCGGCAGCTTGATGGGCGTCGGCGCTTGGATTTGGAGGATGAGGTCGCTGCTGCTCTCTTGGAAGGGCAACTGGCCGGTCATGATCTCGTAGAGCGAGATGCCCAGGGAGTAGAGATCCACGCGATGATCCACCGGGTCGCCTCGGATGAGTTCCGGCGCGATGTAGGCCGGCGTGCCGCGCGCGGGGCGTCCGCCATCGCGCCGGAGTCGCCCAATGAGACCGAAGTCCATCAATTTCACCTGCCCGGTGGGTGTGATGCGCACGTTGCTCGGTTTGAGATCGTAGTGGATGAAGCCGTGCGAATGGATATATTGCAGCGCCCGGCAGATCTGCACCAGCACATCGTGCAGCCACGTGAAATCTTGCGGATCATCCTGGGCGTGACGCTGGGCCAGGGCGGGCCAATCCTCGCCGGCGACATATTCCATCGTGAAGAAGTATTGCTGTTCTTCTTGCTGTTCTTTGATGAGACCGCTGAATTCGTACACCTCAACGAGGTTGGGGTGTCGTAATTGAGCCAACGCCTCGAATTCCGCTTTGAATTGAGTCACGGCGCGCTCGTTCAGCAGATCGTCCCGGATCAATTTAAGGGCCAAGACCTGATTATTGTTAAGCGTATCCTCCACCAGATAGACGGTTCCCATCCCGCCTTCACCCAGTTTTTGGAGGATCGCATAGCGATTTTGTATCAGCTCCATTATGGTTTTCTCCAACGTGATGCAAGGTTGGCGCCCTTCTGCTAGAAAGCGCCAAGGTAAGGATCAATGCGATTGTGTTAGCTCACGCGCTGCGTGCGATGCCAAGTTTAGGAGGTTAGGTCTCTTTCTAGGCTTAATCATATAGGTGTTTGTGATTATCGCAACTTTTGGCGGGGGAGGCGAAAGTCGAAGGTCAGGGGGAGCAAGATCAAGCGTCAAAGGAAAATCGGAGTTTGGTTTGGATGTCACTAAAAAATAATCAATAATCGTGTAAAATGAATAGGAGGGAGGAAAGGCGATGCAGAAACTTGGCAGTTGTCCAGGAGATGATCGGAGGTGAAAGGAGAGTTGAATGTTAAAGTATGATCGGGAAGTGCTTATGTTATTAAGCCGGTTGGGCTGGTTGATGTTGTTGCTGGGTGCGGGATGCCGCGCGGGCAGGGCGCCGGAATCTGCGGCGACGCCGGAGCTTACCGCCACGTCCGCTCCCGCAGCGGCGGCGACGCGGGCCATCGTCCTGGGCGATATCGCCGAAGATCCGGGGGTGGTCATCGAGGGGACGCAGCCGTTGGCCGATTATATGGCTGCGCAACTCGCGGATTTTGGCATCACCGAGGGCCGGGTGAAAATCGCGGCCACGACGGATGAGATGGCCGATCTCCTCGAGGCCGGGGAGGTCGATCTCTACTTCGACAGCGTCTATCCGGCGACCTTAGTCGGCGACGCCTCCGGCGGGGAGATTATCTTGCGGCGGTGGCGCTACGGCGTGGAGGTGTATCACACGGTGATTTTTGCCAGCGCCGATCAAGGCATCGATACCTTGCAGGATCTGCGCGGTCACATCATCGCCTTTGATAATCCCTTCTCCACCTCCGGCTATTTCCTCCCCGCTGTCTCCCTGCTCGAAGCGGAGTTGCCCTTGGTGGGGAAAAGCTCCTACGATGAGCCGGTCGCCGAGGATGAGGTGGGGTTTGTCTTCAGCTATCACGATGAGAACACCTTGCAATGGGTGTTCAGCGGCTTGGTCGCGGCGGGCGCCACCGACGATTATAATTACGAGGTGCTCTTTTCCGAGGATGTCAAAGAGCAACTGGTGGTGCTCAAAGAGACCGCTCCCGTGCCGCGCCAGGTGGTCGTCGTCCGCCCCAATATGGCGCCGGCCCTTCTGGAGGCCGTCAAATCGACCTTGACCACGGCCCACGAAAGCGCGGCGGGACAAGCCGCGCTGGAGCCATTCCAGACCTCGCGCTTCGATGAATTCCCAGAGGGCATCGAGGCCGCGCAACGTCGCATGCGGGAGATGATGGAGCAGGTGCAGGGATTGCCGTTGCCCTAGCCGGGCGGGCGAGGATGGAGATGAATTCTTTGCGATCTTTCTGGCGAAATCTGCCCTTGGGCAGCAAGCTCACCGCGCTGACCAGCTTGCTGGTGCTGCTCGTGGTGATCACGCTCACCTCCTTGACCGTCCATCGGGAGCGGGTCAGCTTCCGGGCGGGACTGGAGGGCCAGGCGACGCTCCTGTTGGAGACGCTGCCGCTCACGATGCGCGATCAACTCTACCGCTTGGAGGTCAGTAAGTTGGTGGAGGTTGCCGACGTGGTGAGCGCCAATCCGGGGCTGACGCACTTCTTCGTCTATGATGATGCGGGTGTGGTGTTGGTGGATGCGGCGCTGGATCAACCGGCCTTCTCCCAAGAGATCGATCCTTTGGGGCAGCGATTGGTCGCGCTGGATCGCGATCAAATCTTCTTTGAGTGGCAGGCGACCCAACTCATCGCCGGGCGCGCCATCTACCTGGGCAACCAGCGCATCGGCGCGGTCTCGATTGGTCTCTCGACCGACCCGTTAGATGAGAAGATCGCCGCGTTGACCCGTCAGAGCCTTGTGCTGGCGCTCGTCATCGTGAGCCTGGGCGGGGGCATCGCCTATCTCGTCGCCCGGCAGATCACCACACCACTCAGCGCGCTGGCGGACGCCGCCGCCGAGATGACGAGCGGCCATCTGGAGCGTCGCGTCGATGTCCGGGCCGAGGACGAGGTGGGGCAATTGAGCGCGGCCTTCAATCAGATGGCCGAGGCGATTCAGAAGCGCGAGGACAAGCTGCGCGAGTTGGCCGCCGGGCTGGAGCACACCGTCGAGGAGCGCACCGCCGAGTTGCGACAGCGCAACGCGGCGTTGGTGCGGGCCAACGAGGCGTTGATCGCGGCGCGCAAACAGGCGGAGGCGGCCAATCGCGCCAAGAGCGCCGTGGTCTCGATGGTCAGCCACGAACTGCGCACGCCGCTCACCTCGATTCTGGGCTTCACCAAGCTGATCGACAAACGCCTGGGGCGCATCGATTGCGCCGAGATGGCTGAGACAGAGGAGAGCGCGCAGCTTCAAGCGGAGACGATGGCGCAGGTCGCGCAGAATGTGCAGATTATCATCGCCGAAGGGGAACGGCTGATGTCCCTCATCAACAACGTGCTTGATTTGGCCAAGATCGAGTCGGGGAAGGTCGAGTGGAATATGGAGCCGCTTGCCATCGACGAGGTCATCGAGCGCGCGGTGGCCGCGACCAGCTCGCTCTTAGCCTCGGACTCGGTGGCGTTTCACGTCGAGATCGAAGATCAACTGCCGCGCGTCATCGGCGACCGTGACCGTCTGGTGCAGGTGATCGTGAACCTGATCTCCAACGCGGTCAAATTCACCGAGGAGGGGGCCATCACGTGCCAGGCCGTGCATGAGGATAAGCACATCGTCGTGCGCGTGAGCGACACCGGGGTGGGGATCGCGCCGGAGGATCATGGGAAGGTCTTCGAGCAATTTGTCCAGGTAGGCGCGCCGACGAAGCCGGATCAACCCGCCGGCACGGGTTTAGGGTTGGCCATCTGCCAGGAGATCGTCGAGCATCACGGCGGGCGCTTATGGGTCGAAAGCGCCCTGGGCGAGGGCAGCACTTTCAGCTTCACCCTGCCGCTGGCCGGTGCGCAGTAGGCGCGCATGTTCGGAGTACCCTTCCCGGAAGCT
>CAYXVS010000078.1:11155-12337 GCA_964468735.1 uncultured Anaerolineales bacterium | reverse complement strand
CACGTCTGTTTCCCCAGGAGGTAGGATGGATCAAAAACTAACGTCGATGGACGAGCGCATCATTACCTTGGATGACGAGGTGTGGGAGAAGCTGGTCGAATTGACCGAGGGCGCCGCAGCGGTGTGTTATCAATGCGGAACCTGCACGGCCACGTGTCCCTGGGGCCTGGTGAGCGAGGAGACGGTTTCCGTGCGCGACTTGATCCGGCGGGTGCAGCTTGGCCTGGAGTTGGGCGATACGCTGTGGCTCTGCACCTCCTGCGCGCAGTGCGAGGCCTATTGCCCGCGCGGCGTGCCCATCGCCGAGGTCTTCCGCGCGCTGCGGTACATCGATTGGCAGCGCAACACCCCGCCGGAGGGCCTGCCCTCGCTGCTCTGGTCGGTCTACTGGAACGACAATCCCTGGGAGCAACCGCCCTCGCAGCGGGCGGCGTGGGCGCAGGATCTGGCGCTCCCGACCTTTGATCCCGACGCGCACGAGATCCTGCTCTACATCGGCGGCACGGCCTCCTACGATACGCGCGCGCAGCAGGTGGCGGCGGCGCTGGTGCGCGTGCTCCGCGCGGCCGGCGTGGCGTTCGGCGTGTTGGGCAATGCCGAACCGCCCAGCGGCGCGGAGGTGCTCGACGTCGGACATCAGCCCTATTTCCAAGAGATCGTCGCGCACACCACGGAGGTCTTCCGCGAGCGCGGCGTCGCGCAGCTCGTGACGCTCTCCCCGCACAGCTACGACGCCTTCCGCCAGCACTATCCCGACGAGTTCGAGTCGTTGCACTACACCCAATATCTGGCCCAGCTTCTGGCCGATGAACGGCTCTCGTTTGCGCAGCCGGTCAATCTCGCCGTCACGTTTCACGATCCCTGCTACCTGGCGCGGCACAATGACGAGATCGAGGCGCCGCGCGCGGTGCTGCGCGCTATCCCCGGCCTCGATCTGGTCGAGATGGCGGACGCCGGCATCGATACGCTCTGCTGTGGCGGCGGCGGGGGTCGGATGTGGCTGGAGACCGAGCCGGACGAGCGTTTCGCCGATCTGCGTGTGCAAGAGGCATTAGAAGCCGAGGCGACGATCTTAGCGACGGCGTGCCCATTCTGCATCGCCTGCCTGGAAGATAGCCTCAAAGCCCAGAAGATCGCGGCGCTGCGTGTGCTGGACATCGCGGAAATCGCGGCGTTGGCGGT
>CAYXVS010000078.1:0-11055 GCA_964468735.1 uncultured Anaerolineales bacterium | reverse complement strand
GAGGAGCCGTGTATGGTGCAATCCCTCTATGGCATCGACGAGGCCCAGGACGCGATCTGGGTCTTTCTGGAACATTTAGGACAACGGAGCGGCGCGTTGGCCGGGGTCTCGCTGGAGTTGCTGGCCAAGGGCCGCGAGTTGGCGGATCAGTTGGGATGGCCGTTGGCAGGCCTGTTGCTTGGGGATCAGGTCGCGACGTTAGCCGAGACGGCCATTGCCCACGGCGCGGATCGCGTCTGGCTGATCGAGCATCCCGACCTGGCGACGTTCCTCGTGGAGCCGGCCACTCAGGCCTCGCTGCAGGCGATCTTAGCGGGACGGCCCAGCATCCTGCTCTTCGGCGCGACGCCCAACGGGCGCGATCTGGCCGGGCGCTTGGCCGTGCGGCTGCGCACGGGCCTCAACGCCGACTGCACCGCTCTCCGCGTCGATGTGGAGCGCGGCGTGCTCATCAGCGAAGTCTCCGGCTTCGGCGGCGGCGTGCTGGCCCTGATCGAGATCGCGCAGCATCGGCCGCAGATGGCGACGGTGCGCCCTGGCGTCTTCGTAGCGGGCGAGCCGGACGCGACGCGCGCGGGCGCGGTGCAGCGATTGGATGTGACGATTCCTGCTTCGGCGCGCCGGACCCGCGTGGTGGAGCACGTCGTCGGCGAGGGCGTCGATCTCACGCAGGCGCCGGTGTTGGTCGTGGGCGGGCGCGGCGTCGATGGGGAGTTCGGGATGCTGCGCGAGTTGGCCGATCTGCTGGGTGGGGAGGTCGGCGCGACCCGCCCGCCGGTGGATGAGGGCCACATCGAGCGCGCGCGCCAAATTGGCCAGACGGGCGTGGTCTGCCGGCCCAAGGTGGCGATTGTCTGCGGAGTCAGCGGCGCATTCCATTTTGTCGTGGGCATCCAGGAGGCCGAGACCGTCATCGCCATCAACTCCGATCCCGACGCGCCGATCTTCGACTTCGCGGACTACGGCATCGTGGGCGACGTGCACGAGGTCGTCCCCCGGCTGATCGAAACGTTGGAAACCACACACTGATGCCAACTTCCAATCTCTAACTTCAACTTTTAACGTTCAACTCGCAACTTGTAACTGACGTATGAGGTGATTATGCCAGATTTACATATCGTCGTCTGTGTCAAAATCGTGCCCAAGCCGGAAGAGGTGCGGGTCGATCCTGAGACCTTGCGCTTGGATCGCAGCGATGCGCGCTCGGAGATCAATCCGCCGGATATGAACGCGATGGAGGTGGCGCTGCGCCTGAAGGATCGCCACGGCGCGCGGGTGAGCATCCTCTCGATGGGGCCGCCCTTCTTCACGCCGCTGCTGCGCGTCGCGCTGGCCATGGGCGCCGATCACATCCACCTGCTCAGCGACCGCGCCTTCGCCGGCGCGGACACGCTGGCGACGACCTACACGCTGGCGCAGGCCATCGAGAAGTTGGGTGACGTTGATTTGGTGATCTGCGGCGAGGAATCCTCCGACGGCGCGACGGGGCAGGCGCCCGCCGGGCTGGCCGCGTGGTTGGATTGGCCCCAGATCACGATGGTGAACGAGGCGACCTTATCTTTGGATGAAGCCTCGGCGACGGTTCGAGGCCGCCGCGAGCTGGAGGGCGGCCACGAGGTATTGGCCGCGCCGCTGCCCGCCGTGCTCTCAGTGCAGACCGCCGCGAACGAGCCGCGCTTTATGGACTTCGAGCTGAAGCCGTGGGCCTTCGCGGAGGGGCGCACGACCGTCTGGGATCAAGATGCCCTGAGCGCCGACGCGGCCTACTTGGGCATCGATGGCTCGCCGACGTGGGTCTCCGGCCTGACCGAGGCGCCGACCCGCGCGCGCAAGCGTCAGATGTTAGCAGGCGATGTCGATGAGATGGTGATGCAATTATCCGCCCTGCTGGCGCGCTGGGAGTTATAACCCTTCTCCTTTTTGAAGCGGTGGGTTGTCAAAATGATTGATTATGGTATACTTCGCATTGAGTTGATCACGGACCGATGCGAATGCTACGGTCGGTCGGTTTTCGAGACAAAAAGGAGTTAAGAGAGTGTTAGACAAAGCAGAAAAGCAGGAAATTATTCAGGAGTACGCCCGCAAGCCAGGGGATACGGGATCGCCAGAGGTACAAGTTGCGATCTTGACGACCCGCATCAAGCAGTTGACCGAGCACTTGAAGACGCATAAGAGCGATGAGACGTCACGGCTCGGTTTGTTGAAGATGGTTGGTAAGCGACGTCGACAGCTTCGTTACCTTCAGAAAAAAGATCTGAATCGTTATCGCACCTTGATTCAACGCCTTGGACTCCGTAAGTAAGGGAATTCGAGCAGAACAGAGGGGTAAATATCCCTCGCGGCCCCAGAGCGTGCTTAACCAAGCTCAAGGCAAACGAAGTTGGGGTTGATGGACGTGATAAATCCGCTTAGCGCGCAACCTCGTGCATCTTGGACCCTTCAGAACTGCTTCGTTTGCCCAGTAACGACGCGATTTGTTGGTTTTGATGACGTAAGATAAACGAGTAGATGAGGGATTCCCCATCTACTCGTTTGCCTGTAGCAGAGATTCGGCACCCGTGCTTTTAATCAAAAGGGCGCGACGTGCATATCTAATCCGTATATCTATTCTTTAGCCGGTTGAGCTGGCGCGCAGCGAAGGTGAGGAATTGGTGTTTGCGGTGCAAGTTGATCGTGAGGCTTGCACAACAGATCCCAGTTTCTAACCTTCCTCTGGCCACGCGAGACCAAACAGGAGGTTTGTTGTGTTTGATGAACATACATTTAGTACGAAGTTAGGTGATCAAGAGATCACCTTTTCCACGGGCAAGATCGCTCGATTGGCTGGCGGCTCCGTCATCGCGAAAAGCGGTGAGACGGTATTGCTGGCGACGGCGACGATGTCCAACCCCCGGGAAGGCATCAGTTTCTTCCCGTTGACCGTTAATTTTGAAGAGCGGCTCTACGCCGCCGGCCGGATCCCCGGCTCATTCTTCCGCCGCGAGGGACGACCCTCCGAGAAGGCCATTTTGACCTGTCGGCTGATTGATCGGCCGCTGCGCCCGCTGTTCCCCAAGGATATGCGCAACGATGTGCAGATTATCATCACGCCGCTTTCCCAAGGGGAAGAGGAATATTCCGACATCTTGGGCGTGATCGCCGCGTCGGCCGCGCTGATGATCTCCGACATTCCCTTCGACGGCCCGGTGGCCGCGGTGCGGATTGGATATGTGGACGGTGAATTGGTTGTCAATCCGACCATCAGCCAGATGGAGGAGAGCGCATTGGATTTGCGTATCGCCGGCAGCGCGGACGCCATCATTATGGTGGAAGCTGGCGCCGACGAGGTCGAGGAATCGTTGATGCTCGACGCCATTGAGTTGGCCCACGAATCGATCCAGGGTGCTATCCAGATGCAGAATGAGATGCGTGAGGCGGTCGGTAAGCCCAAGCGCGATGACTATCCTCGCTTTGGCACGCCGGAAGCCTTGATCGAGAAGGTCGAAGCGATAGCCACGGATCGTCTGCGTGCTGTGCTACGTGAGACGCAGCTCAAAGAGGATCGCGACGCGGCCTTCGCTAAAGTCGAAGAGGAAGTCATGGCGGAGATGGCCGAGGAAGCCGCGGCCAACGAATGGACCGAGAAGGACATCCAAGAAGCTTTCCAATCCGCATTCAAGAAGGTTGTGCGGGAGCGCATTTTGGACGACAACGTCCGGCCCGATGGCCGTGATCAGCGCACGATCCGCGCGCTAGACGCCGAGGTGGGGTTGATGCCCCGTCCGCACGGCACCGGTCTCTTCACCCGGGGCGAGACCCAGGTGTTGAGCTTGGCCACGCTCGGTATGCCGGGCGAAGAGCAGATGATGGATGATCTCTTTCCAGAAGAAACGAAAAGCTACATTCATCACTATAACTTCCCGCCGTACTCAACGGGCGAGACCTGGATACTGCGTGGGCCGCGCCGCCGAGATATCGGACACGGCGCGCTGGCCGAGCGGGCGTTAGAGCCGGTCCTGCCGACGCAGGAAGAATTCCCCTACACCATCCGCGTGGTCAGTGAGGTCATGGCTTCGAACGGCAGCACCTCGATGGCCTCCGTGTGCGGCAGCACGCTCTCGCTGATGGATGCGGGCGTGCCGATCAAAGCGCCCGTGGGCGGCATCGCAATGGGGATGGTGAGCGATGGTGAGCGTTACCGCGTGTTGACCGACATCCAAGGGTTGGAAGATCACTTGGGCGACATGGACTTCAAGGTCACCGGGACGCGCGAAGGTATCACGGCCCTCCAGATGGATATTAAGCTCAAGGGTGTGACCCGCGCCATCCTGACCGAAGCCCTGGAACAGGCCAAAGAAGCTCGGTATAAGATCTTAGACGTCATGGAAGCGACGATTCCCGAACCACGCGCCGAACTATCGACCTACGCGCCCAAGATGCTCACCATCAAGATCGATCCAGAGATGATTGGATTGATTATTGGGCCTGGCGGCAAGCACATCCGCGCCACGCAGGATGAGTACGATGTCCAGATCGATGTTGAGGAAGATGGCACCGTCTTCGTGGCCGCCGAGTCGGGCACCGGGGCGCAAGAGGCCATCGAATACATCCGCGCCATTACCACGCCGCCAGAAGAGGGCAAAATCTACACCGGGCGCGTCGTGCGCATCACGGACTTCGGCGCCTTCGTGGAGATCCTGCCCGGCACCGATGGTCTCGTGCACATCTCCCAGCTCTCCGATGAGCACGTGCGCAGCGTCGAGGACGTTGTCAACGTCGGCGATGAGGTGTTGGTGATGGTCACCAACGTCGGGCGCGATAACAAAATCCGCCTTTCCCGCAAGGCCGTCATCAACGGCTGGACACTGGAAGAGGCCCGAGCAGACGATCAGCCGAAGCGTTCCTCGCGGGGGCGTCGTTCCCCGCGTCGTCGCTAGCCGGTGGTCGAGATCGCAAGGAGATAGGAGATAGATCGAGATGGCAGAACAACCGCAGATGAAAGTATTGGCGGAATCCGAGAACTACACGGTGTGGGTCTCGCAAGAGCCAGACCAAGAGGAAATCTATCACATCGAGCTAGGTAACACCACCTATCACCTCTTCCCAGATGAGTGGGAAGAATTTGCTCACGTGATTTTGGAAGCTGTTCGTTAACCAACGCCGATCAACGACGACGTCAAGTCAACTTCAACACAGCGCACGGGGTGAAATTCCCCGTGCGCTTTTACATCTAGGCGCTCCAGGAATTCGCCGGGTGCAATCGCCAAGCGCTATTAGCGCCCCCCACCCGCAACCTAATAACGACGCAAAAAAGGTCTGTGATCCCCACAAACGCGCAAATCTTCACCCATTTTAGGGCTGCTTAGGGAATTGTCTGGCAAAATCCAAAAGACCCTACATCTACCGAAACCAATCAGCGTTTTATGATATAATTATAAGGAAAGTCCGATATAATGTAGATGCAACCCTTGGTAAATCGGTTGAGTAGGTTGCTGACCACCTGACGCTTTTTCCAAGCCTGATCTTAAACAGCAGAGAGAGCAGATAAAATTTCGTTAGTGGCTTAAAGTATTCGCCACTAAGCATGGTGGTTCCAACGGCCATTGGGCCGTTGGGTCAAAGAGAAACTGCGTACTTCGCCAAGCGAAGACTACCTTTACAAAGCCGCCCTTCGGCGGCTAGGCTCTTTTGAAATTCAAAGGATAAATGCAAATTCAAAATACAAAACAAGCATTTAACTAGCGAATTTGCAGTGAATCGTAGCTAGAAAGTGCCCAGAGAGTCGGCGAAGGCCGACTTCGTAGGTGTGGCTGCGACTTCAGTTGCCGGGCGCGCGTCGCGTGGCGCGTGGCGAATACTCTGTGACAGTAACAAATTTCTATTTGGTTACAAGATGTGACTCTCCTGAAAGAAGGGGATGATCTCACGCCAAGCCGCAAAGTCGCCAAGGTTTTTAAGGTTTGATTTAATTTTATTCATCTTAGATTTTTAGTGGAGTCTGGCAAAATAGTGGATCATATTGTATGATAAAGTTAAATAGGGCCTAACCCGTTAAATTCTTGTCCAATGAGCGAGAAAATGTTGGATAGGACTCTTTATGATAATGGCTCATCTATGTTAGGATATAACGTTATGGGATATTGGAACTTACATGTTGTTGGACCTATGAGGGTAAAATTATGGCGGTACCATTGAACAAGTTCACGTCGGAAGCACAAGAGGTCCTGCGGTTTGCGCAGATGGAAGCTTCGCGCATGCGACACGCCACGATTGGACCTGAACACATCTTATTAGGCATCCTCCTGGAGGGCGAAGGCATCGCGGGGCGCGTCCTGCGCGATATGGGCCTCCGTCCCGGCAAAGCGCAGCAGACCGTCGCCCGCCTCTCAAGCTCGCCCCCTTTGCGTGCTCCAGAACCAGAGCTACGTCAAAGCACCAAATACCTGATTCAAATCGCGTTGGAGGAATCTCAGCGGCGAGAAAGTGGCGCAGTGGATACCCAACATCTCCTGCTCGCGCTGCTGCGCCAGCAGGAAGGCGTCATCCTCGCGGTGCTGACCCAGGCAGGACTTTCGGTCAAGACGATTCGGCGGCGGCTGGAGCGATTTATGCCGGTGCATCCCAGCGGGGAATCATCCTCGCGCAGCGCATCACCGCGTAGATCTAAGCAGGCCAGCAAGCGCAAAAAGGAGACGCTCTTGACCCAGGTGGCGATGGATTTGACGCAGATGGCCGAGGAGGGGCGCTTAGATCCCGTCATTGGCCGCTATAAAGAGATTGAGCGCGTGATCCAGATCCTCGCGCGACGCACTAAGAACAACCCCGCTCTGATCGGCGAGCCGGGCGTCGGCAAGACGGCCATCGTCGAGGGGTTGGCCCAACGGATTATCTCCGGTGGGGTGCCCGGCCCGGTGCTGGGTAAACGCCTGATTCAATTGGATGTCGGCTCCCTGGTTGCTGGCACGATGTATCGTGGGCAATTCGAGGAGCGCTTGAAGAAGGTACTCCAAGAGTTAAAGGACAGCGACACCATTGTCTTTATCGATGAGGTGCATATGTTGGTGGGCGCCGGCTCTGCCGGCTCCTCTATGGATGCCGCCAACATCCTCAAGCCGGCGTTGGCCCGTGGCGATCTCCAATGCATCGGGGCGACGACGTTAGACGAATACCGCAAACACATCGAGTCGGACGCGGCCCTGGAGCGGCGCTTCCAACCTGTGCTGGTCGATGAGCCGGCGGTGGAGCAGACGATCAAGATCCTGCGCGGCATCAAGCACGCCTATGAGCAACATCACAATCTCTGCATCAGCGATGCGGCCATCGATGCGGCCGCACGCCTCTCCGCGCGCTACGTCACCGAGCGCAATCTGCCCGACAAAGCCATCGACGTGATGGATGAGGCGGCGTCGCGGGTGCGGATGTACAAATCGCCCACGTCGATCAAATTGCGCGAGGTTTTCGAGGAGTTGCAAGATGTGCGGCTCAAGTACGCGCAACTGCGGGCCGCGAAGAAATTCCAGGAATTGATCCCGCTGAAGGCCGAGCGGCGTACGCTCGAAAATCGGATGGCCGAGTTGCGCAACACGCAGGATGAGCAGGACGAAGATTTGACTGTCACCGCTGATGACGTCGCAGAAATTATCGCGATGTGGACCGGTATTCCAATTGTCCAGCTCGCCGAGGCGGAATCCGAGCGACTCTTGGGTATGGAGGCGGAGTTGAAGCGTGCCATCGTCGGCCAGGATAAGGCCATCAAGGCTATAGCCAAGGCGGTGCGACGTGCGCGGGCGGGATTGAAAGACCCGCGTCGGCCCATCGGCTCCTTCATCTTCCTAGGCCCAACGGGCGTGGGGAAGACGGAGCTATCGAAGGCGCTGGCGGAGTTTCTCTTCGGCAACGAGGACGCCCTGATTCAATTCGATATGTCGGAGTTTATGGAGCGGCACACGGTGGCGCGATTAGTCGGCGCGCCGCCGGGATACGTGGGCTACGATGACGCCGGTCAGCTCACAGAGGCCGTCCGGCGACGCCCCTACTCCATCGTCGTCTTCGACGAGATCGAGAAGGCGCATCCCGATGCGTTCAATATGCTCCTCCAGATCATGGAGGAGGGCACCTTGACCGACGCGCGTGGGCGCAAGGTCGATTTCCGCAACACGATCATCATCCTCACCTCCAACGTGGGCGCCGAGGATATCCTGCGGCAGGAGAAGATCGGGTTCTCCGGACATCAGATGGACGATGATGAGCTTGATTATAAGGAGATGCAGGCCCAATTGATGAAGCGCCTGCGCAAGCTCTTCCGGCCCGAATTCCTGAATCGCGTTGACGAAGTCATGGTCTTCCGCTCCTTGAGCCACGAGGACATCCGCGCCATTGTCAATCTGGAATTTGCGAAGGTTCGGGTGCGCGTACAGGAGAACGACCTCGATCTCATGCTCACCGATGCCTCGCGCGATTGGCTCGTCGAGCATGGGTACAGCAAGGAATACGGCGCGCGTCCGCTCCGGCGGCTGATCCAGAAGGAGATCGAGACGCCACTCTCCGATGCGTTACTCAGCGGGGATTTCCAGGCTGGCGATACGATTCGCATCGATGTCGAGGATGAGGAATTGATCTTCGAACACGCGAAAGAGCCAGAGATGGTGATCGAACTATAAAGCACAGGTATCTGTTTAGTTTTCTGAGCAGACCAAGGTGCAACGCACTTGAACAGAAGGAAAGATGCGGTCTCATGCAGTCTATGCCTGACGACAAGCCCAAAAGTGCGTTGCACCTCCCTAGACTAAACGGTTACAAGCACAGAACTCAAATTCAAAGGGGCCATATCTTGCGATGTGGCCCCTTTTGGCATGGTGATGCGATTGGAGAACGGACGCCAGTTTCAGCCCTCCGATGTGTAATTTTCCTCTTCGATCGTGTCCTCCGAGCGAGGGTGGGCGTGCGTGTAAGTATCGCGAGCGTGAGCCTGTGTGACGTGCGTGTAAATCTGCGTCGTCGCTAAGTTCTCGTGGCCCAACAACTCCTGCACCACCCGCAGATCCGCGCCGCCCTCCAGTAGATGCGTTGCGAAGGAGTGGCGCAACAGGTGCGGCGTCACCGTCTGATCTAAGCCGGCCGCCTCGCCCGTCTGGCGCACAATCTCGCTGATGGAGCGCACGGAGAGCCGATTTCCAAATCGATTGAGGAAGACCGCGTCGCTGACGCGCTTGCCGATCTGCTGGGGACGCCCCTTCTCGACGTAGGTGCGCAGGACGGTCAGCGCCACGCGGCCCAGAAGCACGATCCGCTCCTTGTTGCCCTTGCCGATGACGCGAATCTCGGCGGCGGCCCAATCAATATCGCGCAGATCCAGCCCGGCAAGCTCGCTCACCCGCATCCCGGTAGCGTAGAGCGTCTCCAAGATGGCGCGATCCCTCAGCCCCTGGGGCGAGCCGGGGTGGGGCACGGACAGCAACTGCTTGACTTCTTCTACCGTGAGGAAGCTTGGCAATCGAGAGGGCAGGCGCGGCGCGTGGATGCGACGGAACATGTTCTGGGACCACGCCCCGGCGTGAATTAAGTAATCGCCAAACGCGCGCAACTCGAAGACGCGCCGCGCGATGCTGGCCCGCACATAGCCGCCGGCTGATAGCTCCGCGAGATAATTGCGCAGCAGTTCCCGCGTCAGCCCTTCCAGCGTGGTCACCTCCTCCTCTACCTGGCAGTAATCCAAAAATTGCCCGATGTCCGACCCGTAGTTCTTCACGGTGTAGGGCGATGCGCCCTCGCGTTCTAAGGCATCGAGATACCGCTGTAACCAGTATCGCACAACCGACCCCCTCACTATCTCAATACAAAAAGCGGCTGCATAATAATCGCAGCCGCTTGGGAATGCTCAGGTCCTTTACTCGGATGCTGTTTCCTCTGCCATCTCGCGTCGCTTTTTCAACATATCGCGGACGTGAAGGATGTTTGCGATGTGGAGTTGATGACTCGCGATGCCCAGCGGCACCCGCTCTAAACCACATTTCTCCAGCGGGATCTTCCAGATCTGTCGCTGATCCATCTGCTTTTCGAGCGCCTCTTCCGCCGTCTCGTAGACGCACGTCAGGTAATCGATGTAGCGATCGATCACGATGTTGATTTCGCCCCGTAAGATGACCTCGCCGTGTCCTTGGATGATCGTCTCCGGTTCCAGCGCCTTGATGCGCTCCAGCGTCGTCATCTCCGTGTCCCAATCCCCTTGCGCGATGATGGGGATGGCCATCACGGCGTCGCCGGAGATCAACACCCGTTCCTCTTCGTAGAAGACGCCCGTGTTGTCAATTGTGTGCCCCGGCAGATGGACGAGTCGGAAGGTCTTTTTCCCGGCTCGAATCAAGAAGTCGCCTTCACTGTACGTGATGGTCGGAATTCGCAACTCGACCTCATCAAACGCCGGATTGTTCTGCCTCGCTTCTTCCAACGACGCTTGCCCCACCTCTAGCAACTTCTGGCGACACAGTTCATGTGAGATCAAATCAAGCGTCTTCGGGAAGGAATCCATCCCGTAGACGTGATCCAGATGGTGATGGGTCAGAATCAGCGAGTGGTAATCCAACCCTGTGCGCCCGGTGAGGAAGCGCGCGATTTGACGGGCTTCATTTGGAAAAGGTAAAGCATCTACCACAACGAGTCCGTCTTTGGTCAAGATAGCGGTAGAGTTTACCAAGGCATAGCGATCGCTGGTGAATAGATAGATTTCTTCCGTTACCCGTTCCCAATACATTTATAGTCCCCCAGACACAGAAAGAGCGCCTCACTTCAGTTCATCTATGGTAGTTCCAAGATTTAATCTCCAAAACTTGACGCTTTTCCCTCAGAAAACCATTCGTTTTTGGGAGGATTGGTTCCTTGGAACGGCCTAATCCCTCAAGATGAGGCAACCCTTTGGTAGATTTTTATAAGCTTCTAGAGCATAACACAGGGAACGTATAAAGTCAAGATAACTTTACATAATAAATAAGGGCGTCCATTTGATTGCGCCGCGTGCAATGGACGCCCCATAAAAGCAAAAAACACGCTCAGTACTGAGCGTGTTTTTTATGAGTCCTC
>CAYXVS010000077.1:11125-12358 GCA_964468735.1 uncultured Anaerolineales bacterium | reverse complement strand
GTATAATCTGGCATGATGCCACGCACCGCAGCCTCGGATAAGAGCTGGGCCATCGGAGGGCCTTCGTCGACAAAGGTGCGAATGAAGCTGCCTGGTTGCGCCATCGCCAGCGCGTTGCCCAGCAGATGTACAGCCTCGTCGGCCTCGCCCTGTACTCGCAGCGCAATGGCCTGCAAAACCATCACCTTGAGCACCTCATCCCGCCAATCCCTAGCCGCCGCCCGTTGGCGCCAGGGCGTCAACACGGCCAGCGCCGCGGCTGGCTCTCCGCGCGCCAGATCGACCCTGGCCTGGCCGAGGGGCTTGGTAGCGTCAGCGCCTAGATCGTGCTGCTCGGCCAGATCAGCGGCCGCTGCCAGATTACTTTGATGCAGTAGTTGTCGGATTTGTGCATCGGCAATCTCCGGCATCTGATGCCCAAGTTTGTGCTGGCGCGCTAACTGATCGGCTTTGGCTAATTGTGCGACCGCCCCAGCCACATCACCCTGGGCTTGGCTCAGGCGGGCGAGAAATATCTCACAGGTCACGAGTTCATCAGGGCTTTTCATCTGTCGCGCCAGTTGAAGGCTCTGTTGGGCGTGCTCTTGGGCAGCATCTAAATCATTCCATTCGTAACAGATGCGGGCTAAGCCCAGATGCGCCAGGCAAGCAGATGGCTGTGGCGGATCCCCTGCCAGGTGCAGGACGCGCCGGTAGGTCTCGACCGCCAGATGGAGTTGATTTTGTGATTCCTGGACGTTGCCCAGGCCGATAGTGGCCGCCAGGTTGATGATGGTGTTGCCCGATGCCTGGCTGGTTGCGATGGCCTCGGTATAGGCTTGGCGCGCCGCAGCCCGGTCTCCCTGCATCTGATAGGCAATGCCCAGCTTCCACGTCGTGGCGGTGCGCACCGCCAGGTTATCGGGGTGGAGATAGTCCAGAGCGCGACGCGACTGGGCGATGATGGCATCTACCTGGCGTTGACCGGCGGCCAATAGGGCGCGGATTGCGGCGATATGGCCGATAAGGTTGCGAGTTTTGGCATCCGCAGCGGCGGCCGGCTCGGCTGCGTCGGACAGGGCTGCTTCGGCTGCTTGGAGCTTCTCCTCGACGCCGGTGAGTTGGCCCGTCATCGATAGCGCGGAAGCGTACATCACCCACAGCGCGGGCCTGGCATCCAGTACCGCCTTGGGCAGGGATTGCAGCCAGTGCAGCACCGGAGCCACCGCGCCACGAAATTGCAACGGCAAGCTC
>CAYXVS010000077.1:0-11025 GCA_964468735.1 uncultured Anaerolineales bacterium | reverse complement strand
GCTTGCCCGGCGAGCTCCGCTTGCCCGGCGAGCTGTGTGGCGCGCCGCCGCCTTCCACCAGCCGCGCGGCGCGATCCACGTCATTGGCGGCCACAGCGTGGTGAAATGCCTTAATCTCCAGGCCATTTTCTTCGCACCACTGGCTGGCGCGGATGTGCAATTCGGCTACATCTGTCCCCTGCTGTTGCAGTCGCTGGCGCTGGCGCAGAAAGCTGGCAAAGAGATGGTGATAGCGGTACCAACGCCGCTCGTTGTCCAGTGGGACGATAAACAGGTTGGCGCGTTCGAGATATTCCAGCGTCTCTTGCCCGGAGGCGGAGGGATCCATCGTCACGGCGTCACACAGCGGCCCACACAGGCGGTCGAGGATGGAGGTTTGTAACAAGAAGCTCTGGACACTTTCGGGCTGCTGATGCAGGACCTCTTCGACCAGATAGTCCAGCACAAAACGATGGCTGCCGGTGAAGGATTGGATGAAGCTGGCGGCATCGTCATAGCCGCGCATTGAAATCGCGGCCAGGTGCAGGCCGGCGATCCAGCCCTCGGTGCGAGTTTCCAGCGCGGCGATGTCGTTCGCCGAAAGTGATCGGCCCATGACGTGATTGAGGAACTCGGCGGCTTCGGTGGAGGTGAACCGGAGATCGGCGGCGCGCAGTTCGGTCAACTGGCCGCGAGCGCGCAGATGGGCCAGGGGGAGCTGCGGATCTTCGCGGGTGGCGATGACCAGGTGCATCTGGGGCGGCATGTGCTTGAGCAGAAAGGCGAGGGCCGCGTCAACGGCTGGGGCTTCGATAACGTGGTAGTCATCGAGGACGAGGCTGAAATTGTCTGGGAGCGTCGTGATGTCGTTGATGAGGGCCGTTAGCATCGTTTCGATAGGGGGCGGTTGAGGGGCTTGGAGTGTACTCCGTACGCCATCTCCAATCCCCGGCGCGATTGTTTGCAACGCGGCGACGAGATAGGCCAGAAATCGCGAGGGAGCGTTGTGCTCTTCGTCGAGCGAGAGCCAGGCGGCCGGCCGGTCGCTCCCGGCGATCCATTCGCTGACCAACGTGGTCTTGCCAAAGCCCGCCGGCGCGGAGACGAGAGTCAATTTGCGGCCAGGACCTTGCCCTAGCCCCTCGTTCAGCCGCTGGATCAGGCGAGGACGGGAGACGACGTTAGGTCGATGGGGCGGTATATAAAGTTTCGTGGCTAATATTGGCGTGAACATAGGTCCATTATACAACATTCACTAAAAGAACACCGGCCTAACATGCGATGTGATGGTGAAAGCACCTCGCCTGCGCCGATGATCGTAGTAGAGACGCAGAATCTTGCGTCTCTACTCCCAATAAAAAAACCGCCCGGCTACCAGAATTCCGATAGTCGGGCGGTCGTGTGTCGGGGCGGGCGGATTTGAACCGCCGACCTCACGGACCCAAACCGTGCGCGCTAGACCAAACTGCGCTACGCCCCGTTTACGTCACTAAGTCTACTCGATTTTGGCAGATCGTCAAGGCAGCGTTATTCACAATCCTCAAAAACCCACTATGGCGCCCAGGAGAGGCGTTGATTGTCCCAGCCCGGCAGCGAGGCGCCCAAGTCGACGATCCGCCGCACATTCTGTCCATCGATCTGCATCACGTAGATGGCCCAGTTGCCGTCGCGATCGCTGACGAAGGCCAAATTGCCGCCGTCCGGCGACCAGGCGGGCATCCCCTCATTGGAGGGCGTGGAGGTCAGCTGCTGCACCCCGCCATCTGGACTTAACAGATAGAGATCCCAGTTGCCCGTGACGTTGGACATGTAGGCCATCAAGTTGCCGGCCGGCGCCCAGCTGACGGCCGTATCGTCCTGACTGCCGGTGAGGCGCGTTCCGGGCACATCGTCGTCGGGATTGTCCAGGATGATGCCGCATTTGTCCTCCGCATCGCAGCCCGTGTAGGCTAGCAGGCCATTCGCTCCCCATGCGGGCGCCCATCCCGGCGCGAGCGGCTGCGGTTCCCCACCGCCCTGTGTGTTCGCCACGTAGATGGTCCACACGCCCTCGGCGTTGGGCGCGGCATAGGCGATGCGCTGGCTATCCGGCGAGAGGGTGGGCCACGCCTGCCCCGAAGCTTGGAACAATTGCAGCGGCACGCCCTCTTCCGGGAGCACCATACTAATGCCGTTACTCGTCCTATCGCGATAGGCCACGCGCCCTGTGCCGCGCTCCCACCACGGCTGATCGGCGTTCGCCGCCACGCGGAGGATGCGCCCGTCGGCGTAGAGGGCGTAGAGATCGTAGACGCCCGTGCCGGCGTTGTAGACGGGGTAGGCGAGCCGGCCCCTCGTGAAGCCCTTCACCGGTTCGGGCGTTGCGCCCACCGTGGTGGTGACGCCGGCGCCGCTGATGGGGGTAGGTGTGGCGATGAGACAGCCCTGCGCGGCCTGCGCGTGCTTCTCATCGGCCTCTGGATCGGCGTAGAGACGCAGCGCGTGCGCGTAGTTGATCTCGGCCGGGCACATCTCGCCCTGCTCCATCCAGTAATCCGCGTAGGCCAAGTAGGCCCGATAGAGCCGCTCGTAGACATCGCGATAGCCAGGGTTAGTGCTGTAGAGCGCCTCGAACTTCGCGATGCACTGCTCCCAATCGACGCCCCAGTAGCCGAGCGCTTCCAGATAACGGGCCGCCAAGTTGCGCTGATGGACGGCTTCCGCATCCAAGGGCCGCAGCGCTACCGCCTGATCTAAGTAGAAGATGCCGGCCTCCAGTTGATCCTCGTCCAGAAGCTTCATACTGGCGCTGTAGAGGCTGGTGAAGAGCAACTCCTCCACCTGCTCCTGCTCGTAGGCCGAATCCAAGGCGCGGAGTTGGGTCAATGTGCTGGCAGCGGCGGCCCACTCCCCCGCCTCGTAATCCGCCTGCGCCTGCTCGAGGAGTTGCTCCGCCAGCGATTGCGCGGCCTCCGAGGTGGGCGTCGGCTTGACCTCCAGCCGTGCGCGCGCCTCGCTGAGGCCCTGCTGCGCCAAGGCGTGATCTTCATCCAATTGCAGCGCGTACTGGAATTCTGCCGCTGCCCGCTCATAGCGCCCTTCGTTGAGCGCGTCCAAGCCCGCCGTGTAATGCTCCTCCTTGATCTGCTCGCGCTTCTCGACGCGGTCCCGCTCGCCGAAGTATAGCCCCGCGTAGGCGGATGCGGCCAGCGTCGCGACGAAGATCAATAGGCCCAGCATCGCGAAGAGCACGTAGCGCCAGAGGGCGCGGCGCCGGCGCGGCTCTGATGTCTCAGTGGGGGAGGCGACCTCGTCGCCGGGTGGGGGAGGTGTCGGTTCGGGGACCTTCTTCGGCTTGGACTTCGGCGCCTGGCGCGGCTTGGGGGCTTCGGGCGGATCGGATGACTCAGGTGAAAGCGTCATACCGCAGTTGGGGCAGATAATGCTCCGCTGCGGTACCTCTTGATCACAGTTGGGACACCGTTTCATCAAGACCAAGGCTTAATCCCAGTGAAATTCCTCTAGGGCCAGGCCGCCGATAAATTCGCGCAGAATCGAATTCTCGGGCACCGGCGCGCTATCCGCCGGCCGGAACCATTGGAGGAAGGAGAGGAGGCGCTTGGCCTCGACCCACTGATAGGAATCCTGATCAACCTGGAGCAGCAGCGGCTCAGCGTAGGGCTTCAGCGCCGCCAACTCGTAGACCAGGGCGGAGTTGAACATCACATCGGCGTTCTGCTGGTAGGGGAAGATGTAGCGCTTCTCGCCGCGCCGGACGCTCTCCCAGCGATGGAGGGTCTCCATCGCGTCGTAGCCGCGGGTGCGCGCGTCGCGGATAATGCGGCGGATCAGGCGGGTATCGGTGGTCGGCACGCGCGTGTGGCGATCCAAGTTCAACTGCGTCAGCGCGGAGATATAGATGCGGAAGGTGCACGCCGGATCTAAGGCGTAGACCAGCTTGGGATTCAAGCCGTGAATGCCCTCCACGATGATGACTTCATCGGATGCCAGCTGGACGATTTGTCCCGGCTCACGTTTGCCGAAGTAGAAGTTGAACCTGGGCAATTGAACGCGCTCGCCGCGTAGGAGCGCTTGAAGTTGTTCGTTGAAGAGATCGAGATCCACGGCTTCCAGATGCTCGAAGTTATACTCTCCATTCTCGTCCAGCGGCGTATCCTCACGGTTGACGAAGTAGTTGTCCAACTCCAGCGCGTAGGGGCGGACGCCGTGGGCTAAAAGCTGCACGGCCAATCGCTTGGCGAAGGTCGTCTTACCCGAAGAGGACGGGCCAGCGATCAGCACCACGCGGACATCCTCTCGCTTGGCAATCTGATGGGCGATGTTGGCGATGCGATGCTCGTGCAGGGCCTCGGAGACCAGGATGATTTTGCGCAATTTGTTCTCCTCCAGCGCCAAATTCAGTTCGCCCACATTTTCGACGCGCAGCAGGCGCAGCCAGCCGCCGTATTCACGGAAGACGCGAATCAGGTGGGGATCTAACTTCGGTTCCTGAAGCTTCGTCGGCTCGTGGCGGCGGGGGAATTGCAAGATAAAGCCATTGCCCCAACTCAGCAGTTGGAAGTATCGCAGGTAGCCCGTGGAGGGCACCATGTAACCGTGGAGATAGTCTCGTCGCCCCTTGAGGGTGTAGAGTTGCAGATAATCCTTGTCCTTGTTACGATTGCGGCTCTGAAAGACCGCGACCTTATCCAACTCGTCGCGCTCGCGGAAAATCTCCAGCGCTTCCTCCAAGGGGACGCGCTCTCGCAAGATCGGCTCGTTCTCGTCGACGAGACGGCGCATCTCAGCGCAGAGCGATTGGATTTCCTGATCGGTCATAGGCTCCCGGTTACGCACCTCACAGAAATAGCCGCCGAATGTCAGGGAGTGATCGACGTGAATTTCCACCTCGGGGAAGAGTCGTTTGGCCGCGACCAACATCAAAAAGATCATGGAGCGGCGGTAGATGCGGCCGCCGTCCGAATGCGAAAGATCGATTGGCACAACGTCGCAATCCCGCTCGATGGTGTGGGTTAATTCGCGAAGCTGACCGTCGACCAGCGCGGCGATCAAGGGCGCCTCATGATCTGGTAGGGCGACCCGGAAGAACTCCTCCAACGTCGCGCCGACCGGTCCGGAAAAAACGCGCCCATCCGAGAGCGTGATTTGGGCGGACGTGCGCGCTTCCGTTTGTTTGATTTCTGGATGTTGCTCCATAAGTATCGACTACCTTTACCTTTACCTTTACCTTTGCGTTATTATCTACTAAAGTGAATATGAGGGTAACAATTCTATGCGTCTGCCGGCTAATTTAACGTAGTTATGGCGCTGGTGGGGGCCAAAAGGGGGGCTGCTCCATGTGCCATAGCGCATATAGGCCCGCGATCAGTACCGCCAAGCCGATCAGATAGCTTTCTAACACGGACGCTTGGACGACGAACAGCGCTATCATCCCTAAGATGAAGCTGACGATGTACAGAATTAAGACGGCTTCGCGGCGGTTCAATCCGGGGTGGGTCAGGCGATGCGATGTGTGATCCTTCCCCGGCGTGGTGAGGGGATTGAGTCCCCGGCGTAGGCGCGAGATCGTGACGAGTGTCGTATCGAAGATCGGCACGCCTAACACCAGCACCGGAATCATCCAGGTGACAAAGTCGACATTTTGCGGAAAGCGCAATTTGATGCCGATCGCGCCCAACGTGAACCCCAAAAAGAGGCTGCCCGAATCACCCATAAAGATGGTCGCGGGATTCCAATTGTAGATCAGGAACCCGATGCACGCCGCCATCACGGCGACCGAAAGGGCGCCAACCAGATATTGCCCGCTAAATGAGCACATCAGCGCGAAGTGTCCCGCTGCAATGGCCGCGATGCCGCCGGACAGCCCGTCCATATTGTCCAGCAGATTCATGGCGTTGGTGATGCCCACCATCCAGACGGTCGTCACCGCGATGTTCAGCACCTGGGTGGGGAAGGCGCCAACCTGGACGCCGGTCACGAGCAATAATCCGACTGCCAACAATTGCCCTAGCAATTTCACGCTGGCGCTCAGCGTAAAGCGGTCGTCCATCAAGCCCAAGAACGAGACCAGCGTCGCGCCCACCAAGATGCTGGCGAGCTGATCTAACTTGTAACGTCCACCTAACAGCAGCGTCGCGATGAGCGTGCTCAGGAAAATTGCAACGCCGCCCAGACGCGGCGTTGCAATTTTATGGACCTTTCGTGTGGGATCAGGTTGATCCACGGCGTTCATGCGCAGGCCTAATGCGCGCGAGAGCGGCGTCCCGATGACGGCCATCAAGAGGACGCCGGCAAAGACCACGAGATAGACGCTCATCCTTGACCTCCTGCCCTTCTGCTACGAACCTGTATCAGAGCCTGATTCCTCTGGCGGCGCCTCCGGCGCTTCTGGCCCGACCGGGGTTTGCAACGTCTCGATCAACTGTTGGATCTGATCTTGTTGATTCTCCGGCGCAAGCTCAAGCGCCTGTTGCGCTGCTTGCAATGCCTCCGCGCCTTGACCCTGATTAGCGTAGGAGATCGCCAGGACGCGATACATCTCCCACGCATAGCGAGTGTTGCCGCACTCTTCGACGGCCTCTTCCAACGTCTGCGTCGCCTCGTCCCATTCTTCCCCTTGGGCGTAGAGGGTGCCCAGCACCCGCCGGATCGTGCACCTTTCGCTGCGGGAGGAGAATTCTAGCGCGTTCTCATAGGCCTGGATCGCCTTGTCCGTCTTGCCATTCGAGGAACTCATATCGCCCAACAGCATCCACGTGGTGCCGAACTCTGGATCGATTTCCAAGGATTTCGAGATCGTCTCCTGGAATTTATCCATGTTGTTCAGGTCCATAGCATACAACTGCGCCTTCTCATTCCAGATGATGGCGTTGTTGGGGCTGAGGGTCAGGGCGATGTTGTAATTCTCCAGCGACTTGTCGAGCAGCTCGGCTCGTTGCTGTTTCAACTCCGCCCGCCGTTCCTCACTCAACTCCTCGTTGCCTATCTCCGACGTGAGGCGGGCCGCCCAGGATTTGTAGAATCGTGCCAAGTTCGCGCTGTGATCCGTGTTCAGCGGGTTGATTTCACGCGCTTCTAGGAGAATCTCCTCGGTCTGGCGGAAGGTCTCCTGTCGTTGGGCCAACGTGACATCATTGCCCAGGCCCTGAGCCAATTCCAAGTAAGTCTTCCCCAAGAAGAGATAATAGTAATCCTCGCGGGGGACATAATCGATGCTGCGCTCGTAGTGCAGGATGCCGATTTGCTTCTCGTTGACGCTGTTCTGATTGGCAAAAGAGCCGCCCTGCTTGTAGATGATGTCCGCGCGGATGAGATCGTAATTTGTCTTGCGGATCACGAAGATGCTGCCGAGCAGCAAGAAGAGGAGCACGAGCGGCGTCCACAGTTCGCCCCACTCGCGAGGCAGTCGCTTCTCGCCGAGCAGGATCAATCCAATGCTCCCCAGCATAAAGAAAATCAAGCCGTAATATTGCCCCAGCATCGAGGCCAGGGTCTCGGCGACGCCGACGACTCCTTCGACCGTCGTTACCTGGATCTGGGTCAAGCTTGCTTGATAGCCGGAGATCATACTGCCGAAGATCAAGAGGCCGATCAGTGAAAGGCCGGCATAGGTCATCGCGGCGATGAGCAAGCGTTTCGTTCGATCTTGATCGAACACCCCCTCGCGGTCGTACTCGCCGAGGCCTACGATGCCGAACAGCACCCAGGTGAAGACTAAAATCACCAGCGCGCCGTAAGACGTGGTCTTTTCGGGATGATACTTCATCGTCAGCGAGCGGACGAAAATCTCGCCGGAATCACTCAGTCGCTCTGGGTTGTTGATGAAATCAAAGGCCAAGGTGCTCAGCAGGAAGGCAGCGGTCAGCGAGAGCGCCAGCACGCCGGAGAGCCACGGCGAAAGTAGGCGCTGGGTCGAGCGGCGGGGCTGCTTGCTGCGTCGGCGGCGGGAGGAGCGGGATTTCTTAGGTCGTTTGTCTTTCTGCTCCTCCTCATCTTCGGTCGGCGTGAAAATCTGCCCGGCTGCCGGTAAGCTCGGCACCCATTCGTACCCCAGGGCGACCAACATCCCCGCGAAGGCCCAGAAGGTCGTGCGCGTCGCCGCGATGGCAATCCCGAAGTTGATCTCGATAAAGTGCGCCATCACCGCCGAGATAATCGCGATCAGCAGGATGCTGTGCGGGTGCGGGCGGTAGCTTGCGGCGTCTTCTTCTAGGCCGTGCTCTTGGAAGAGCCAGGTGAGGGCGCTGAGAGTGAGATAGACCATCGTGCCGGCGAGAATGCCCAAGGGGATTGCCACCACGAAGAGGTAGGCGCCATCCATTTGCAGGCCGATGAAGAAAAAGAGCAAGGAGAAAAATATATCTAGACCGAGCAACATCCAGAATTGCCGCCAGCTCTTCAACAGGCTCAGCCAGTGCAATCCCCAATAGAAGAAGCCGACAAAGGTGAAGAGATAGACGCCTAATCCCAACACGCCGGTAATCACAATCGAATCTAAGGTCTCATTGTGGGAGCGATCTGGGGAGGCGGTGCGCGACTCAAAGTGGCCCAGGAGCGGCGGATAGAATGAGTTGTATGCTACATACATCGACTCCGGCCCGTAGCCGATCAACGGGCGGATCGCGTTGAACTTGTCGCCGCTGCCGTCGGGGAATTCAATCGGCTCATGGGGCGAGACGAGATCCAGCGCGCCCTGCCAAATCAGAGCGCGGACTTGACCGGTGCCTTGTTGTAGCTCCGTGATGCGGGCTAAGCGGCGCATCGATTCGATCTCGATTGCCGCGTCGTGGAGCGGGCCTGGCAGGTTGATGCTTAGGATTAGCAGGACGGCCGCCAACCCTACCGTGCCCCAACTGATCCACAGCCAGCGCCACCCAATGCGCTCCACGATGAAGTAGAGCCACATCCCGCCGAAGCTCAACGCGGCCAACAAGCCGCCGATGTATAAGCCCGTATTACCCTCGATGGCCAACACGGATAGCCCCAACAGCGCGCCGGAGAGTGCCAATGTGCCCACGCCGACGCCTAAGCCCTTCAGTATATCCTTGAAAGGCGAGGTGTCTGCGAGGACTTTTTCCTTCGGTTCGGCCTGGCGTTGGAGGATCAAAAATCCCAGGTAGGGGAATAAGAATCCGCCGGCCAGTATGCCCAACCAAGGCCCACGGCTGCGCGCGTACCAGATGGTGAGCAACTGCACGGCCAGCAGAAAAATGTAGGCCGAGGTGCGGAAAATATCGGTGAGGCGCGATTCCTCGCGGGAGAGGATGTCGTTGAAGCTCTGGATGATCCGCGCTATGGTGAGCGGTACGATCATCACCAGATAAGCGGCGACGAAAATCGCGTTGCCCATATTCGAGGCGACGCGCCGCTGCACATCGCCGGCCCACGGCAGCGGATCCAGGCCGTTGTGCTGGATGATGCCGTAGAGTGAGACCGGGAGGCTGTTGAGGATGAGAACCGTCATCAGCCGGCTCAACTGTTCGCGCGTCCGCAAACTGGTGAGGATCGCGAAGAAGATGACCAGATAGCCGAAGAGGGTGTACGTCCCCTGGAGTCGTTGGTACGACCCG
This sequence comes from uncultured Anaerolineales bacterium, assembly GCA_964468735.1. Classification (GTDB taxonomy): domain Bacteria; phylum Chloroflexota; class Anaerolineae; order B4-G1; family SLSP01; genus JAAAOZ01. The sequence continues at coordinate 1,477 of CAYXVS010000077.1, read as the reverse complement.
ATAAAGCTGGTGTAGGGCACCAGCGAGAAGATCGAACTGATGAGATAGATGCCCATCGTGAGCAGCGCGGGCAACACCATTGGCGTCTGCCACGAAAATCTCACGGGTTTTTTTCCATGCATCCACTCCTCTAAGAAGCGGACGAGCCATAAAATAGCCATGACCAACGACAATGCGCGCAGGGTCGTCAGCTTATCCGGCTCAAAGACGCGACTCGAATAGACATTGAAAAAGACCGGCGTAATCGTCACGCCCAGAAGCCAGCCGGCCTCCAAGGCGCGATCACAAAATGCGCTAAGTCGAGATGAGTTCATCTTGATGCTCCTCAAACCATGCTATCGTTTTCTGTAAACCAATATCTAACGGAATCTCCGCCCGAAATCCCAGTACCTCCGCCGCGCGCGAACTATCTGGCAGGCGTCGTCGGGTCTCCTCGAAATCCGAGCCATACGCTTGGGTGTAGGGCACGCGGACCACATCGACGTCAGCCGCGACGATGGCGCGAATCTGATGCGCCAGCGCCTCGATGGAGGTCTCGTGCGCGTTCCCGATGTTGAACGCCAATCCTTCCCCCTCCGGCGTCGACATCGCGGCCATCGTGCCGTGCACGGTATCTTCGACAAATGTAAATGAGCGGGTCTGTTGTCCATCCCCGTAGACGGTGAGGTTTTGGCCGGTGAGGGCTTGGGTGATGAAGCGCGCGACGACGCTGCCGTAGCCGCGTGGATCGAGGCGGGGGCCGTAGGCGTTGAAGTAGCGCACTGCCGCCGTCGCCAGCCCGCGTTGGCGGGGGTAGGCGAAGGCGAAGTGCTCATCCAGCGTCTTGGAGAGTGCATACGACCAGCGGGGTATCGAGGTCGGGCCGAAGACGGAGTTGTCGGTCTCGCGGAACGGCACCTGGGTCGATTTCCCGTAGACTTCGGAGCTGGAGGCGATCAGCACCTTGCGTCCGTGCCGGAGGGCGGTTTCCAGAACCATCTCCGTGCCCTTGATGTTGACTAACATCCCCTGGAGAGGATCATCCACCACGTACTTCACGCCGACCACCGCTGCTAGGTGATAGATGCTGTCCGCTTCGGCGACCAGGCGATCCATAAGCGGCGCATCTAAAATCGATCCGCGCACAAATCGAAAGCGCGGATGCGACATCCGATGCGCGATGTTCTGGAGCTTGCCCGTGCTGAGATTGTCTAAAACCGTCACCGTGTGCCCTTGCTCTAAGAGCGCATCCACCAAATGAGAACCGATAAATCCAGCGCCGCCTGTGACAAGAAAGTGTTTTGGTTCCATCCCCCAACCTTAAGAGACTAAAGACGCAGTGACTAATGGACTAAGGACTAAATGACTCCCTGACTATAAGACCGACCGACGCTCATCATACACCACTCAAGCTAAAAGGCAAGGGAAACCCCGACAGTTTGCGAGAATAACCGCAATAATATGTGAAAACCCTCTGCTAATCAGAACCGCCCGAAGA